>NZ_JAYMRY010000030.1:0-99719 GCF_038900695.1 Paraburkholderia sp. JHI2823 | reverse complement strand
CTACGGGCTTGCCGTAAGACCGCGCCCCCCCACCCCCCGATTCCGCGAATTGCCCACATTTCTCCGCCCTGATCCATCGATCATGGGGGGGCCACCTTCGAAATAATTCCAACATCGGAAAAGGCCTTGCGTGCGACGCGCGGCCGGCAGCAATCCCGCGGCATTCCAGCAAAAGACGACCGGCGGCGGCATAGGCCGCCCACCTCATCGGGGGCTCAGCTTGAACATTCGCAAATTCATCGGTGGCACCAGCCGCGACGCGTTTCGGCTCGTACGCGAAGCGCTGGGTGCGGACGCCGTCGTTCTGTCGAACCGCACGCTCGACGACGGCAGCGTCGAGATCGTCGCGCTCGCGGATCGCGACCTCGCGGCGATCGCGCCGGCCGATGGCGCTGCGGTGCAAGGCCAGGGCGGCTCGGGCGCCCCGTTCGCGCAGGCGTCCGCCGCGATGACGCAAATGGCTCGCACGCCTCGCGCTGCGCCCGGCTCGGCGCCCGCAGCGCTTGCGGCACCCGCTGCGCTCGCCGGCGCCGGTTCGAACCCCTACGCCAGCGGCATGCCGGACGTGTTCTCGTCGGTGTTCGGCGCGAGCCCGCAAGTGGGCGCCGAAGACGACGACACGCTCGCCGACGACGCCAACGCACAAGGCGACCACGCCAACGACGCCGCGGTCTCGCTCGGCCAGGATGCCCAGGCCGGTTCCGCGCTTTCGTCCGGCTCCGCCGGCTCGCGCGCCGGGGCGGCCCCGCAGGCGGCGCAATCGCCGCTGCCGCAGACGCAGGCGGGCATGCCGAATCAGCACACGCCGCTGCAAAAGGCGCTGCAGGCCGCGACCGAGCAGCTCGCCAAGCCGGCCTTCGCGCCGCTCGCGAACCCGGTGGCCAACCCCGCCGCCTCCGCTGGGCCGGCCTTCGCGCGCGAAGCCGCGTCGCGGCTCGAAGAGGCCGCTTCCCAGTACACGAGCGACGCCCCGCGCACGATGGCCGAATCCAATCCCTGGCTGATCGACCACGCTCGCCGCATTGCGAATCAGCAGAACGGTGTGCGCGACCCGGGCATGACGCCCGCGTCAGCGGCCGCGAGGGGCCTCGGCAATATCGCCGATCCTGTGTTGCCGCCCGACGTCGACGCGACCACGCCCGACTGGGCGCTCGAAGCTGCGCATGTCGCCGCGCGCCGCGCCGCGCAGCGCCTGGGCCACAGCCCGGACGCCGCCGGCCCGGCGCCCACGCCCGGCAACCGCACGACGCAGGGCGCGGCCGAAGGCGGCGCGAATGTGGCGCAAAACGTGAGCGAAGCGATCCGCGCGCGCATCGAGCAGGTCGTCAACGAAACCGTGATGAACGAGCTCGCCTCGATGCGCGGCATGATGGAAGAGCAGTTCGCCGGTCTGATGTGGGGCGAGCGCCAGCGTCGCAACCCCGTGCAGGGCGCACTCACCAAGCAGCTTTTCGCCGCCGGCTTCTCCGCGCAGCTCGTGAAGATGGTGATCGACCGCCTGCCCGAGGTGGAGAGCGAAGAGGCCGGCATGGAGTGGCTCCAGTCGGTGCTCGAATCGAACCTGCCCGTGCTCGAAAACGAAGAAGCGCTCATGGAGCGCGGCGGCGTGTTCGCGCTGATGGGCCCGACGGGCGTCGGCAAGACCACGACCACTGCGAAGCTCGCCGCGCGCTGCGTGATGCGCTTCGGCGCGAGCAAGGTCGCGCTGCTCACCACCGACAGCTACCGTATCGGCGGCCACGAGCAGCTGCGCATCTTCGGCAAGATCCTCGGCGTTTCGGTGCACGCCGTGCGCGACGGCGCGGACCTCCAGCTCGCGCTCACCGAACTCAAGAACAAGCACATCGTGCTGATCGACACGATCGGCATGAGCCAGCGCGACCGCGCCGTGGCCGACCAGATCGCCATGCTGTGCGGCGCGGGGCGCCCCGTGCAGCGTCTCTTGCTGCTCTCGGCCACGAACCACGGCGACACGCTCAACGAAGTCGTGCAGGCCTACCAGAGCGGCCCGGAAAACGCGCCGCTCACGGGCTGCATTCTCACCAAGCTCGACGAGGCGACCAACCTCGGCAGCGCGCTCGACACCGTGCTGCGCTACAAGCTGCCCGTGCATTACGTCTCGACGGGCCAGAAAGTGCCCGAAAACCTTTACGTGGCGACGCGGCGTTTCCTGATTCGCAGCGCCTTTTGCATTCCGCGCGACCGCTCGCCGTTCGTGCCGCACGAGGACGACATCCCGGCGCTCCTCTCTGCGTTGTCGATTCGTTCGGGCTCGCAGGCTCCCGAGGTACGGTTTGGATAAGTTTGTGATCGATCAGGCCGAAGGGCTGCGACGTCTGCTGGCGCGCGAAGGCTCGCGCGTGGTCGCGGTGACGGGCGGCTCGGGCTCGCCCGGGCGCACGACCGCCGTGGTCAATCTCGCGGCGGCGCTCACCGCGCAGGGCAAGGATGTGCTCGTGATCGACGAGTGCCTCGGGCCGCGCTCGGTGTGCTCGCTCTTGGGCGGCGTGCGCGGCGCGGGCAATTTCGCCGCGGTGATGCGCGGCGAGCTCACGCTCGAAGAGGCCGTCGGCCGTCACGCGCTCGGCTTCGGCGTGCTCGCTGCATCGCGTGACAACCGCGCCCAGTACACGAGCGCTCAGCTGCGCAAGGTGATTTCCGGACCCGCCGACATCGTGCTGATCGACGCGCAGCTCGACGCCGAAGGCGCCCTCTCGCCGCTCGCGATGCACGCGCACGACGTGCTGATCGTGATGCGCATCGGCGCGCAGGCGATCACCGACGCCTACGCGTGCATGAAACGGCTGCACTTCGCGCATGCGATCGCGCAGTTCCGCGTGCTCGCGACCCACGTGGCGAACGCGAGCGACGCGCACGCCGCGATCGAGAATCTCGCGGGCGTGGCGGGGCGCTACCTGAGCGTGTCGCTCGAGAGCGCCGGCTGCGTCGCCGCCGATCAGCACATGGCGCAGGCGCTCAAGCTCGCGCGCTGCATCGTCGATGCGTTTCCTTCGACGGCCGCTGCGCGCGACTTCCGGCACGTGGCTTCCGAGCTGCCGCACTGGCCGATGCGACCTGCCGTGTCGGCATGTTCGCCGGCTACGGCGCGCGCCAACGCCGCGTTCGCGAGCGCGGACGCGCGTCGCTGGTACGACCGCGAAACGGTGGGCGAAGCGGTGGGCGAAACGCTCGTCGACCAGCAGGACGGAGCAAGACTGCAAGCCCTCGCGGCGCATGCGCTGCATGACGCCGGGGATCTGGACGGCGCGCCGCACGCGGCAGCCGAGGCAAACGCAGGACACACCGCACACAGCACGCTCGCCGCGAACGCCGATTCGTTCGCGGCGGCCGTGACGGGTGTGCATTCCGCACCCGACGCGACATCTGCGTCCGCGGCCCACGTGGGCTGGCGGGCCGACGCGCCCGCACAGCGGCCGTCGCCGCGGCACGTCTGACGTGCGCACGACGTTGCCGCAAGGGAGATGAGAAGTGGAGAGCACGATGTACAACGCTCAAGGAAAGATTTCGCAGGCCGACGTGCTGGCGAAATACGCGCCGCTCGTAAGACGGCTCGGCTTGCAGCTCGTGGCCAAGATGCCGGCGAGCGTGGACCTCGACGACCTGATCCAGGCGGGCATGATCGGCCTGCTCGACGCGGCGAACCGCTACAAGGAAGATCAGGGCGCGCAGTTCGAGACCTACGCGAGCCAGCGCATTCGCGGCGCGATGCTCGACGAGTTGCGCAGCAACGACTGGCTGCCGCGCAGCCTGCGCCGCACGTCGCGTGAAGTGGAGAGCGCGGTGCACAAGGTGGAGCAGCGGCTTGGCCGCTCGGCGAGCGAAACGGAGATCGCCGAGCACCTGCAGATGCCGCTCGACGAGTACCAGTCGATGCTGCAGGATCTGCACGGCAGCCAGCTCATTTACTACGAAGACTTTGACCGCTCCGCCGAAGACGAGCCGTTCCTCGACCGCTACTGCGTCGATCATTCGGACCCGCTTTCGGCGCTGCTCGACGACAGTCTGCGCGGCGCGCTCGTCGAGGCGATCGACCGGCTGCCCGAGCGCGAGAAGCTTCTCATGTCGCTCTACTACGAGCGCGGCATGAACCTGCGCGAGATCGGCGCGGTGATGGAGGTGAGCGAGTCGCGCGTGTGCCAGCTGCACAGCCAGGCGGTGGCGCGCTTGCGCACGCGGCTGCGTGAGATGTCGTGGGCGGGCACGGAGAATTGAGGCCAGTAGGGGAGGCGTGCATATCAGCGCGGGGTGCAGTGCAGTGAAAGAGCCGGTGTGCGCGAGCCACCGGCTTTTTTGTTGGCGCGTTCGACAGCAGAAACGAAAAAGCCGAAGCACGGCCGCTTCGGCTTTTTCACATCGACAAACGAACCGCGCGAGCGCCTACAGCCCGAACGCCGGCAGCCGCCCGTCGGGACCGTACAGCATTGCGCCGTTGCCCGTGTCGCCGCGCAGGATCGCGAGCGCGCGGCGGTTATGCTCCATGCGCGTGCGGATCATCATGCCGATCGTGAGGTTCCTGCGGCGCGCGCGCTCGGTCGCGCCCTTGAGCAGCGCCCACTGGCTCGCGAGACGCGTGTCGCCGTCGCAGGCCATCTCGATGCCCTTGCGTCCGCCGGGCAGACCGAGGCCGGCGAGTTGCGCGTCGCGCGCCTTTTCGAGACCCGCGAGACGCTGCGTGAGCGTCGTCTTCTGCTCGACGATCTGCGGCAGCGTGTCCATGCCGTCTGCCGACACGAGCGCCTTCTCTTCGCAGGCGAGCAGCGACGCGAACGCTTCAACGGCGGCGTGTTCGTCGATCAGTGTGGCCAACAAGGCATCTTTCATTGCGAGGCACCCGGAAAACAGTGTTTGTGCAGCGCTCGTGCGTCGAACATCAGTTGAGCGACGTCGGCTTCAGGAGGTCGCGCGCGGTCTGGATCACGCCGTCGGCGATCTTGCCGGAGTCGATCTGCAGCGTGCCGTTGCGGATCGCATCCTTGATCGACTGAACGTGGGCCATGTCGATGTCGGCGGCACCGCTCGCCGCGAGCGAACGCAGCGTCGACGAGAGAGAGGAGAGGCTCACGTTCGCGTCTCCTTGAGAGGCGCCGGAAGTGCCGGCGGCGCTCGCGCCGCTGGACGTGGCGGCATTGCCGGTGTTCGTGGCGCTCACGGCGCCGGTCGAATCGCTTTGCGAACGCGCGAGGCCATCCCGCACGGCGCGCGGCTCATTGCGGGTGGAAGTGTCAACTTTCACGATGGGCTTTCCTGATCGATTTGACCTTGATAACGGCATAGGCCCGGCCGAACTTTAGCGTGAAAGTCCCAACGTTACATGCTGTTACGTGTGCCTGCGCACACAGCGGCGTACCGCCGCGCGAGCGCCAGGCCTGGGGGCGAGGGGGCTCTTGCCGCCCGGACAGGCCGCTGAAAACCGGCCTGAACCGGCCCTAGATCTGCACCTGCACGGTGCCGGCGTCCTTGACCACGCCCGTGATGACCTGTCCCCCGCTCGTGCGTACGCGCACCTGCTGGCCGGGCTCGCCGTTATTGAGCGCGCTGCCTTCGGCGGAGATCGTGAAGTTGGTGCCCACGGCGATCACCTTGACGGTCTGTCCGATGATCACCGAGGCCGCGCTGCGCAGCATATCGGAGCGCAGCGGCAGTCCGGCGGAGATGCGCGCGAGCGCGACGGCGCCGCGCGCCTGGTTGGGATCGGTGATGATGGTTTGCGGCAGGCTCGCGAGGTCGCCCGAACGCGGCGTGAAGTCGGCGGCGGAGAGCACCTCGCCCGCGCCGATCTGCCGGGAGGCCACGTAGTACGTCACCTCGATGGCAATGCGCGCGCCTACGTAGAGCGTCCACGGCCTGGCGCCGATGCAGCGCACGCCCACCGTCATGCGGCCGAAGGTGCGCGCACCAGGCGGCATGAACGGTTCGAGCGAGGCGCAGGCCGCGAGGCCGCGCGGGAAAACCGGATTGACGGTGATGCTCACATGGCCCGGCAGGCCCGCCGACTGTTGCTGAAGATAGGCGAGCACGGCCGCGCGGACCGATTCGCCGTCCTGCTGGCCGGGCGGCGCGGCCTGGGCGTTCGCGCTTCCATTGACGTTGGCGTTGGCGTTCGCATTTGTATTGGCGTTGGCGTTCGCAACCGGCCTCGCTCCGGCGGCCGGGTTCGTTGCCGCTGCATCGACGACCACCGGGGCGACGCGGTTCGCGGCGGCCGCGACATTCACGCGCTGGAGCGCGCCCGCGTTGTACGCATTGGCGGCCGGCACGCGCATGGGTTGAGCGCTCGTCCCCGGCGCGGGAATCGTGACGATGCGCGGCGCATCGCCTTGCGACGCGCGCTCGCCAGGACCCGGGATCGTGATCATGCCATTCGCGTCGACGCCTGCGCGCGCATCTTCGGGCACGCCGCGCGTGTTCAGATCGGCGTAGCTCGACGCGCGTAGCGGCGCGGAGCCATTTGCGGCATTCGCGGACCCACTCGCTGCAGCATTCGCCGCCGCGCCGACGCCGGCGCCGGCGCTGCGCGCCGCGGGCTTCGCGGGAGCGGCGAGCAGCGCGTTCATCTGCGCGGCGTCGGCGCCGGCGCGCTCGCCGTTGCCTGCAATGAAGATCTGGCCGCCCGCGCCCTGGGGCTGGGTTTGTGCCTGCGTTTGTGCCTGTGCCTGGGTCGGTACTTGTGTCTGCGCCGCGGTTTGCGCCTGGGCGAGCGCGCCGCCAAGGGCGCACGCCATCACGCAGGTCCACGAAGCGGCCCGTGAAACAGCCCACGACAGCGCGCGCGCACGCCGTTCCAGGCCGGCGCGCGGCTCGCGGAATGAGGCTGTTTGCGGCATCGTCGTTCTCCATCGAATGCATTGACACGCCTCGCATTCTAGGCGGCGGCCCCCGCTCGCTTGCTTCGAATAGAGGGGCGCTTTACCGGCTATTCGTCCGATTGGTTCTTGCCACCCGCGCCTAATATTCCACTCCATGCGCAAAAGCCTTCGGGCTGCGCGCCTAACGTTTGCGCGGGATTTCCCGCCGATGGCGAAGCCGCCGCGCCCACGCCGAGACCCCTTTCTTCTCACGGAGAACGCCCGATGCTGGACAAACTCGATGCCGAATTCGCCTTTGGGCGCGAAGCGCTCGATGTGCGCGCCACGCGCCAGGCATTGATCTCCTCGAACATCGCGAACGCCGACACGCCCGGTTACCAGGCGCGCGACGTGGACTTCTCGGCCTCGCTCGCGGGCGCGCTCAGGCAGCAAGGCGCGGTGAGCGGCACGGCGGGGGCCTTGGCGCGCACGGCGGGCGGCAACGCCCAGCCGCTCGCGATGGCGCAGCCGGCAGGCGTGACGAGCGGCATGCAGATGGCGACCACGGAGTCGGCTCACCTCGCCGGCGACGCGAAGCTGATCCCGACGGGCGGCCCGGCCGACACCTACAAGAGCCAGCTCATGTATCGCGTGCCGGTGCAGCCTGCGCTGGACGGCAACACGGTCGATCTCGACACCGAGCGCGTGCAGTTTGCCGACAACGCGCTGCACTTCGAGTCGGGCATGACGGTGGTCTCGCAGCAGATCAAGACGATGCTGTCCGCGATCACCTCGGGCTCGAGCTGATCGAGCGAGCGCGGAGCCACGCACGAGCAACGAGCAAACAACGAGTAAGCAACGAACAAGCAGCGACCAACGCGCGTGTCCCGCGCACTTGATGTGAGGTCAATGAAACCATGCCATCCCTGATGAACATCTTCAGCGTTGCCGGCTCCGCCATGACGGCGGAATCGCAGCGCCTGAACGTGACGGCGTCCAATCTCGCCAACGCCGACAGCACGACCGGCCCCGACGGCCAGCCCTACAAGGCGAAGCAGGTCGTGTTCGCGGTGAATCCGCTCGGCGGCGCGCGCACGGCCTCGGGCCAGCAGGTGGGCGGCGTGAGGGTGACGGGCGTGGTCGACGACCCCACGCCGATGAAAGAGACCTACGATCCCGCCAATCCTTCCGCCAACGCCGACGGCTACGTGACGATGCCCAACGTCGATCCGGTGCAGGAGATGGTGAACATGATCTCGGCGTCGCGCTCGTACCAGGCCAACGTCGAAACGCTGAACACGGCGAAGCAGCTGATGCTCAAGACGCTGACGATCGGCACCTGAGCCGGCAGTCGAGTCGCCGCAAGCACTGCGCAGCAAATTCATAGAACGCAGTCAATACAGAGACCAGCGGGCGCGAAACCCTGTGCCGCCCGCCACCACACGCCACGCACGAAGCGCAATCGAGGAGAACGCGTTGAGTTCCAGCAGCACAACCATCGGTGGGACCACCACCACTGTGTCGCAGCAACTGCTCGACACCATGAACGGCACGAGCTCGGCGAGCTCGGCGGGTTCGTCGGGTTCGTCCTCGTCGACGAGCGCCAGCAACCTGCAGACCACGTTCCTGCAGCTGCTCGTCGCGCAGTTGCAGAACCAGGATCCGACCAACCCGATGGACAGCTCGCAGATGACCTCGCAGCTCGCCCAGATCAACACGGTTTCGGGGATCCAGCAGCTCAACACGTCGCTCACGTCGCTCTCCACGCAGCTGTCGGCGGGCCAGAACGCGCAGGCCGCGCTGCTGATCGGCTCGAACGTGCTCGCGGCGGGCAGCAGCGCCACGGTGTCGAGCGGCACGGCGCCGCAACTAGGCGTCACGCTGCCTTCGGCCGTTTCGGATGTGAAGCTCACGATCACCAACGCGGCAGGCCAGGTCGTCAACACGTTCGATCTCGGCGCGCAGTCGGCCGGCACCGTGCCGGTCACGTGGAACGGCAAGGACAGCGCGGGCAACACGGTTGCCGACGGCACCTACAAGGTCACCGCCACCGCGACGACCAACGGCCAGTCCGCCACGGCGACGGCGCTCGTCGCCAGCCAGGTGCAGGGCGTGGTCCAGCAGTCGGACGGCAGCGCGGGCCTGAAGCTCGCCAACGGCAAGACGGTCGCGCTTTCGAGCGTCGCCGCCATTCTCTGAACACGATAAACGCGGAGTAGACACACATGGGCTACCAGCAAGGATTGAGCGGCCTCCACGCGTCGGCGAACGACCTCGACGTGATCGGCAACAACATCGCGAACGCGAACACGACCGGCTTCAAGCAGAGCACGGCGCAGTTCGCCGACGTCTACGCGAACACCATCGCGACTTCCGTGGGCAACCAGATCGGCCTCGGCGCCGCGCTCTCGACCGTGCAGCAGGATTTCGCGCAAGGCACGATCAACACGACGGGCCAGGCGCTCAATGTGGCGATCAACGGCAACGGCTTCTTCCAGATGTCGAACAACGGCACGATCACGTACTCGCGCAACGGCGTGTTCCAGCTCAACAAGAACGGCTTTATCACCGATGCGGCGGGCCACGACCTGATGGGCTACGCCGCGAATTCCACCGGCGTGGTCAATACGGCGCAGACCGTGCCGCTCCAGGTGCCGACCACCAACATCGCGCCGCTCGCGACGAAGAACATCACCGCGCAGCTGAACCTGAACGCCCAGGCGACGACGCCGACCACCACGCCGTTCAGCGCGACGGATTCGACGAGCTACACGTATTCGACGTCGATCACGACCTACGACACGCTAGGCGGCACGCAGCAGGTCAACATGTACTTCGTCAAGGACGCGACGAGCGGCCAGTGGGACGTGTACGCGGGCCAGAGCGGTGCGGTTTCGCAGCTCGGCACGGCGCAGTTCAGCAGCGCCGGCGCGCTCCAGAGCATCGTGGCCACGGCCCCGGCGACGACCAACGGGACCACGTCGTTCTCGTTCAGCATCAACCCGACGGACGGCTCGACGACGCCGCAGGCGCTGACGCTCGACTTCACGGGCACGACGCAGTACGGCTCGGCCAACGGCGTGAACAGTCTCGCGCAGGACGGCTACGCGAGCGGCACGCTCGCGAACTTCTCGATCGGCTCGGACGGCACCATCACCGGCAACTACTCGAACGGCCAAACCATGGCGCTCGGCCAGATCGTGCTCGCCAACTTCAACAACCCGAACGGCCTCATCGATCTGGGCGGCAACCAGTACCAGGAAACGAACGCATCGGGCGTCGCGCAGGTCTCCACGCCGGGCAGCACGAACCACGGCACGCTCACGGGCGGCGCGCTCGAAGCGTCGAACGTCGACCTGACCAACCAGCTCGTCGACCTGATCACGGCCCAGCGCAACTACCAGGCGAACGCGCAGACCATCAAGACCCAGCAGACCGTCGACCAGACGCTGCTGCAGATGTAACGCGCCTAACCACGTACCGGGCACATCATGGACCGACTGATCTATACCGCGATGACGGGCGCGACCCAGGCGCTCGAGCAGCAGGCCGTCGTCGCGAACAACCTCGCGAATGTCTCGACTACGGGCTTTCGCGCGCAGCTCGCCAACTTTCGCGCCGTGCCGATGGCGTTCGGCGACGGCTCGACGGTGAACGACCAGACCACGCGCACCTTCGTGCTCTCGGCAACGCCTGGGTCGGACATGACGCCCGGGGCGATCTCGCGCACCGGCAACCCGCTCGACATCGCGATCCAGGGCGCGGGCTTCATGGCGGTGCAGACGGCCGACGGCAACGAGGCGTACACGCGTGCGGGCAACCTGCACGTCGATGAAAACGGCCAGCTCGTCACCGCCTCCAACCTGCAGGTGATCGGCGGCGGCGGCCCGATCGCGGTGCCGCCCGGTTCGGCGGTCACGATCGGCAAGGACGGCACGATTTCGGTCGTCGCGCCGGGCAGCCCGCCCAGCGCGGTCGCGATGATCGACCAGATCAAGTTCGTCAATCCGCCGGCGGGCTCGCTCACGCGCGGCGACGACGGCCTCTTTCGCACGGCGGACGGCAATCCCGCCGACGCGGACCGGACCGTGCAGGTCGCGACCGAATCGCTCGAGGGCAGCAACGTGAACCCCGTGGCGGCGATGGTCTCGATGATCACCAACGCGCGCCAGTTCCAGATGCAAACCAAGCTGCTGCAGAACGCAGACCAGAACGAACAGAGCGCGAACCAGCTGCTCAACTTCAGCTAAGCACATTCAAGGCCGCCGGTCTCGCAGATAAAAATCGCAGACCACGGGCCGGGAGAAAGACACCGTGAACCGATCGCTCTACATCGCCGCTACCGGCATGAACGCCCAGCAGGCGCAAATGGACGTGATCTCGAACAACCTCGCGAACGTGAGCACCAATGGCTTCAAGGGCTCGCGCGCGGTGTTCGAGGATCTCATGTACCAGACGCTGCGCCAGCCGGGTGCGAACTCGACCCAGGAAACCGAACTGCCCTCGGGCAGCCAGGTCGGCACCGGCGTGCAGCAGATCGCGACCGAGCGCATCTTCACGCAAGGCAATCTGCAGCAAACGGGCAACTCGAAGGACGTGGCGATCAACGGCGCGGGCTTCTTCCAGGTGCAGATGCCCGATGGCACGACGGCCTACACGCGCGACGGTTCGTTCCAGACCAACGCGCAGGGCCAGCTCGTGACCGCGAGCGGCTACCAGGTGATCCCGGCGATCACGGTGCCGGCCAACGCCACTTCGCTCACCATCGCGAGCGACGGCGTGGTCACGGTCACGACGCCGGGCTCGGCCAACAACACGACCATCGGTTCGCTGCAGCTCGCCATGTTCATCAATCCGGCCGGCCTGCAGTCGAACGGCCAGAACCTGCTTTCGGAAACGGCTTCGTCGGGCGCGCCCACGATCTCCACGCCGGGTCAGAACGCCTCGGGCACGCTCAGCCAGGGCTATGTGGAATCGTCGAATGTGAACGTGGTGCAGGAACTCGTGAACATGATCCAGACGCAGCGCGCCTACGAAATCAACAGCAAGGCGGTCACCACATCCGACCAGATGCTGCAAACCCTCAGCCAGATGCAGGTCTGAGGTCGGATCCCTGGTTAAACAAGTCGGTGAGTACTATGTCGCAGTCCGTTCGAAACCATCCTCGCACCCGCGCGCCGCGCACGGCCGAGTGCCGCGCGCTCGTGGCGGGCGTGGCGCTCGCGTTGCTGGCGGGCTGCGCCTACCTCCCCAACCGGCAGCCGATCACCCAGCAGCCCATGACGGCCGTGCCGCCGCAGCCGCCCGTCAACACCTCGCCGGGTGCGATCTACAACCCCGGCTACGCGGGACGGCCGCTCTTCGAGGACCAGCGTCCGCGCAATATCGGCGACATCCTCACGATCGTCATCTCCGAAAACATCAACGCGACCAAGTCATCGGGCGCGAACACCAAGCGCGGCAGCAGCACGAGCGTCGCGGGGACCGCCAACTTCCTCCCGGGCTTCTTCAACCGGGCGAACCTGAATACGACGGGCGCGAACCAGTTCGACGCCACGGGCGGCGCCAACGCCTCGAACACGTTCACGGGCGTCATCACCGTGACCGTCACGAACGTGCTGCCCAACGGCAATCTCGTCGTGTCCGGCGAGAAGCAGATGCTCATCAACCAGGGCAATGAATTCGTGCGCTTCTCAGGCGTCGTCAATCCGAACACCGTTGCCGGAGACAACTCCGTGCTTTCCACCGAGGTCGCCGACGCGAAAATCGAATACTCCGCGAAGGGCGTGATCGACGAAGCCGAGACGATGGGCTGGCTGCAACGCTTCTTCCTGAATCTCGCGCCATGGTGAAGATCCGTTTTCATGGTTCGCGCCGCTCGCGCCTGAAAGACGCGCTGGCCGCCATCGGTGTGGTGTTGGGCTTCGTGCTGGCCGGCGGCGCACTCGTCGCTTTCGCGACGCCGGCACGCGCCGAACGCGTGAAGGATCTCGCGACCTTCCAGGGCGTGCGCGACAACCCGCTCATCGGCTACGGCCTCGTGGTGGGGCTGGACGGCACGGGCGACCAGACCACCCAGGCGCCGTTCACGACGCAGACGCTCGCGAACATGCTCGCGAACCTCGGCATCTCGATCAACAACACGTCGAGCTCGACGGGTTCCTCGTCGACACTCAACAACATGCAGTTGAAGAACGTCGCCGCGGTGATGGTGACCGCCACGCTGCCGCCGTTCGTGCGGCCCGGCGAGCAGATCGACGTGACGGTTTCCTCGCTTGCCAACGCGAAGAGCATTCGTGGCGGCACACTGCTCCTTACGCCGCTCAAGGGCGCCGACGGCCAGGTCTATGCGCTCGCCCAGGGCAACGTGGCCGTGGGCGGCGCGGGCGCCTCGGCCAACGGCAGCAGGGTGCAGGTGAACCAGCTCGCGGCGGGCCGCATCGCGGGCGGCGCGATCGTCGAGCGCGCCGTGGTTTCGCCGGTCTCGCAGCAAGGCGGCCTCCTCACGATGACCGTCAACGACATGGATTACGACACGACGCAGCGCATCGTCTCGGCGATCAACAACATGTTCGGCGAAGGTGTGGCCATGCCGCTCGACGGCCGCACGATCCAGGTGCACGGCCCCGGCGACCCTTCGGCTCAGGTGGGCTTCATCGCGCAGGTCCAGGATCTCAACGTGACGCCGGCGCAGCCCGCCGCCAAGGTGATCCTCAACGCGCGCACCGGCTCGATCGTGATGAACCAGATGGTGACGCTCGAGAGCTGCGCGGTCGCGCACGGCAATCTCTCGGTCGTCGTGAACACGCAGACGGCGGTGAGCCAGCCCGGCGCGTTCTCGAATGGACAAACGGTGGCGACGCGCCAGTCGCAGATCCAGTTGAAGCAGGACAACGGATCGCTCAAGCTCGTGACGGCGGGCGCCAATCTCGCCGAGGTCGTGAAGGCGCTCAACGCGCTCGGCGCGACACCGGCGGACCTCATGTCGATCCTGCAGGCGATGAAGGCGGCGGGCGCACTGCGCGCCGACCTCGAGATCATCTAAGAGGTGTAACTTGGATAAGACGAACAACGTCGGCGGCAGTCTCGACATCACCAACCGCTTCGCGCTCGACGTCCAGGGTTTCGACGCGATGCGCGCGGCCGCGAACGCCTCGCCCCAGCAGGGCGTGAAGATGGCCGCGAAGCAGTTCGACGCGGTCTTCACGCAGATGATGCTCAAGAGCATGCGCGACGCGACGCCCGACGACAGCCCGCTCGATTCCAGCGACAGCAAGCAGTTCACCTCGATGCTCGACCAGCAGCTTTCGCAGCAGATGTCGAACAAGGGCATCGGCGTGGCGAACGCGATGATCAAGCAGCTCATGCGCAGCATGGGCGGCGCCGACGGCGCGAATGGCGCAGGCGGCGCAGGTGGTGCAGGCGGCGTGGCGGGTGCGATCTCCGGCCTCTCGGGCTCGGACGCGAACGAGGGCAATCTCGCGATGCTCAACGCGCTGGGTCGCGCCTATGGCAATGCAGCGGCCAACGGCTCGCTCGGCAAGGGCACGGGCTACAGCGGCAACAGCGCGCTCACGCCGCCCGTCAAGGGCAACGGCGAAGCCTCGGTGGACGCCTTCGTCGACAAGCTCGCCAACGCGGCGCAGCAGGCCAGCTCGACCACAGGCATCCCGGCGCGCTTCATTCTCGGCCAGGCCGCGCTCGAATCGGGCTGGGGCAAGCGCGAGATCAAGAATGCCGACGGCTCGACGAGCCACAACGTGTTCGGCATCAAGGCGACGAAGGACTGGACCGGCAAGACCGTCTCGACGGTCACGACCGAGTATGTGGACGGCCAGCCGCATCGCGTGGTGGAGAAGTTCCGCGCCTACGACTCGTACGAGGATGCGATGACCGACTACGCGACGGTGCTCAAGAAAAACCCGCGCTATGCGTCGGTGATCAACGGCTCGAAGAGCGCGGAGAGCTTCGCGCACGGCATGCAGCGCGCGGGCTACGCCACCGACCCGCACTACGCGAAGAAACTGCTGACGATCATGCAGCGGATGGCATAAGGGCAAATTCGCCCATCGCAAACGTTGCCTCGGCGTAGTTGCTGGAAGAAGCCGCGCCAGCGGATTTCGTGGCGGAAACAGGCGCACTTTTTTTGTGCCCAATCCCTAAATTTTTCGAACGGCTTGCCGCTAAAGCAGGCGAGATGAAAAAGCAAACCGGGCGGTAGGACCGCCCGAACGGCGCGCGCGGGCCGGTCCCGCTGGCGCGCTGGCACGTTCACGAATTTCCGGCAGGCCGATGAATACCGTTCAGACGAATCCACAGGAAGCAGGCGAGGGCGCGGATGGCTCCCACGATTTCGGGCGCCGCAATCCGCTCGAGATCGGCGTCCAGCTACGCAATCTCCTCAACCGCGGCGACTTCCTGACCCTCCAGTACCGCGGCGGGCAGCTCGTCACCCGCGTTCTGGCCGTCAACGGGCGCGAGCAGACTTTCGTGTTCGACTGGGGCGCGCTGCCCGAGCAGAACGCGGGCGTGCTCGCCGCGCCTGAGTGCCTGTTCCATGCGTCGCCCGAAGGCGTGCGCGTGGAGTTCAGGACGGCCACGCCGCGGCGCACCGAGTTCGAAGGACGCCCCGCGTTCGAAGCCAGTTTCCCCGAAGTGCTGTTCTACGTGCAGCGGCGCGAGTACTTCCGCGTCGACACGCCCGTGCTCGAACCGTGCATTTGCCGCGGCGATCTGCCGGGCGGCGGCCCCCGCTTCGCCTACGAGGTCCATGACCTCTCGCTCGGCGGCCTCGGACTGCGCACGACCGACGAGCGCGTGGCGGATCTCCCCATGGGCCTGCAACTTCCCGACGCCGAGCTCGACCTGCGCGCGCACGGCAAGCTGCGCGTGGACCTCTCGCTCGTCGTGCAGCGCTTCATCGACCTGCCCAATGGCGACCGCCGCTATCACCTGGGCTTTCGCTTCGAGGCGCTGCCCGGCTCCGCCGAGAACACGCTGCAGCGCTACATCACGCAGCTCGAGATGAAACGCCGCGCGCTCGCGCGCGCCTGAGCGCAGGCGTCGCCGAACCGGCGCACGGCGCGCCGGTTCGCCCGGCGCGCACTCCCAGGGATACCTAAGGACCCTGGGGTAGCCACCGGGCTGCAATCTTCGCGCTAACGTTTTCGCCCTCATCGAGCGCTTAATTTTCGCAGTGCGCTGCCGATATACCGTGAGTTCACTTCGCGGCTTGCCAGGGGGCAGCCCGCTTTCGAGGATCACGCATGTCCAACATCTTCTCGATCGGTCTGAGCGGCCTGCAGGCTGCGCAGATTGGTATCTCGACCACCGGCGAGAACATCAGCAATTCGACGACCCCGGGATACAACGTCGAATCGCCGGTGTATCAGGAATCGGCCGGTCAGTACACGTCGAGCGGCTATATCGGCGGCGGCGTCACCACCGCGACCGTGCAGCGCGCCTACAGCCAGTACCTCACGACGGCGCTGAACAACGCACAGTCGACCAGCAGCGCATACACGGCCTCGTACACCCTCGCCACGCAGCTCGCGAACCTCGTGGGTAGTCCCACCTCGGGCATCTCGACCGCGATCACGAACTTCTTCACCGGGCTGCAGAACGTCTCGAATTCGCCTTCGAGCACGGCAGCGCGCCAGACCGTGCTCTCCGACGCGCAGACGCTCGCCACCCAGATCAACGCCGCGAGCCAGCAGTACGACTCGATGCGCCAGAGCGTGAATACGCAGCTCACGAGCGCCGTCGCGCAGATCAACACCTACACGCAGCAGATCGCGAAACTCAACGGGCAGATCACGGCCGCGAGCGCGGGCGGCCAGCAGCCCAACCAGCTGCTCGACCAGCGCGATCAAGCCGTGGCGAGCCTCTCGCAACTGGTCGGCGTGCAGGTCGTGCAGGGCAGCAGCGGCTACAGCGTCTTCCTCGGCAACGGCCAGCCGCTCGTGGTGAGCAGCAACAGCTACAACCTCGGCACGCAGCCGTCGAACGCGAATCCGTCCGAACTCGACGTGACCTGGGTGGGCCAGAACGGCGCCAGCCCCGCGTCGCTCGGTACGCCGCAGGTGCTGGGTTCGGCGGCGGTGCAAGGCGGCACCGTGGGCGGCCTCGTCTCGTTCGTGCAGAACACGCTCGATCCGGCCGAATCGCAACTGGGCGCGATCGTCACGAGCTTCGCCTCGCAGGTGAACGCGCAGAATGCGCTCGGCCTCACGCTCTCGGGCGGCCAGGGTGGCGCGCTCTTCACCGTGGGTAATCCGGTCGTCACCGCCAGTTCGACGAACCCCGACCCGTTGACTTCGGTGAGCGCGACGCTCACGAACACCACGCAGCCCCCCACCGACACTTTCAAGCTCAGTTACGACGGCGCGAACTGGAACCTGACCGACACGACGACGAACACGGCGGTTGCGTCCGTGCCGAACGGCACGGCGCCGCTCACGATCGGCGGCTTTTCGATCACGCCTTCGGGCACGCTGAGCGCGGGCGATTCGTTCACGATCGAGCCGACATCCGGCGCGCTTGCGAGCTTCGCGGTCGCCACCAGCGACCCCGCGGCCATCGCGGCAGCCACGCCGGTAGTCGTTTCGGCATCCACCACGAACGCCGGCACGGCCAACGTCACGCAAGGCGCGGTGGGCACGGGCTATTCGACGACCAACCTGCCGGTCACGCTGACCTACGACTCGACCACCGGCATGTTGACCGGCCTGCCCAACGGCACGACGGTGACGATCACCACGCCCGGCTCGACCACGAGCACGAGCGTGACGATCAACAGCGCGGCGACGCCCCCGGTGACCGGTGTCAGCTACAACCCGGCCACGGGCGCCACGTACACGATCACGAACCTCACGGACTCGACCGGCGCCAATGGCGTCGCGACCAACGTGAGCTTCACGATGACGGGCACGCCGTCGAACAAGGACACGTTCACGGTGGCGGGGAACAAGAGCGGCACGCAAGACGGCCGCAACGCGCTGGCGCTTGCGAATCTCACTTCGAGCACGGCGTTCACCGGATCGGCCACGCTCACCACCGCGTACGCGAATTACGTCAACACGATCGGCAACGCCGCGAGCGATCTCAAGGCATCGAACACGTCGCAGCAGTCGCTCGTCACGCAGCTCACTTCGCAACAGCAGTCGGTGCAGGGCGTGAACCTCGACGAAGAAGCTGCGAACCTGATGAAGTATCAGCAGCTATACCAGGCAAACAGCAAGGTGATCCAGACGGCGGCGACGCTGTTCCAGACCTTGATCGGCATTATTCAGTGAGGCGCTGACCCATGCGTATCGCGACTTCCCAGATTTTCTCCTCCAACGTCTCGACGATGGAGAACCAGCAGTCCCAGCTCCTGCAGATCCAGCAGCAGATCTCGACCGGCGTGTCGATCTCGAACCCCGCCGACAATCCGCTCGGCGCCGCGCAGGCCGTGACGCTTTCCGCGACCAGCGCGACGCTCACGCAGTACTCGGCGAACCAGACGACGGCGCTCACCGCGCTGCAGCTCGAGGACACGACGCTCACGAGCGTGACCAGCACGATGCAGAGCATCCACTCGCTCATCATCGAAGCACAGAACGGCTCGCTCACCGACACGGCGCGCCAGGGCATCGCCCAGCAGATGCAGGGCTATCGCGATCAGCTGCTCACGCTCGCCAATACGACGGACGGCGCCGGCAACTACATTTTCTCGGGCTTCCAGAGCACCTCGCAGGTGTTCTCGAACAAGTCGGGCGGCGGCGTGACGTACAACGGCGACGCAGGCCAGCGCGTGATTCAGGTGGCCGGCTCGCGCAACATCGCCGTGGGCGATACGGGTACGGCGGTGTTCCAGAGCGTGCAGGCGGTAGGCTCCGACATCGTGGCCTCGGGCAACGCGGCGAACAAGGGCACGGGCGTGATCAGCGGCGTGACGGTCACGGACCCGACGCAGGCGACCAACAACGACAACTACTCGATCGCGTTCGGCACCGACCCCGTCACCGGCGCGCTCACCTACACGGTGACCGACAACAGCGCGAGCCCGGCGACGACCACGACGCCCGCCACGTTCACGTCCGGCAACGCGATTTCGCTCGGCAGCGGCATGAACGTGACGATCACGGGCACGCCTTCCGCAGGCGACACTTTCGGGGTCACGCCCGCCACGGCTTCGCAGAACACCGATGTGTTCGCCAGCATCGACAGCATCATCGGCGCGCTGAACACGCCCGTGAGCGGCTCGACCGCGGCGGTCGCCAGCCTCAACAACGCGCTGAACACGGGCCTCACGCAGATCGGCAATTCGCTGTCGAACGTCATCACCGTGCAGGCTTCGGTGGGCGGCCGCGAGCAGGAGGTGAAGGCCTTGCAGACGGTCACGTCGACCAACTCGCTGCAGATCACGTCGAACCTCTCGGACCTCACGAGCACCGACACGGTGGCCGCGATCAGCCAGTACGAACAGCTTTCGAATGCGCTCACGGCCTCGCAGAAGAGCTTCGCGGCGACGCAGAACCTGTCGCTGTTCCAGTACATCAATCCCTGATCGCGAGCGGTCGGGCGATCGGGCGGTTGACCAGGAAAGCGGACTTCGGTCCGCTTTCTTTTTTGTTGGACGCCGCAAAACTACTGACCGGCTCGACACTGGGGCACCCGGTCCCGGTTTGCCGGAGGTCCACACCGGCTCGGCTCGTTTCGCTCGTGTTGTCGGCCTTTTATCCCACCGCAAAGCCTCCCGTCTCGCTGCGTGCTAGATATACCGGCCTCAGATCGATGCGGAGGAGAACATGTCGCTTCCCGAATGGGGGTATTCGTATAACGCGCTGTGCGTGCCTTTAACGAGCGACTGGCAATGCTCACTCGTGCCCGTGAGTGACGTGGAGGACGTTGATCGCGGCTGGACTCTCTCTTTCGAGGAGCGGCAGAAAGCGCGTAAGCAACGCGAAGAAACGATCGAACAGGATCGGAAGGACTTCGACCGGTTTTTCCGAACTTCCATCAGGCGGTGCCACGCGCGTGCGTGTCGTGATTTCAGCGCCTATGCCGCGTTTATCGGCGAACACCTGCGGATCTCGGGCCTGTCTGCACCAGTCGACGGCGAAGACGTGACGCGCATTCTCCGTGACGCGGTACGCGATGGCCGGATCGTTCCAGCTATCGACCGGGCGTGGCGGGGTAGTCGGCGGGTTGCCCGGTTCTACGCACCCCAGAGCTGGCCGAAACGGACACCAGACCCTAAGCCGACCGTCTACGGGGTCCATGACGGCCAGTTCGTACCGCTTGATGAGAACGGATGCTTTGTCGATCGCACGGCATACGTGCCGTTTGCCGTCAGGGCAGCCGCGACCGTAAGCAACGCCGCAGGTTCTCGCGGCGGAACTGGTTGGCCTCGCGCGGTTGATGTGGCTGCGGGAGCCGTGCTCGGGGCGTACGATTCAGATGGCAATGAACTCGGCAGCGACACGCGTGAGTCTCGCGTGTTCAGCGATGACAATGGCGACACCTCGACGCGGCTTGGTGATGCGCAGCCGTTCAATTATCAGCCTGATCTGCGTCACGACGATGCATTCGATATTGCGAAGACACCCAATGAAGGCGAGCCGGGTACGTGGTACACAAACCCCGGCAGTGGCCAGATGCGCCGATATGGAGGCGATGGCAAGGCAGTCGTAGATTTCGATTTTGACCACGACCATGGGCAGGGTGTCCCGCACTCGCACAACTGGGAGAGTGGCGTGCGCGGTCCTGGAGTTCCCTTTTCTTTATTGCCGTGAGTGTTTTCGTTATGGATACGTACATTGATATCGGAAGCGTTGCGGATTTTCCGAGCTTTCACGATGCCGAATTGCGCGGAATTGAACACGATCCCGAAGCGCGTTCCCTTACGCTGCGCTTCCGCCGCGTTGGGGGCGAAGTTGAAGTGTTGAAATTCTTCGAGGTTGTCGCGCAACGCCTGATCGATTTCGCCGGTCAGAATGTCGCGTCGAGGCTTTTGATCTCACCAAAACACACCTTTACGTCCGCTGACGCGCAGACATGGGTGCAGTGGATCAACAGTCGCGATGATTCGAAAGGTACGGGGATCAGCGGGGAAGAAGGCGATAAGTACGCGTCCGATTTTCGGGCCGGGCGGCTAACGCTGTTCGTGCTTGAGCCATCGTGTGGCGCAGAAATGGCGGTGCTGTGCGAGTCCGTGTCAATCAAACGGTAGAGAGCGTTCCAACGTACGTGTCCGAAAAGTCCCTGCGAGTCGCATGATTGAAACCTGTTTGCGCCAACGGAACCCCCTTCACCCCGGCGGCCGCAGCGCGCCCGCCACGCGTCCCATCTGCTCGATGCCGCTGTCGAAGAGGCGAGCGAAGTAGGGAATCAGGTTCGGCATCATGAGCTGGATGAGCAACAGGCCGACGAGCATCGTGAGCGCAAAGCCGATCTGGAAGATGCCGATTTGCGGGGCCGCGCGGTTGAGAATGCCGAGCGAAAGATTGGTGATGAGGAGCGCGACCACCACCGGCAGCGCAAGCAGCAGGCCCGAGGAGAGGACCGTCGCGCCATAGCCCGCGATCAGCCGCCAGCCCGAGGCGCCCAGCACGCTCGCCGTGACCGGCACCGACTGGAAGGTGGCGACGAGCGCCGCGATCATCTGCAAATGGCCGTCGAAGGCGAGGAACGCGAGCATCGCCATCATGTTCAGCCAGGAGGCCAGCGCGGGCGTGCTGGTGTTGGCCTGCGGGTCGAAGAAGCTCGCGAAGCCGAGGCCCATGCCGAGGCTCATGAGGTCGCCCGCCATGGTGATGACCGCGAACACGAGCTGCATCGTGAAGCCGAGCGCGACGCCGATCAGGAACTGGTTGACGAGAATCCACACGCCCTCGGCCGAGAACACCGTGACCTGCGGCATGGCCCCGAGCGTGGGCGCGACGATCAGCGTGATGAAGCCCGCGAGGCCGATCTTCACGCGCGTGGGCACAGAGCGGTTGCCCACGACGGGCGCGACCGCCACGAGCGCGAGAATGCGCGTGAACGGCCAGAGGAACGCCGTGAGCCAGGCGTTGAGCTGCGCGTAGGTGACCGTGAACATCGTGGGCGGCAGAGGGCACGCGGCGGCGCGGCCGCGTTTAACCCGCGAGCTGCGGAATGCTCGTGAACATGCGGTGCATGTAGTCGAGCATCGTCGTGAGCATCCACGGCCCGGCGATCACGAGCGTGACCGCGATGGCGATCAGCTTGGGGATGAACGATAGGGTGGGTTCGTTGATCTGCGTAGCGGCCTGGAAAAGGCTCACCACGAGACCCACGACGAGCGAGACGAGCAGCAGCGGCGCGGCGAGCAGCAGCGCGACGTACATCGCCTCGTGGGAGAGCGTCATGACCATTTCGGGCGTCATGTTCGGATCCTCAGATGAAGCTCTGCGCGAGCGAGCCGATGAGCAGCTGCCAGCCATCCACGAGCACGAACAGCATGAGCTTGAACGGCAGCGAAATGGTCGCGGGCGAGACCATCATCATACCCATCGACATGAGCACGCTCGCCACCACCATGTCGATGATGAGAAACGGAATGAAGATCGTGAAGCCGATCTGGAAGCCCGTCTTCAGCTCGCTGGTGACGAACGCGGGCACGAGCAGCGTGAGCGGCACTTCTTCGGGGCCCTGCATCGGCGCCGCGTGCGAGATGCGCGCGAAGAGCGCGAGGTCGGACTCGCGCGTCTGGCGCAGCATGAAGGTCTTGAAGGGCGCGACGCCACGCGCCACGGCGTCGTCCATCGAGATCGTGCCGGCCGAGAACGGCTTGTAGCCGTCGTTGTACGCCTTGTCGAGCACCGGCGACATCACGAACAGCGTGAGAAAGAGCGCGAGGCCCACGAGCACCTGGTTGGGCGGCGAGGTCGTCGTGCCGATCGCCTGGCGCAGCAGCGAGAGCACGATGATGATGCGCGTGAAGCTCGTCATCATCAGCACCATCGCGGGCAGGAACGACAGCATCGTGAGCAGCAGCATCGTCTGCACGCTCAGCGAATACGTCGTGCCGCCGTTCGGGCCGGGGCTCGTGTTGAAGGCGGGCAGGCCAGCCGGCGGTGCTGCCGCTTGCGCGTGCGCGACGTGCGGCAGCGCGAAGGCGAGCGCGAGCGCGCCGAGCATCAGCGCGAATGGGAGCGCCGTTCGGGCGAGCTTCGCGAGGGAATCCGCGCGTGCGCGGGCGTCGCCGCCTGCGGGCGCCGCGTGAAGGGAACTGCCTTGCATTTACTGCGCTCCGCCGTCGTGTCGTGTGAAACGCGTCTTGAAGCGTTTGTCCGCCTCGCCTTTCAGCGCGTCACGAAAGCGCTGGGCGAAGGTGCCTGAGAGGCCGGAGCCCGGGTGGCCGCTCGCGGCCATGGCGCCGGCGGGGAGTTCGCCCGCGGGCATGGTGTGCAGCAGCCGCACGTTGCCGGGCGCCGCGCCGAGCACGAGCCAGGTATCGCCGATTTCGACCACGGCCACGCGCTCCTTGCCGCCGAGCGCGGCCCCGCCGATGGTCCTCACGAGCGCGTTCCTCGGGCCGCCTTGCAGGCCCAGACGCCGTGCGAGCCAGGCGCAGCCGAACACCACGCCGATCACGACCGCAAGGCCCAGCACCGTCTGCACGACGGCGCCGAAGCCGAGCGCGGGCACTGCGCTGCCGGCCATCACGGCGGAGGCGCCCGAAGCTGCACGCGCGGCTTCGTTGATCGCCTGGAGATCGGCGGCACGCGCGCTCATCACGGCGAAAACCGCGGCGAGCCCGAGCGAGAGGTGCACCGCGAGGCGCGACGCAAAGCGCAGCGCCCGCGCGCCGCGGGATTGGCGGATCAGCCGCGAGACCTGGCGTGAGGCGTGCTGCAAAGCGCGCGTGTGCGCCGCGCCGCGAACTGCCTCGCGGTTCATCGGTTCAGCTTCCGGATCCGCTCGGACGGCGTGATGATGTCGGTCAGGCGAATGCCGAACTTGTCGTTCACGACCACCACTTCTCCCTGGGCGATGAGGCAGCCGTTCACGAGCACGTCCATCGGCTCGCCGGCCATGCCGTCGAGTTCCACCACCGAGCCCTGCGCGAGTTGCAGCAGGTTGCGGATGGCGATCTTGGTGCGGCCCAGCTCGACGGTCATCTGAACGGGAATGTCCAGAATCATGTCGATGTCGTTGGCCGTCTTCGTCGAATCGACCTTCGAGAGCGACTGGAACACGGCCGCCGGTTGCGCGGCCGGCGCTTCGTTGCTGTTCTGCTCGGCAAGCGCGCTCGCCCAGTCGTCCATGGAGTCGCCGCCCGCTTCCTGCACAGCGGCGTCGAAACCCGGGTCGAGCACCGGCTCGTCTGCGCTCGTGCCGTTTACATCACTCATATCCACCTTCCTTCATCGTGTCGGCTGCGCTGATCATCTTCTGGACCCGCAACGCGTATTGACCATTGAAAATTCCGTAGCCGCACTCCATCACCGGCACGCCGTCGACCTTGGCGACGATGTGCTCCGCGATGTTGATGGGCAGCACGTCGCCCTTCTTCATGTTCAGGATCTGCTCGAAGGTGACGGGCACCTGCGCGAGGTCGGCCGTGAGCTGGACTTCGGCGGCCTGCACCTGCTGCGAGAGCACGCGCACCCAGCGGCGGTCCACATCGAGCACTTCGCCTTGCAGCGGCGAGGTGAGCACGTCGCGAATCGGCTCGATCATCGAGTAGGGCATGCAGATGTGCAGCGTGCCGCCCGTCGGACCGAATTCGATCGAGAACTGCGTGACGATCACGATCTCGTTGGGCGTGGCAACGTTTGCGAACTGCGTGTGCATTTCGGAGCGCACGAACTCGAACTGCACCGGCCGCACGCTTTTCCACGCGCTCGTGTAGTGCTCGAACACGAGGTTGAGCAGCTTGCCGATGATGCGCTGCTCGGTCTGCGTGAAGTCGCGGCCTTCCACTCGCGTGTGGAAGCGCCCGTCGCCGCCGAACAGGTTGTCCACGACGAAGAACACGAGGTTCGGGTCGAACACGAACAGCGACGTGCCGCGCAGCGGTTTCACGTGCACGAGGTTCAGGTTCGTCGGGATCGGCAGGTTGCGGGTGAACTCGCTGTACTTCTGCACGCGCACCGGACCGACCGAGATCTCGGCGGTACGGCGCATGAAATTGAAGATGCCGACGCGCAACAGGCGCGCAAAACGCTCGTTGATGATTTCGAGGCCCGGCATGCGGCCGCGAACGATACGCTCCTGCGTCGCGATGTTGTAGGGCCGCACACCCTGCTTGTCGGCCGCACCCGAGTCGGAATCGACTTCGCCGGTGACGCCTTTGAGGAGGGCATCGACCTCCTCCTGGGACATGAACTCGTCGTGACCCATCGTCATGATGACTGGCCCTCCATCGCGGTGGTCATGTCAGCCGCGCTCACTGGACGACGAATTCGGTGAACAGCACGTCGTCGACGTGCATTGGCCTTTCGTTCCCGCCTACGGGCTGCGAGATCAGCACGGCGAGCTCCGTGGCGAGCGCGCGCTTGCCGTCGAGCGGTGCGAGATCGGACGGATGCTTGTTCGAGAGCGCGAGCAAGAGGCGGCTGCGGATCTCGGGCATGCGCGCCACGAGCGCGTCCTGGGTGGCCTGGTTGTCGAGCTTGAGCGTGAGGCCGATGCGCAGGTAGTGCGATTCGCCGTCGTCGGACTGCAGGTTGACGGTCATCGGCTCGAGCGCGTAGTACACGGGCAGAGCGGGCGCCGCCGCGGCGGGCCCAGCCGACGCAGCGGGCACGCCAGCCGGATGGCGCGACATGACGAACCAGGTCGCGGCGGCCGCCGCGCTGGCGGCGAGGATCGCAATGAGCGCGATCACGAGAATGCGCTTCATCGGTCCGGGTTTCGCGCCCTGAGGCGCGGCTTGCTGGGATGCGGGGGTGGTCGCCATGTCGAAAAGTCAGCCAGGATGCGTGCGAGGGTCCGGAGCACCGATCCGATGGTCACTCCGGGCATGCTGCATTGTTCCGGCTTTTTCCTTTCAGCGATGGGAGGAATAGACGGGAGAATTCCGGCTATCTCGTGGTTTTGTTGAAAGCTGCGAACCGGCCGTGGGCAGCGGTGGCGCAGCGCAGGGCGAAGCGGCGCGGTGCCCCGGTCGCCGGTCGCCGGTCGATATGGAGCGCGGGGAGGCTCACGGCGCGCCGTGCGGCCGCTGGCAGTTGCGAGCGCCGCCGCACCGCCCGAACGGGCGTCGGGCAGCGAGGGCGGATGGGGGGGTCGGGGAGATCGTGTGGAAACGGTCAGGCGAACGTGTCGATCAGCCCGACGGTGCGCTGCGTGACGCTCGCGGTGGGGGTGCCGGGATCCTCGCCCGAAGCGACCGTGCCGAGCGTGCCGCCCGAACCCGACGAGCCGGAGCGGCCCGAGCCGCTGCGGTCCTGCTGCGCCTGCTGGTTCATCTGGCGCGAGAAGCCGTCGCTCACGCTCGCGCTGCCAAGGCCGATGCCGTTCTGCTCCATGGCCTCGCGCAGCTTGGGCAGCGCCGCTTCCACGGCTTCGCGCACCTGCTGGTGCTGGGAAACGAAAAGAGCATGCGCGTGGCTTTCCGTCACCTGCAACACGACCTGCAGCGGCCCGAGATCCTTTGGATTGAGCGTGAGTTCCGCCGACTGCTGGTGGGCGTTCGAGAGGAACACGACCTTCTGGCTCAGCGCGTCCTCCCAATCGTTCGTGCCGACCTGCGGCGCGAGCGACGCGGAAGCGGCCGCGGCCGCCGGATTCGCGGTTGCGCTCGCCGCCTGCGCGGCCTGGGCCTGCGCGGCCGTTGCCGCGGCGATGGCGGCCGCCTGGGTCGCGCCCTGGGTGTCGGTCATGGCGGGGCTGGCCGTGCTGGCGGCCGGCGCGACGCCGCCGGACTGCTGCTGGGCCGCTGTGGTGAGCGCATCGGTGACCGCTTTTGCGGCGTCGGGCGTGGCTGAGGTCGCGCTCCTGGCCGCGTCGGCACCCGCCCCGCTGCTGGCCGCCGCGCTGAACGCCTTGTCCTGCGCATGCGCGCTCAGGTGCGATGCAAAGCTGCTGGCGATGCTGGAGCCGGCGCCCGCGGTCGTGCCGGTGGCAGTGCTGCTCGCCGTCGTGCTGGCCGCGCCTGCCGTGCTGACCGCATGGGTGGAGAGCGCCGCCGCGCCGCCGCGCAGCGTCGCGAGCGCGGCTTGCAGGGCATCGTGCACCGACTTCGGGTTGGCGCTCGCGGTGCCTGCACTGCCCGTGCCGTCGCCTGATGCGCCCGCGGCGCCCGACGTGCCCGACGTGCCCGCGCCTGCGGCGGCCGTGGCCGTGGCCGCTGCCGCCGCCGCGGCAGAGGCGACGCCCGCAAGCGTGGTGTCGCCGCTCGTCTGGCTGCCGTCGGTGCTCGCGCCGGTCTGCGTCTGTTGGCCCTGCTGCGCCAGCTGGGCTTGCTGTGCCTGGGCGGAGGCGATCTGCGCGCCCGCGGCTTCGGCCTGCTTTTGCTGGGCGCGTACGGCGTCGGCGCGGCGATCGGTGCCCGACGCAGGCTGCGAGCCCTGGTTCGAACTCGTGCCGGTCGTCTGCGTGCTGTTGCTCGTGCTTTGCGACGCGCTGCTGGTGCCGGTCGGCGCACTCGAACTGGACTGCGCAGCCGCATTGCGCTGCGAGCTTTGCGACGACTGCACGGCCTGACTGGACTGACTGGGCTGACTGGGTTGACTGGGTTGACTCGCCTGCGAGTGCTGGGCGTTCTGCGCGTCGATGTGCTGTTGCAGGCTCTGCGCGAAAGTCTGGCCCGATGCGTCCGACTGGCTGATGGTGTTCGAAACGGCGTTCGATGTGGCGTTCGATGCGGGATTGCCCGTCACGGCGTCGGCGGCGGCGCCGAGCAGCGAGGAAACGGCGGAGAGGAGCGACATGCTGGCGGCCTCGAAAACGTGTTACGGGTGTTGCGACGTTCGCATGCGTAGCACGCGGGCCGCGTGTTCGTCGGCGTCGCGCTGTTCGCGGCGGGCGTCCTTGCGGGCCTCGACTTCGTCCTGGCGCGACTGCAGGACCTCGTAGGAGCCGAGCTTCTGCTTGCTGCGCTGCCATTCGGGCCTGGCGGCCTCCACGCGCGCGGTGGCCTGCTCGAGAATGCGCCGCTGCTGCTCGATGGCCGAGTCGAGCGTGTCGATGAAAGCCTGAAAGTTGCGCACGTTGCCCGCAGCCATGCCGGTGCGCGCCGACTGGGTGAAGCGCGTGTGGTACTCGTCGCGGTAGGTGATGAGCGCCTGCAACTGCTTCTCGACCTCGCCGCGCTCGCGTTGCACGCGGCCAAGCTTCTGCGTGGCGGCGTCGACGTCGTCCTGGGCGAGGCCGATCAAGGTTTGCAGCGCGGTCTGTTTCGTCATGTCCTGGCTCCAATCAGTTGGCCGAGCATCTCGACGCTCTGATCATAATTCGCGGTTTCGCGAAAACCCTGCTGAAGGAAGGCCTCGATGCGCGGATACAGCGCGATCGCCCGGTCGAGCACGGCGTCGCGCCCACTGACGTAGGCACCCACGTTGATGAGGTCGCGGTTGCGCTGATAGCGCGAAAGCATCTGCTTGAATGCACGCGTCTGGTTCAGATGCGGGTCGTCGATCAGCGCGGTCATCGCGCGGCTGATCGAAGCCTCGATGTCGATGGCCGGATAGTGCCCCGCCTCGGCGAGCGCGCGGGAGAGCACGATATGGCCGTCGAGAATCGCGCGCGCCGAATCGGCGATCGGGTCCTGCTGGTCGTCGCCTTCGGTGAGCACGGTGTAGAACGCCGTGATCGAGCCGCCGCCCTCGGGGCCGTTGCCGGTGCGCTCGACGAGCGCCGGCAGCTTCGCGAACACCGAGGGCGGATAGCCCTTGGTCGCGGGCGGCTCGCCGATCGCGAGCGCGATCTCGCGCTGCGCCATCGCATAGCGCGTGAGCGAATCCATGAGCAGCAGCACGTGCTTGCCCTGGTCGCGGAAATATTCGGCGAGCGAGGTGCTGTACGCGGCGGCCTGCATGCGCAGGAGCGGCGAGACGTCGGCGGGCGCGGCCACGACCACCGAGCGCGCGAGGCCGTCCTCGCCGAGGATCTGCTCGATGAATTCCTTCACTTCGCGGCCCCGCTCGCCGATCAGGCCGATCACGATGACTTCGGCGCTGGTCGCGCGCGCCATCGTGCCGAGCAGCACCGACTTGCCCACGCCCGAGCCCGCGAAGAGGCCCATGCGCTGGCCGCGTCCGACCGTGAGCAGCGCGTTGATCGCGCGCACGCCCACGTCGAGCACCTTGTGGATCGGCTCGCGGTTCAGCGGATTGATGACGGGCGCGGTGAGCGGCGCGTCGGCCTCGGTGTTCAGCGGACCGAGACCGTCGAGCGGCTTGCCGGAGGCGTCGACCACGCGGCCGAGCATGCCCCAGCCCACCGGCAGGCGCTTGGCGCCCGCCATCGGGTCGGCGATCGGTGCGGTTTCGAGCGGCCAGACGCGCGCGCCGGGCAAGAGGCCCGCGACCTGGGTCGTCGGCATGAGGAAGAGCTTGTCGCCGCCAAAGCCGACCACTTCGGCTTCGGCCATCGGCAGCGAGCTGCCCGCGGGCAGCTCGATCATCACCTCCGCACCCACGGCGAGGCGCAGCCCCACCGCTTCGAGCACGAGGCCAGCTGCGCGCGTGAGACGCCCGCAGCCGCGCAGCGGCAGCGCGAGCGCATTGCGGTCACGCACGCCGCGCAGTTGCGCGTTCCACGCGGTCAGGAACGGGTTGGCCGGGTCGTAGTTCGGCGGCGGCACGTAGGGCGCGGGGCGCGCTTCGGGAGGCGCGCCGTGGTCCGTCGTCGCGGGGGCCGCGCTGGTTGGCGGGGCATCGGCGGCATCGGCGGCCAGCGCGGCGTCGATTGCATCGATCGCGTCGCTTGCGGCGATCTCGCGCGCGTTCGGGATGTCGAGGTCGCCCACGAGCAGCGCGCCGAGCTGTGCGGGATCGTGCGCGAGCGGCCCGAAGGAGGCGAGCGCGAGTTCCTGTTCGAGCGGTGTGAGGCCGCCCGTGTGGATCGCCTGATGGCTCGCCGGCTGCGAATGATTCACCATGGCCTCGCCTTGCCGAGCGCCGCCGTCACGCGCTCCCAGCGCGTGCGGATGCTGGCGTCGGTTTCGCCCGTCGCGGCCTGCGCGCGGCAGCCGCCGCGCTCGATCGTCGGGTCGGTGCGCACGGTCCAGCCGCGCGCCTCCAGATCTTCCATCAGGTAGGCCTCGACGATCGGCAGGTCGGCGGGGCTCACCACGAGCTGCGGCGAACCCGCGAGCTGCGGCTCGGCCGCGAGCACTTCGCGCGCGACCGCGACGAGCGCCGTCGGGTCATGCTGCACGTGCTGGCGCACGACTTGCTGCGCGATGTCCAGCGCCAGCTCGACGAGCGTCTCGGCTACGCCGGCCTGAGCCGTTTCGAGCGCGTCGCTAAAGCGGCTCGCGAGCGCCGCGAGCTGCGCCGCCTGCGCGCGCGCCTCGGCCTGACCCTGCTCGAAGCCTTGCTGGCGGCCCTGTTCGTGACCGGCCTGATAGCCGAGCGCCTGGCCCGCCACATGGCCCGACTTGAGCCCTTCCTGGTGGGCGGTGTCGCGCAAATGCTGGAGCTGCGCTTCGAAGGCGGCCGCCTCGTCGGGCGTGGGCGGCGGCGGCGGGGGAGGCGGCGGATCGAACGACGCCATCTCCCAGCGCTGGTACGCCGAGCGACGGCTGTTCGAAGATGTCGTCTCAGACATAAGCGTCTTCCGCCTTGCCGCCTAGCACGATCTGGCCGCTCTCGGCGAGGTTGCGCACGATCTGCAGGATGCGGCGCTGCTGCGCCTCGACTTCCGACACGCGCACCGGACCGCGCGCGTCGAGGTCTTCGGCGAGCAGTTCGGCCGCGCGCTGCGACATGTTCGAGAGGAACTTCGTGCGCAGCGCGGGCGGCGCGCCCTTGAGCGAAATGATGAGCGATTCCGACTCGACTTCCTTGAGCAGCAGCTGGATCGCGCGGTCTTCGAGGTCGAGCAGGTTCTCGAACACGAACATCTGGTCGATGATCTTCTGCGCGAGCTCCGCGTCGTAGGCGCGCACGTTCTCGATCACGCCTTCCTCGTGCTGGCTCGTCATGAAGTTGAGGATCTCGGCCGCCGTGCGAATGCCGCCCATCGGGCTGCGCTTGAGGTTGTCGCTGCCCGAGAGGAGGTTCGTGAGCACGTCGTCGAGCTCGCGCAGCGCCTGCGGCTGGATGCCGTCGAGCGTCGCGATACGCAGCAGCACGTCGTTGCGCAGGCGCTCGGTGAAGCACGAGGCGATTTCCGAGGCCTGGTCGCGGTCGAGGTGCACGAGGATCGTCGCGATGATCTGCGGGTGCTCGTTCTTGATGAGCTCCGCGACCGACCCGGAATCCATCCACTTGAGGCCTTCGATGCCGCTCGTGTCGCCGCCCTGGAGAATGCGGTCGATGATCGCGCCGGCCTTGTCCTCGCCCAGCGCCTTGTTGAGCACGTTGCGGATGTAGTCGTTCGAGTCGAGCGAGAAGGCGGTGTGCTGCTCGGCTTCCTTGACGAAGTCCTGCAGCACGGCCTCGATTTCCTCGCGCTTGACGTTCTTGAGCGCCGCCATCGCGGCGCCGATTTTTTGCACTTCGCGCGGACCGAGGAACTTGAAGACCTCGGCGGCCTCTTGCTCTCCGATCGACATGAGCAGCAGCGCGCTCTTGTTAGCGCCTTCAGCGTTCATCGTTCACCCAGCTCTTCACGACGGTTGCGACGATTTTCGGATCCTGGCGCGCGATGGTGCGCGCGTATTCCAGGTTGCGTTCGAACTTGTTCTTCTCGTTTTCGAAGGCGAGCAGGGCGGCTTCGCTATCCGCGCCTTCTTCGCCTTCGCCGCTCGCGCCCACGCGCACGGCCTCGGGGATGCCGTCGAGCAGCAGCGGCTCGCCGTCCGCCATGCCCGGCAGCGCAGGCGCGACCGGTTCGGGCGGCGGGAACGCGCGGCGCAGCGCCGGCTTCACCATCACGAAATAGAGGAACAGGGCGACCGCGCCAATGCCAAGCCACGTCGCAATCTGTTTGGCAAGGGCGAGGATGTCGGGTTGGCGCCACCATGGCAGGTTCGCGTTCGGATCGACTTCGGTCCGGAACGCGGCGTTCACCACGTTCACCGAGTCGCCGCGCTTCGCATCGTAGCCCATGGCGTCCTTCACGAGCTGCTCCACCTGCGCGAGCTTCTGCGCGTCGAGCGGCTGCAGGGTGGCGTGGCCCTTGGCGTCCAGCTTGGGCTGATAGTTCACGATCACGGCCACCGAAAGACGCTTGATGTCGCCCGGCGCCTGTTGATAGTGGCGCACGGTCTTGTCGAGCTCGTAGTTCGTGGTGGTGTCGCGATGATCGGAGACCGGCACCGAGGCGGCTGCGCCGCTCGCGCCCGCCGGCGCGCTGATGGGCGCGGAGGCCGGCTGCGGCGGCTGGTTCGTGAGCGCGCCGGGTACGCCGCCCGCGCCGCTTTGCTGCATCTCCGTGGAAATGTTCTGCTGCTGGCTGCGGATCGCGGCGGCCTGCGCGTTGCCGTTCGGACCGTAGGCCTCGGAGGTCTGCTCGAGCTTCGAGAAGTCGAGGTCGGCGCTCACCTGCGAGCGCGCGTTGCCGGCGCCGAAGAGCGGCGCGAGGATCGCGTCGATGCGCGACTGGGTATCGTGCTCGACCTGGCGCACGTACTTGAGCTGCGACGCGTCGAGGCCCACGCCCGTGGCGCTCTGCGTGAGGAGGTTGCCGTCCTGGTCGACCACCGTCACGTTGCGCACCGGCAGGTCCGGCACGGCGGAAGCCACCATGTGCGTGATGGCGGCGACCTGGCCGTCGTCGAGAATGCGGCCCGGGTACAGGTTCACGAGCACCGAGGCGGAAGGCGCCTCGCGCTCGCGCACGAATACCGAGGGCTTCGGAATGGCGAGATGCACGCGCGCCGACTTCACGCTCGCGATCGACTGGATGGTCTGCTCGAGTTCGCCTTCGAGCGCGCGCTGGTAATTGATTTGTTCGGCGAACTGGCTGATGCCGAACTTCTGGTTGTCCATCAGCTCGAAGCCCACCGAACCGTTCTTCGGCAGGCCCTGGGAGGCGAGGCGCAGGCGCATTTCGTTGACCTGCTCGGAGGGCACGAGAATCGCGCCGCCGGCGTCCGAGAGCTTGTAGGGAACGTTTGCGGCCTGGAGCGCGGTAATGATCGCGCCGCCGTCACGGTCCGAGAGATTGCTGTAGAGCACCTTGTAGTCGGGGGCGCGCGACCAGAGGACGAGACCCGCCACCACGGCCACCAGCAGTGCCACGGCAAAAATGAGCGGCGCGCGCGGGTTGCCGCGCACGTTGCGCAGCGACGAAAGCGAGCCGAGGCGCTGCGCAAAGCCGCCGCCGAGGTCTTCCGCGGCGCCCAGGCCTGCGCCCGCGCCAGCGCCGGGCGCGGCGCCGGCGCCAGAGGTGGCGAGGCCCATGCGGGCATCGGGGTTGATCAACGAGTTGGCTGTCGAATCCATGCGACGGGTATCTCCGGAGGCTTGCAGGTCTCGCCGCGCGCGGCAAAGACTTTCACTTGACGCATTATCCGCAGCCGCTTACAAGCCGATTGCGCGAATAGAGCCGGGTTTTCCCCCTAGTTTCGGGGCTGTCGAAAACGGGCCGCTGCTATGCTCTCCTCCAGATTCGGCGTCCTGTCGGCGCGCCGTGCCGGCCCGGGCCGCCGCATCGCTCGACGTCCGGCCTCAGGGCTCGTCCCCGAAACCCCGCGTGTCCTTCGCATGCCCTTCGCATGTCCTTTTTCGTGGAGCAAACATGACCGTGCCAGTATCCCCGCTCACGTCCGCCCTCGCGCAAATGCAGTCGATGGCGGCGCAGGCGGCCGGCGGCCCCACCGCAGCCGACGAGAAGTCGGGCGCGGCGACGGCCGGCGGGTTCGCCGCGGCCCTCAAGTCGTCGCTCGACCAGATCAGCGACGCCCAGAAGAAGGCGGTCGGCGAGTCGCAGGCGTTCGAGCTGGGCGCGAACAACGTGTCGCTCAACGACGTGATGGTCGACATGCAGAAAGCCAACATCGGCTTCCAGTTCGGCTTGCAGGTGCGCAACAAGCTCGTCGCGGCCTACACCGACATCATGCAGATCCAGGTCTGACGGCACCCGAGGCGTCCGCCCGCTCGATGCGCTAAAGCTTCTTCCCCTACGATCCGATAACCCGGCTAGAACTGCTCGTCGCGGCGCATGCGCCGCCTGCCGGGCGACCGCATTCACAGCCACACGTATCGAGGAGAAGCGCCGATGTTTTCCCCTGCCCAGTCTGGAGCCAACGCCTATGCACGAGTGGGCGTCGAAACGGGGGTCATGGGTGCAAGCCCGCACAAGCTGATCGTGCTGCTCTATCAGGGCGCGCGGCAGGCCATCGCGCAGGCACGGATGCATTTGCAGGCCGGCAACGTCGGCCCGCGCTGCGAGGCGATCGCCAAGGCGATCCGGATTGTCGAAAGCGGGCTCCAGCTCGCGTTGAACCTCGAGGCGGGCGGCGAGATCGCGCAGCGCCTCAATGCGCTCTACAGCTACATGACGAAGCGCTTGCTGGAAGCCAATATCAATCAGAGCGAGACCATGCTGGTCGAGGTCGACGGACTGCTGGCTACGCTCGAAGAAGCCTGGTTGGGGATAGGGCCGGAAGTGGCGCGGATGGCCGAAAGGGCGTCTGCGTCAGCGCCCGGCTCATTGACGAGATGAGTTCAAAAGCAGACTACTTCGCCCGCTACGAAGCGATCGCGGCTGTCTCGGGGCAGATGCTCTGCGCCGCGCGCGATGCGCACTGGAACGATCTGATCGGCCTGCAGGAGAAATACCGGCTCCTCGTCGATGGCCTCAAGGATGCCGAAGGGGTCGTACGGCTCAACGTTGCCGAAAGGGCGCGCAAGTACGAACTCATCCGCCAGATTCTCGCGGACGACGCCGCCATTCGCGACCTCGCGAGCCCTTGCATGGCGCGGCTTTCGGCACTCTTTTACGGCACCGCGCAGCCTGCGCGGGTCTTGCAGGAAATCTACGGCGCGCGCTAGCGCGGCGCGCCGGCGTGCCGGCGCAGGTCTGGCGCGCGACGGCTCGAAGCCTCGGCCGTGACGGGCAACGAGCGCCGCGCAAGGCATCGGCACAGAGGTCAACAGGAACGGGCAGCCAAGCGCCGTGCGCAGATCCGGAACACCATGAACGGAATCGACACCGGAGCCGCCGCGCTCCAGGCAAGCCGCATCGCGGCGCTCACGCCGGTCGGCCCGCAAGGCGCGGCCGGGGCGGCGCAAACGGGCGTCTCCGCGCTTGCCACGGGCACAGCGGCGCTCGCCGACAGCGAAACCAGCACCAGCAGCGCCCAGAACTCGACGCAGACCGTCCTTTCGGCGGTTGCGCTGGCGCTCGACGCCATCATCCGCTCGGGCGGCGAGGCGACGCCCGCCGTGGTGGGCCGTGCGCCGCTCTGGGCGAATCCGGATGCCGGCGGCACGGCCGGCGCGGCTGACGGCGCGGCCTCCTTGCCGCTGCCCGGCGTCGCAGGCGCCGAAGCCCAAGCGGTGGAAGCCGCACTGCTGGCCGACACGGCGCTCGCGGCGCAGGCCGTGGCCGCAGAGGCGCTAGCCGGCGCGGCCGACGCCGCGAGCAGCGCCGACGCGCAAGCCGCGTCTCCTCAAACCGCACAAACCACACAAACCACGCAGACCACGCAGACCACGCAAAGCGTCCAGGCCGGACAAACGAGCCAGGCCGCCCAGGCTGGCGCCGCGGCGCTTGCCGGCCCGGTCGCCGCGCTGGCGGCATCGCTCGCGCAGACCGTGAGCGCCAGCGGACTCTTCTACGAAGCCCATCTCGCGCAGTGGCTGCGCGGCCAGCGCTCGCCCGCCGAGCTTGCCGACGAGCCGCAGAACCGCCTGCTCGGCTCGAACGCGCAGCTTTCGCTCGACTGGAGCCGAGCCGCGGACGAGATCGACGACGTGCAGTGGACCGAAACCTTCGCCGACGCGCCAGGCGGCCCGCGCGGCGAGGCGGCCAACGCCAGTGCCGCCAACCCCAACGCGGCGTTGGCGCGCGCCTTCCCCGCGCTGGCCGATCCGCACGGCGAGGCGCCCATGGGGCAAACCCAAGGCCCGGGGCGCGCAGCCGCGACGCTGGCCGATACCCTGCTGCCCGCCGTGCACGACACCGCCGCGCAGGCTGCCGGCCCATCGGTGCATCCGGCGGTGATTCCGCTCGTTCGCCAGCAGCTCGACCTGCTCGCGACCGGCGAGTTTCGCTGGAACGGTGAGGCCTGGCCGGGCGTGCGAGTCGACTGGAGCATCCAGCAGGACGACTATGACGCCCACGATCCCCACCATGGCGCAGGCGGGGTGGGCCCCGACGACATTCCATGGCGCACGCGCCTCACGCTCGCGCTGCCGCAACTCGGCACCGTCGATGCGGAATTGACGCTCACGGGCTCGACGCTCGCCGTGCGGGTGCAGGCGAGCACGGGCGGCGCGGCGCAGCTCACCGCGCAAAGCGACGCGCTGCGCGGACGACTCGAAGCGCTCGGCCTCACGCTCGCCGGGTTCACGATCCGCGAGATCGGCGGCGGCGCGGGGACGAGCCCCGCCGAAGCGGCCAGGGCCGCGAGCGCGTACGCCGCGCAAACCGCGTCTGGCGCGCCGGCCGCGCCGGTCAGCCCCACGGCGGATGCGCACGGTGCCCGCGAGGATCGAGATCAAGACTGGGAGCTGGGATGAGCCGCACGCACCGCAAGAGCGCCGCGGCGCTCGCCTACGATGCCCCCGAAGCCGACGGCGCGCCGCGCGTGGTCGCGAAGGGCTACGGCCTCGTCGCCGAGATGATCGTGCAGCGCGCGCGGGAGGCCGGCCTCTATGTGCACGAAGCGCCGGAGATGGTTTCGCTGCTGATGCGCGTGGACCTCGACACGAAGATCCCGCCGCAGCTTTATCAGGCGGTGGCCGAACTGCTCGCGTGGCTGCACCGGCTCGAAGCGGAAAACGACGCGAAGGCCAAAGCGGCGGCGCAGGCGCGCCACGGCAATCCTGCCGCGAGCCCGGCCGGCGGCGCCCCGCGCGATATCCACGACGTTCGCGGCATGCGGGAGATCGGCGGCGCCCGTGGCGGCCGCCCCGCGCTGCCCTTCAAGCCTTCAACATCAACCTGATCAGCATGGCGATCCGTCTGCCGTAGGGCGGCGCGATGAGTGTCCGCGCGTTCAGGCGCGCCTGCGTGAACACCGGCTTCATCTTCGAGAACGTCACGAAGCCCTCGTAGCCGTGATATGCCCCCATGCCGCTCGCGCCCACGCCGCCGAACGGCAGCCCCTCGGCGGCGAGGTGCAGGAGCGTCTCGTTGACCGACATGCCGCCCGCCACCGTTTCGCGGGTCACGCGCTCGACCGTGCGCGAGTCGTCGGCGTAGACGTAGAGCGAGAGCGGGCGCGGGCGCGCGTTCACGTAGCGCAGGGCCTCGTCGAGCGTGTCGTAGGGCACGAGTGGCAAGATCGGTCCGAAGATTTCTTCCTGCATGAGCGCCGTCTGTGCGCCCGCCTGCGTCACGATGACGGGCGCGAAGCGCCGCGTCGCGGCGTCGTGCGGGCCGAGCGCGTGCAATTGCGCGCCGCTCGCCTCGGCTTCGCCGGCGAGACGTTGGAGGCGCTCGAAGTGGCGCGCCGAGATGATCGACGTGTAGTCGCGGTTGTTCGAAAAGTCGGGATAGAGCTGCGCGAAGCGCGTGCGGGCGCGCGCGATGAAAGCCGCTTCCTGACCGCGCGGCAGCAGCACGTAGTCGGGCGCGATGCAGGTCTGTCCCGCATTGAGCGTCTTGCCTAGCAGCACGCTGTCGACCGCGTAGTTCAGGCGCGCCTCTTCGCCGATGATCACCGGCGACTTGCCGCCCAGCTCGAGCGTGACGGGCGTGAGGTTCGCGGCGGCCGCGCGCATGACCTCGTGACCCACGCGCGTCGAGCCCGTGAACAGCAGATGGTCGAACGGCAGCGCGCTGAAGGCGGCGCCCACCGCGGCATCGCCGTTCACGACGGCCACGTGGTCGCGCGCGAAGGCCTTGCCGATCAACGCCTCGAAGAGCGCCGACGTGCGCGGCGTGAGTTCCGACATCTTGATCATGGCGCGGTTGCCCGCCGCGAGCGCGCACACGAGCGGGCTCGCGGCGAGCAGCAGCGGATAGTTCCACGGCACGACGATGCCCGCCACGCCGAGCGGCTGCGGCACCACCTTGGCGCGCCCCGGCAGCAGCCACTTGCCCACCGGGCGCCGGCGCGGCTTCATCCAGCGCGCGCCGTGCCTGAGCGCCGCGTCGATCTCCTGCTTGAGGACCACGAATTCCGCGAGCGCGACTTCCGCTTTCGAGCGCTGGCCGAAGTCGGCGTTCATCGCTTCGGCGAGCGCGTCGCGGTGCGAGAACAGCACGTCGCGCAGCGTCTTGAGATGGCGCGCGCGCGTTTCCCACGAGGGGAACGGGTCGCGCAGGAAGGCTTCGCGTTGCGCGGCGAGCAGCGTGTCCAGCGCGGCGCGCGGGTCTGGCTCGCGGGCATCATGTGCAGCGCGCGCGTCGTGCGTGGCGTGCGTGTCGTGGGCGGTGGCTTCGGGCAGATCCTGCCTCATGGTCGGTCCTCGTGAGGTCCGCCGGCGCTGTGGCGCGCGGGCGAACGGTGCGTGTGCGATAGATGGATGGTCGGGGCAGGTTCTCAGCGCGATGGAAAGGCCCGCTCGATGATCGCCGCGTGATCGAAGCGCGCGGGCAGCGTCCCGAACACGCGGTCGCAGTCGGCGTCGTGCTCGTCCAGACGCGTGGCGATGAACGCATCCGCCGTCTCATGCGGTCCCTCGTGCGCGGCTTCGCGCAGCAGGATGGCCTGCGCGATCAGCACGATTTGCTGCGCGATGCGCCGCGCGCTTGTCTCGCGCGTGCCCGGCGCGCCGTTGAGCAGCACCGAGAGGCGGTCGAGCGCGGCGTCGAGCACGGGGTGAGTCTGCGCGTCGCGCCGCCACGCGAGAAAGAGCGCCTGCGCGGCGTCGGCCTCGCGCTCCAGCGCGCGCAGCACGTCGAGGCACATCACGTTGCCCGAGCCCTCCCAGATCGAGTTGACGGGCGCTTCGCGGTAAAAGCGCGCCATGGGCCCTTCCTCGACGTAGCCGTTGCCGCCCCACACCTCCATCGCCTCGCCCGTGAACGCGAGCGCGCGCTTGCAGACCCAGAACTTCGCGGCCGGCGTGACGATGCGCCGCCAGGCGCGCGCTTCGAGCGCGGTCGTGTCGACGCTGTCTTCGTCGGGTCGGGCATCGGCGCTGTCCTCGAATGCGCGCGCGAGGCGCATGAAGAGCGCCGTCGCCGCCTCCGATTCGAGCGCGAGATCGGCCAGCACGTTCTGCATGAGCGGCTGCTGCGCGAGCGGGCGGCCGAACGCGCTACGGTGGCGGGCGTGATGGATCGCCTGCACGAGCGCCGCGCGCATGAGCGCCGCGCTGCCAATCACGCAGTCGAGCCGCGTGTAGTTCGCCATCTCGATGATGGTCGCCACCCCGCGGCCTTCGTCGCCGACCATGACACCGTACGCGTCGAAGAACTCTACTTCGCTGCTCGCGTTCGAGCGGTTGCCGAGCTTGTTTTTCAGACGTTGCACGTTCACCGCGTTTTTCGTGCCGTCGGGGCGATAGCGCGGCACGAAGAAGCACGAGAGACTGGGGGCGCCCGAGCCGTCATGCTCCGTGGTGCGCGCGAGCACGAGATGCGCGTCGCACTGCGGCGCGGAGAAGAACCACTTGTGGCCGGTGAGCAGATAAGCCGCGCCGCGGCCCGTCTCGATGCCCGCCGCCCGCGCCTCGGTGCGGTTGCTGCGCACGTCGGAGCCGCCCTGTTTCTCGGTCATGCCCATGCCGATCATCATCGAGCGCTTTTGCGCGAGCGGCACGTCGCGAGGATCGTGCTCGCGTGTGTAAAGCGCCTCGCGCAGCGTTTCGAACAGCGCCGGCTCGCGCTGCAGCACGGGGATGCTCGCGAACGTCATGGTGAGCGGGCAGAGCGAACCCGACTCGATCTGCGCATGGAGGAAGTAGCCCGCGCAGCGCGCGGCCATCGCGCCTGGGCGCGGGTCCGAGTAGGGCAGCGCGTGCAGCCCTTGCTCGCGCAGCAGCGCGAGCAGTTCGTGCCAGGCCGGATGGAATTCGATCTCGTCGATGCGCTCGCCGCGCGGGCTGTGCGTGTGCAGTTCGGGCTCGTGGCGGTTGGCGAGGTCGGCGAGTGCGAGCGTTTGCGCTTTGCCCAGCGCCTCGCCGTGGCGCGTCAGGGTCTCGCGGTGCCAGTCCGCGCCCGCGCGCGTGAGCGCCTCGCCGAGCGCGGCGTCGGTGGTGAAGAGGTTGTAGTCGGCAAGCGGCGGCGCCTGGTTCGTGACTTCGTGTGTCGTGCCGGGGCGATGCGTGACGTCCGTCGAGTTCATTTGCTTGTCTCCTGTCGGCCAGAGTGAGTGCCTGCTCCTCCGATTCCATGCAAAGCATGCTGCCCGCTTCGCGTGCGGTCATCCGTGTTGTGTTCGTTGTCGTGACCGGGGGCGGCTTGGCGCACCGTCCTCGCCCCGCGAAGCGTTAGCGAAGTGATCGATGCCGGTGCGCTCCAGCGTTTCCTGTGCAGCTTGCTGGAACCTTTCCATTTCGGCGCTGACGCCTGAGCCGCCTTCCATCATAGGCGGCGAGGCCGTGCCACGATTAGAGGTGGCGCTCTGACATAAACGCTGCCCCTGTACCGCACGCATTCCTACAATGCGCGATCAATGCCAGAAACGAACGAGCGTGCATGTAGCATGCCACGACAGGAGACCGGAGACGATGCAATACGATTACATCATCGTAGGCGGCGGCTCGGGCGGCGCCTCGCTGGCCGGGCGCCTGGCCGAACGCTGCCCTGACGCGAGCATCGCGCTCGTCGAAGCGGGGCCGCACACGGCGCGCAATCCGCTCGTCAAGATGCCGCTCGGGGTCGCGGCGCTCGTGCCGTTTCGCACGCGAAACAACTACGCCTACGAGACCGTGCCGCAGCCGGGGCTCGCCGGCCGGCGCGGCTACCAGCCGCGCGGCCGCGGCTTCGGCGGCTCGAGCGCCATCAACGCGATGATCTACACGCGCGGCCATCCCCTCGACTACGACGAATGGGCGCAACTGGGCTGCACGGGCTGGGCGTGGCGCGACGTGCTGCCGTACTTCCTGCGTGCCGAAGACAACGAGCGCGGCGCGAGTGCCTGGCATGGCACGGGCGGGCCGCTCGCCGTGGCCGACCTGCGCGAGCGCAATCCGGTGGCGGTACGGTTTGTCGCCGCCGCGTGCGAGGCAGGCTTTCGCCTCAACGACGACTTCAACGGTGAGGAGCAGGAGGGCGTCGGCTTCTATCAGGTGACGCAGCGCGGCGGCGAACGCTGGTCGGTGGCGCGCGCCTGGCTATACGACGAGACACGCGCACGCAAGCTGCCGAACCTGCATCTGATCGCAAACGCCACGGTGCTGCGCGTGACGTTCGATGGGGCGCGCGCGAGCGGCGTGGAGCTTGCGCGCGGCGGCGCGATCGAGACGCTCGAGGCGCGCGCCGAGGTGATCCTTGCGGCGGGCGCCTTCAACTCGCCGCAGCTGCTGATGTGCTCGGGCATCGGCCCCGCCGACGAGTTGCGCGCGCTCGGCATACCCGTGCGCCACGACGCGCCCGACGTCGGGCGCAACCTGATCGACCACATCGATTTCACCTTCAACAAGCGCGTGCATTCGAGCGAGACCGTGGGCTACTCGTTGCGCGGCGCGGCGCGTATGAGCGCGGGCCTCGTGCGCTATCTGGTCGGGCGGCGCGGCATGCTCACGACGAACGTCGCGGAGGCGGGCGGCTTCCTGAAGAGCCGCCCGGAGCTCGACCGGCCCGACCTGCAACTGCACTTCTGCACGGCGCTCGTCGACGATCACAGCCGCCGCCTGCACTGGGGCCACGGCTACTCGCTGCACGTGTGCGTGCTGCGCCCGGCGAGCCGCGGCACCGTCACGCTCGCGAGCGCCGACGCGCGTGTGGCGCCTGTGATCGACCCGCGCTTTCTATCCGATGTTCGCGATCTCGACGCGCTCGCCAATGGCGCACGCATTGCCCGGCGCATCCTCGACGCGCCCGCGCTCGCGCAACTGGGCGGCAGCGAGCTTTACACCGATCCCGGCCAGAGCGACGCGCAACTGCGCGAGACGATCGCCCGCCATGCCGACACGATCTATCACCCCGTAGCGACTTGCCGCATGGGAGGCGACGAACGCTCGGTGGTCGATCCGCAATTACGCGTGCGCGGCGTGGAGGGCCTGCGCATTGCCGACGCCTCGGTCATGCCGACGCTCATCGGCGGCAACACGAATGCGCCGACCGTGATGATCGGCGAGCGCGCCGCCGACTTCATCGCGCACGCGAGACATGCCAGCGATACCGGACTTCAGCGCGTGGTGGTTTGATGCACCGCCTCGCGTTTTCTGCTTTTCCGCGGCCGTGGCTTCAGGACGATTCCCCCGGCCGCTTCTCCAGCCCCGGCGGATGCACGAAGTCGTCGAGGAACGTGAATGGCTTGCCGTACTCCGCGCGCGCGACTTCGAGCCAGGCGCGCGCCGCGTGCGATAGATAGCCGCTGCGCTTCCAGCCGATCGCCATGTCCCAGGTGATCTGCGGCTCGCTCACGGGCAGGCAGGTGAAACGCTCGGCGTCGAGCCGGCGCACATACGGCGCGGGCAGCAGCGCGATGCCCACGCCGGCCAGCACGAGCGCCGCCATCAGGTCCCAGTGGCCGCTGCGCCCCACCACCTGCGGCACGAAGCCGGCCGTACGGCACGCGTTGAGCACGACGTCGTTGAGCGCGAGGCTCTCGCCGTAGAACACGAACGGCTCGCCGGCCAGCTCCGCGAGCGGCACCGCGAGCTTGTTGTCCCAGCGCGAGCCGCGCCGCGCCACGAGCCACAGCAGCTCGTGCGAGATCGGCAAGACGTCGATGAGCGCGGGATCCACGGGCAGCAGCACGCCGCCCAGCTCCAGTTCGCCCGAGATCAGCGCGGCCTCGATCGCCCGTGAGCCCTGCTCGAAGAGCTTCAGTTCGATTCTCGGATAGCGCTGGCGGAACGTCGCGATCGCGGGCGTGAAGAGCGAGCCGCCCATCGGCGGAATGCCGATGGTGAGTTCGCCGCGCCCGAGCGTGCCCAGGTCGGCAAGCTCGGCCTCCAGTTGCGCCTGCGCGGCGAGCACGTCCTGGCCGCGCTGGTAGACGATGCGCCCGGCGTCGGTCAGCACCATCTGGCGTGCGTCGCGCAGGAGCAGCTGCGTGCCCGTCTCGTCTTCGAGCGCCTTGACCATCTTGCTGATGGTCGGCTGTGTGACATGCAGTTTTTCGGCTGCGGCGGTGAAACTCTGTTGCCGCACCACCTCGATGAAATAGCGAAGCGCGCGCAGTTCCAAGATCGGGACTCCACAAATGTGCAGGAGGAACGCTCAGCGGTGTGCCGAGTTGGTGCATTCCAATAGGGAATGTAACTGATGATTCTAAGTCATTATGTTTATGGAGCGTGGAACCCTATACTGACTTCCATTCCAGTGTCACTTAGGGTTTGCCATGACTACTCCGAACACGACCGCGAAAGTCTCCGCAAGCGCCGCGCGCAACGGGGATGGCGTGGCGGGCCTCGGCCGGCGCATCGGGCGCATCGCGGCGCAGGCTGCGCTGCTGGCGGGCGTCTGGTATGCCGCCGACGCGCTCACGCGCGTTACGCATCTGCCGGTGCCGGGCGGCGTGGTGGGCCTCGTGCTGCTGCTAGCGCTGCTTCTCTGCGGCGGCGTCACGCCGCGCTGGGTAAAGGCGGGCGCCGACTGGCTGCTCTCCGACATGCTGCTGTTCTTCATCCCGGCCGCTGTCGCGGCGGTCAAGTACGGCGGCCTCTTTCGCGCCGACGGCTGGCGTCTCGCGCTCGTCGTGGTGGGCGGCACGCTGATGGTGATGGTGGCCGTGGCGTTCGCCGTCGAGCAGGCCGCGCGCCTCGAGCGGTGGCTCGCGCTGCGCCGCGTGCGCAACACGCGCCACCTGGCGCGGGCTTGAGGCGTGAGGCGCCTGAATCGACAATGAAGGTGACTGCATCATGAACGCGTTCTATTCGTCGCTCTTCGCCGACGACGCCGCGCGGCTCATCGCCGCCGTCTGCTTCATCCTGACCGTCGCGCTCTATTTCGCTTCGAAGGCGCTCTATGCGCGCTTTCGCGCGCCGTGGCTCACGCCGCTCGTCGCGGTGCCCGTGGTGCTCGGCGTGTTCGTCCTCGCGCTCCATATTCCCTACCCCGTCTACTTCCAGGACACGCGCTGGCTCATGTGGCTGCTCGGCCCGGCCACGGTGGCCTTCGCGGTGCCGATCTACGAATACCGCGACCTCATCAGGCGCCACTGGATCTCGCTCACGGTGGGCGTGACGGTCGGCATCGTCGTGGCGGTGGGCGGTTCGCTTGCGCTGGCCAAGCTCCTGCACCTGTCTCCCGAGTTGCAGCGCAGCCTCATGACGCGCTCGATCTCCACGCCGTTCGCGCTGGCCGTGTCCGACAAGATCCACGCGCCGCGCGACCTCACGGCGCTCTTCGTGATCGCCACGGGCGTGTGCGGCATGCTGTTCGGCGAGCTGGTGCTCGGCCTCGTGCCACTGCGCACGCGGCTCGCGCGGGGCGCGCTCTTTGGCGCGGCGGCCCACGGCGTGGGCACGGCGAAGGCCCGCGAGCTGGGCAGCGAAGAGGGCGTGGTCGCGAGCCTCACGATGATGATCGCGGGCGTGGTGATGGTGCTGCTCGCGCCGGCGCTCGGGTTCCTGCCGGTTTGATGGGCGGCGGCCGCGCTCGCGCCCGCTTCATCGCGTACCCGGACGTCGCTTACCCGCGTATCGCCGACGCGCATGTCGCCAATGCGCATGTCGCCGACGCGCATGTCGCCAACGCGCATGTCGCCAACGCGCATGTCGCCTACGCAGAGGTCGCACACGCGCGTGTCGCCGACGCGCACGTCGCCAAAGCACAAGTCGCCTGCGCGCGGAGGCCATTCCGATTTGCTACAATCTCGGCTCGCTTTCGAGGAGCGTTGCGACGGGTTTTCTCTAACCCGCCAGGCTCGAAAGTGCTTCAATCCGGTTCAATCCACGGAAATCCCACGGAATCGACCGCACTGAAACGGCGCTCACGTCTTTAATTTCTAGTCACTTTTAGAAAGGAGGGCGTGATGAACGCCGCAGTTCCGCAAGATCAAGCCAACGATTTCGTCGTCGCCGATATGTCGCTCGCCGGCTGGGGCCGCAAGGAGCTCGACATCGCCGAGACGGAAATGCCCGGTCTCGTGCAGATTCGCGAAGAGTACAAGGCGCAGCAGCCGCTCAAGGGCGCGCGCATTGCCGGCTCGCTGCACATGACGATCCAGACGGGCGTGCTGATCGAGACCCTGAAGGCACTCGGCGCCGAAGTGCGCTGGGCCTCGTGCAACATCTTCTCGACCCAGGACCACGCGGCCGCCGCCATCGCGCAGGGCGGCACGCCGGTGTTCGCGTTCAAGGGCGAATCGCTCGACGAATACTGGGAGTTCTCGCACCGCATCTTCGAATGGCCGAACGGCGAGTTCGCCAACATGATCCTCGACGACGGCGGCGACGCCACGCTCCTGCTGATCCTCGGCTCGAAGGCCGAAAAGGACCGTTCGGTCATCGCCAAGCCCACGAACGAAGAGGAAGTCGCGCTCTACAAGTCGATCGCCGCGCACCTCGACATCGACCCGACGTGGTACTCGAAGCGCCTCTCGCAGATCAAGGGCGTGACCGAAGAAACCACGACCGGCGTGCACCGCCTGTACCAGATGGAAAAGGACGGCCGCCTGCCGTTCCCGGCCATCAACGTGAACGACTCGGTCACGAAGTCGAAGTTCGACAACCTGTACGGCTGCCGCGAGTCGCTCGTCGACGGCATCAAGCGCGCGACCGACGTGATGATCGCGGGCAAGATCGCGGTCGTTGCCGGCTACGGCGACGTGGGCAAGGGCTGCGCGCAGTCGCTGCGCGGTCTCGGCGCGACCGTGTGGGTCACGGAAATCGATCCGATCTGCGCGCTGCAGGCGGCGATGGAAGGCTACCGCGTCGTGACGATGGAATACGCCGCCGACAAGGCCGACATCTTCGTGACGGCAACGGGCAACTACCACGTGATCGGCCATGACCACATGAAGGCGATGCGCCACAACGCCATCGTCTGCAACATCGGCCACTTCGATTCGGAAATCGACGTCGCTTCCACGCGCCAGTACCAGTGGGACAACATCAAGCCGCAAGTCGACCACATCATTTTCCCGGACGGCAAGCGCGTGATCCTGCTGGCCGAAGGCCGCCTCGTGAACCTGGGCTGCGCCACGGGCCACCCGTCGTTCGTGATGTCGAACTCGTTCACGAACCAGACGCTCGCGCAGATCGAACTGTTCGTGGAAGGCAAGAAGTACGAGAACAAGGTGTACGTGCTGCCCAAGCATCTGGACGAGAAGGTCGCGCGCCTGCACCTCGCGCGCATCGGCGCGAACCTGACCGTGCTGTCCGACGACCAGGCTGCGTACATCGGCGTCGACAAGAACGGTCCGTTCAAGCCGAACCACTATCGCTATTAACAGGCTTAAGGACCGTTTAAGCGATCGGGCGGATGCTGACCCCAATCCCTGCGCACGCAACGTGCGTGCGGACCGCGGGCGGCATCCGCCGCCGGCCCTGCCGACATAAAAGCAACGATGCAAAAGGAGTCCTTATGACCGTGCTGCTGACCTGGCTGATCAACGCGCTCGCGCTCCTGATCATCACCTGGCTCGTTCCGTCGATCCACATTCGCAGCTTCGGCACCGCGCTCATCGTCGCGATCGTGCTCGGCCTCATCAACGCCGTGCTGCGCCCGCTCCTGATCGTGCTCACGCTGCCCGTGACGATCCTCACGCTCGGCCTCTTCATCCTCGTGGTGAACGCGCTGTGCTTCTGGCTCGCCGCATCGCTCCTGAAGGGCTTCGAGGTATCGGGCTTCTGGTCGGCATTCTTCGGCTCGATCCTGTACAGCATCGTGTCGTGGCTGCTCTCGGCGCTGATTTTCGGCAACCGCAGCCTCGGCTGACGCTAGCCAAGGCCTTTACGGCCTCATCAACATGAAACCGATCGAACTTTCATTCGAATTCTTCCCGCCGAAGACGCCGGACGGCGTCGAGAAGCTGCGCGCCACGCGCGCCCAGCTCGCGACGCTCAAGCCGAAGTTCTTCTCGGTGACGTTCGGCGCGGGCGGCTCGACCCAGCAGGGCACGCTCGATACCGTCGTCGATATCGCGAAGGACGGCATCGAAGCGGCGCCCCACCTCTCGTGCATCGGCTCCTCGAAAGAGAGCCTGCGCGCGATTCTCGGCGAATACCGCTCGCACGGCATCCGCCATATCGTGGCGCTGCGCGGCGACCTGCCCTCGGGCATGGGCGCGGTGGGCGAACTGCGCTACGCGTCGGAACTCGTCGCCTTCATCCGCGAGGAAACCGGCGACGCTTTCCATATCGAAGTGGCCGCGTATCCCGAGTACCACCCGCAGGCGCGCTCGCCGCGCCACGACCTCGAAGCGTTCGCCCAGAAGGTGAAGGCGGGCGCCAATTCGGCGATCACGCAGTACTTCTTCAATGCCGACGCGTATTTCCGCTTCGTCGAAGACGCGAAGAAGCTGGGCGTGGATATTCCGGTCGTGCCCGGCATCATGCCGATCACGAACTACACGCAGCTCATGCGTTTTTCCGAGATGTGCGGCGCCGAAGTGCCGCGCTGGGTGGCCAAGCGCCTCGAAAGCTTTGGCGACGACCGCGAGTCGATCCGCGCGTTCGGCCTCGACGTGGTGACGGACCTGTGCCGCCGTCTCGTCGATGCGGGCGTGCCGGGCCTGCACTTCTACACGCTCAATGCGGCGTCGGCGACCAAGGCCATCTGCGAGCGGCTCGGGTTTTGATCTCTCGCCGGCGGCGCAAGTCGCCAGACGGCAAAAAAACCGCGCGGTTCCCGAACGGGCCGCGCGGTTTTTTATTGAGAGCGCGATTCGAGCGGCGTACATGACGGCGCAGCGCGTGGCAATTCGGCGCGGTATTGTCCTGTTCCAGCAAGCCAAACCAGGCAAATGCACGCTGCATCGCAGCATGCGGCAACGGCTGCTCCTGTCAACCCGGCGTTTTCCGCAAGCGACGGGACTTTTGGTTGCTTGACTGCGGCACGTGCTCAAGTAAGATCGCGCTACGCTGGCGCAAGCCGGCATTGAACCGGAGGAAACATGAAACAAAACAAACTGTTGCGTGCGGCACGAATGACGTCTCTCGTGGCGCTCGCAGCGGCATCGATTGGCGGCGCGCCGCTCGCTCACGCGGCGCAAAGCATTCCGAACAAGACGCTCGTCTACTGCTCGGAAGGCAGCCCCGCTGGCTTCGACCCGGCCCAATACACGACCGGCACCGACTTCACCGCGAACACGTTCACCGTGTATAACCGCCTCGTCGAATTCGAGCGCGGCGGCACCAAGGTCGAGCCGGGCCTCGCGCAATCGTGGGACGTTTCCGCGGATGGCAAGACCTACACGTTCCATCTGCGCCATGGCGTGAAGTTCCAGACCACGTCGTTCTTCAAGCCCACGCGCGAATTCAACGCCGACGACGTCGTGTTCTCGTTCGAGCGGATGCTCGATCCGAACAATGCGTTCCGCAAGGCGTACCCGGTGTCGTTCCCGTACTTCACGGACATGGGCCTCGACAAGCTGATCGCGAAGATCGAGAAGGTCGACCCGTACACGGTCAAGTTCACGCTGAACGAGCCGAACGCGCCGTTCATCCAGAACATGGCGATGGAATTCGCCTCGATCCTGTCGGCTGAGTACGCCGATCAACTGCTGAAGGCGGGCAAGGCCGCCGACATCAACCAGAACCCGGTCGGCACGGGTCCGTTCATCTTCAAGAGCTACACGAAGGACGCGACGATCCGCTACGACGGCAATCCCGACTACTGGAAGCCGGGCGCCGTGAAGCTCGCGAAGCTGATCTTCTCGATCACGCCGGACGCGAGCGTGCGCGTGCAGAAGATCAAGCGCGACGAGTGCCAGGTGATGAGCTATCCGCGTCCCGCCGACATCGCGCCGCTGAAGGCCGAGCCGAACATCGCGATGCCGTCGCAGCCGGGCTTCAACCTGGGCTACCTGTCGTACAACGTCACGCACAAGCCGCTCGACAACGTCGATGTGCGCCACGCGCTCGACATGGCGATCAACAAGAAGGCGATCATCGACTCGGTGTACCAGGGCGCGGGCCAGCTCGCGACCAACCCGATGCCGCCCACGCAGTGGTCCTTCGTGAAGAACCTGCCGGCGAATGCGTACGATCCGGAGAAGGCCAAGGCGCTGCTCGCCAAGGCCGGCCAGTCGAACGGCTTCGAGATCACGCTGTGGGCGATGCCCGTGCAGCGCGCCTACAACCCGAACGCACGCCTGATGGCCGAGATGATCCAGGCCGACTGGGCCAAGATCGGCGTGAAGGCGAAGATCGTCACGTATGAGTGGGGCGAATACATCAAGCGTGCACACGCGGGCGAGGACGACTCGATGCTGATCGGCTGGACGGGCGACAACGGCGACCCCGACAACTGGCTCGGCACGCTGCTCGGCTGCGAGGCCGTGAACGGCAACAACTTCGGCAAGTGGTGCTACAAGCCCTTCGACGAACTGGTCCAGAAGGGCCGCCAGACGTCGGAAGTCGCGCAGCGCACGAAGTTCTACCAGGATGCGCAGCATATCTTCGCCCAGCAACTGCCGTTCTCGCCGATCGCCCACTCGACCGTCTATCAGCCGGTCAGCAAGAAGGTGACCGACATGCGCATCGAACCGCTCGGCTACGCGCGCTTCGACGGCGTGGGCATGCAGTAAGGATAATCGGGTAAGACTTTTCGCTCGGTCCGCTGATCAGCCCGGACCGGCGGAAAATGGTCCGGCGACCGGGGTCACGAGCCCCTGTCGCCGGTTGCGTTTCATTTCAAGCTTTTTGGGGGAACATCATATGTTCCGCTTCGTATTGCGCCGCATCGGCATGGTGATTCCGACGTTCATCGGCATCACCATTCTGGCGTTCGCACTCATTCACCTGATTCCGGGCGATCCCATCGAAGTGATGATGGGCGAGCGCGGCGTCGATCCGCAAATGCACGCCGAGGCGATGCACCGCCTGGGGCTCGACGAGCCCTTGCCGATGCAGTACCTGCACTACGTCTGGCACGCGGTGCACGGCAATCTCGGCACCTCGATCATCACCAACACGAGCGTGATGGGCGAGTTTCTCGCGCGCTTTCCCGCCACCGTCGAGCTCTCGATCTGCGCGCTCATCTTCGCGCTCGCGATCGGCTTGCCCGCCGGCGTGTTCGCGGCGTTGAGGCGCGGCACCGCCGTCGACCATGGCGTAATGGGCACCGCGCTCACCGGCTACTCCATGCCGATCTTCTGGTGGGGGCTCATCCTCATCATGGTGTTCTCGTCGAAGCTCGGCTGGACGCCTGTGTCGGGGCGCATCGCCGTGGAATTCGACATTCCGCACGTCACGGGCTTCATGCTGATCGACTCGCTCCTGCCCGGCACCGACGAAGGCGCGTTCCGGTCCGCGTTGAGCCATCTGATCCTGCCTGCGATCGTGCTCGGCACGATTCCGCTCGCCGTGGTCGCGCGCATGACGCGCTCGTCGATGCTCGAAGTGCTGCGCGAGGACTACATCCGCACCGCGCGCGCCAAGGGCCTCTCGCCCCTGCGCGTGATCGTCGTGCACGCGCTGCGCAATGCGCTCATTCCCGTGGTGACCGTGATCGGTCTGCAGGTCGGCACGCTGCTCGCCGGCGCGGTGCTCACCGAAACGTTGTTCTCCTGGCCCGGCATCGGCAAATGGCTGATCGACGCGATCAGCCGGCGCGATTATCCAGTGGTGCAAGGCGGCATTCTCATGATCGCGACGCTTGTGATCGTCGTGAACCTGTTCGTCGATCTGCTGTACGGCGTGCTCAACCCGCGCATTCGACATACGAGGTAAGCGAGCCATGAACATGCACACCCCCCAACACCCCAACCGCGACCAGGAGGCATGATGGCTGACATTCAGAACACCGTGCCTCGCGCCGTCACGCCGCCTTCGGGCCGCGCGCTCGTGCTGCGCGAATTCTGGGCGAACTTCTCGCGCAACAAGGGCGCCGTGAGCGCCGGCGTGATCGTGCTCGTGCTCATCTTCGTCGCGATCTTCGCGCCGCTGATCGCGCCGCACAGCCCCATCGAGCAATACCGCGATTCCGTGAAGATTCCGCCCGCGTGGCTCGACGGCGGCAACTGGAAGTTCATTCTCGGCACCGACGAAGCGGGCCGCGACATCCTCTCGCGTCTCATGTACGGCGCGCGGCTCTCGCTGTGGATCGGCTGCGTTTCGGTCGTGCTCGCGCTGATTCCGGGCATCGTGCTCGGGCTCGTGGCCGCGTTCTTCGAGAAGTGGGCCGACACGCCGATCATGCGTCTCATGGACGTGCTGCTCGCGCTGCCTTCGCTGCTGCTCGCCGTGGCCGTGGTCGCGATCATCGGCCCGGGTCTCACGAACACCATGCTCGCGATCGCGATCGTGGCGCTGCCCGGCTACGTGCGTCTCACGCGCGGCTCGGCTTTGGGCGAACTGCACAAGGAATACGTGACCGCCTCGCGCGTGGCCGGCGCCGGCACGCTGCGCCTGATGTTCTCGCAGGTGCTGCCCAACTGCACGGCGCCGCTCATCGTGCAGGCGACGCTCGGCTTTTCCTCGGCGATTCTCGACGCCGCCGCGCTCGGCTTCCTCGGCCTCGGCGTGCAGCCGCCGAGGGCGGAGTGGGGCGCCATGCTCGCCTCGGCGCGCGACTATATCGACAGCGCATGGTGGATCGTCACGATGCCCGGTCTGTCCATCCTCATTTCGGTGCTCGCGATCAACCTGCTCGGCGACGGGCTGCGCGACGCACTCGATCCCAAGCTCAAGCGGATGGCATGAACATGACCACAGAACTGCTAACTATCCGCAACCTGGCGGTGGACTTCAACGGCCTGCCCGCCGTGGACCGCGTGAATCTCTCGGTGGGGCCGGGCGAAGTGCTCGGCATCGTCGGCGAATCGGGCTCGGGCAAGAGCGTGACGATGATGGCGCTCATGGGCCTCATCGACGCCCCCGGCAAGGTGAGCGCCGACTCGATCACGTTCGACGGACGGGATCTGCTCAACGCCACGGGCAAGGAGCGCCGCAGCATCGTCGGCAAGGACATCGCGATGGTGTTCCAGGACGCGCTCACGAGCCTGAACCCGAGCTACACGGTCGGCTATCAGATCAAGGAAGTGCTGAAGCTGCACGAAGGCTTGCGCGGCGCCGCGCTGCACGCGCGCGCCCTGGAGCTGCTCGATCAGGTCGGCATTCCCGACGCGAAGAACCGCATCGACAACTTTCCGCACCAGATGTCGGGCGGCATGAACCAGCGCGTGATGATCGCGATGGCCGTGGCCTGCAACCCGAAGCTGCTGATCGCCGACGAGCCCACCACGGCGCTCGACGTGACGATCCAGGCGCAGATCATGGAGCTGCTCGTGCGCCTGCAGAAGGAGCGCGGCATGGCGCTCGTGCTGATTTCGCACGATCTGGCCGTGGTTTCGGAAGTCGCGCAGCGCGTGGCCGTGATGTACGCGGGCGAGATCATCGAGACGAACCGCGTGCCCGATATCTTCTCGCGTCCGCATCATCCGTACACGGAGGCGCTGCTCGCCGCCATTCCCGAGCACAACAAGGGGGCGATGCGGCTTGCCGCGCTGCCCGGCATGGTGCCCGGACGCGACGACCGGCCGGGCGGTTGTCTTTTCGCGCCGCGCTGCAAATACGTGGTGGACGACTGCATGAAGGCGCGCCCCGCGCTCGACGCGGTGGCGGATGAGAGCGGCTACGCGCAAGTGCGCTGCATCAAGCCGCTGAACGCGGCGGTGAATCTTTCCCAAGGAGGCGCGCGATGAACGCAGTCCAGCAACACGCGGCTCATGAGGACCACAAGGAAGACAAGGTTCTCGTCGCGGAAGATCTCAAGAAGCACTACACCGTCAAGCGCGGCATGTTCGGCTCGGGCACCGTGAAGGCGCTCAACGGCGTGTCGTTTTCGCTCACGCGCGGGCGCACGCTCGCCGTGGTGGGCGAGTCGGGCTGCGGCAAATCGACGCTCGCGCGCCAGCTCACGATGATCGAGCCGCCCACTTCGGGCAAGCTCACCATCGACGGCGAAGACGTTGCGCACGCCAACACCGCGAAGATCGCCGCGCTGCGCCGCCGCGTACAGATGGTGTTCCAGAACCCGTTCGCCTCGCTCAACCCGCGCAAGACCGTGGAGCAGACGCTCGGCGAGCCGCTCGCGATCAACACGCGGCTCACGGCCAGCGAGCGCGCGGACCGCATCGCGCACATGATGCGCATCGTGGGCCTGCGTCCCGAGCACGCCAAGCGCTATCCGCACATGTTTTCGGGCGGCCAGCGCCAGCGCGTGGCGATCGCGCGCGCGATGATCCTCGACCCGCAGATCGTCGTGGCCGACGAGCCGGTCTCCGCGCTCGATGTCTCGATCCAGGCGCAGATCCTCAATCTGTTCATGGACTTGCAGGAGCAGTTCCGCACGAGCTACGTGTTCATTTCGCACAACCTGGCCGTGGTCGAGCACATCGCCGACGACGTGATGGTCATGTACCTGGGCGGCGTGGCGGAACTCGGCGACAAGCACACGGTGATCTCGCGTCCGCGCCATCCGTACACGCGCTCGCTGCTCTCGGCCACGCCCGCGATCTTCGAAGGGGATCGCCGCGTGAAGATCAAGCTCGAGGGCGAATTGCCTTCGCCGCTCAATCCGCCATCTGGTTGCACGTTCCATCAACGGTGTCCATACGCGATCGAGAGATGTCGTAAGGAAGTCCCCGCACTTCGCGAAGTCGATGGCCGTCAGGTATCCTGCCATCGTGCAGAGGAGGTGGGGGAAGAGGATGGGCGGCCCATGCCGGCCTGAAGCGACGGCGGCGCGTCGTTTTATGTTTGCGCGCCGCCTGCTGTGGGGCGGCCGTCGCGCCGCCTTTTTCGTTGTTTTTTCCACCGTTTTTTTCACCGCTTTATCTACCGTCGCGCTGGCTGCTCTCGCCGTGTTTGCGGGGCGGCGCGCGGCTCGTCGGGTGACATTCGGTTTGGCTTGTGGCGTGCCTTTTAGTGTGGCGTTCCGTGCGTTGCTGAGGATGGCGCCGAGCGCGGCGCTCGTGCTGGCGCTCGCATGCAGCGCCCTGGCGGCATTGCCTGGCGTCGCCTTAGCCGCGGGTGCCGCCGCCCATACGCCGGGCGTGCGCCCTGCCGTGCCCGTACCGCGTGGCTCGAGCGGCGGCATTCCCGGCTTTCACGCCGCGCCCGCCGTGCCGAGCTATGCCTCGGGCACGACGGCTGGCGGCCCGGTGCGCACGCAACCGGCGCGCATGCCGTTCTACGTCGCCACGCGCGGCAATCTCACCCTCTATCTGCTCGGCACGCTGCACGTGGGCGACCCCGCCGACTATCCGCCGGGCCAGCCGTTTCGTCCGCAGATTCTCGCGGCGCTCGCCGCCTCGCCCATTCTCGCGCTGGAGCTTTCCCCCGACGATCTGCTCGTTTCCCAGGACGACGTCTCGAAATATGGCGTCTGCCGGCGGCCCTGCCTGCCGGGTCTCTTGCCCGATCCGCTCTGGCAGAAACTGGCGGCGCGCCTGCGCGGCAATCCCGAAGCGCTCGCCGAGATCCGCAAGATGCGGCCGTGGCTCGCCTCGCTGCTCGTGGAGACCTACGATTCGCTGAGCGCCGGCCTGCAGACCGAGTACGGCACCGAGGCGCAATTGCAGAACGTGTTCCTGCGCTGGAAGGACCGCCGCATCGTCGGACTGGAGACGCTCGCCGAGCAGATGCGCACCTTCACGAACCTGAGCCTCGCGCAGCAACGCGAAATGCTCGCGCAGGATCTCGCGCAGACGTCGGCGCAAAACGTCGCCGACGTCCAGACGCTCCTGCACCTGTGGCGCGTGGGCGACGCCGACGCGATCGCCGCGTGGGATTCGGCGCGTACCGAAAAGCTCTCGCACGATGCGCGCGTGGCGGCATCGGTCGACAACCGCATCGTCTACGAGCGCAACCGGCGCTTCGTTTCGCGCATGCAGCAATACGTGGCGCCCAACAAGCCGCTCTTCGTGGCGGTCGGCGCGCTTCACCTGGGCGGCCCGAGGGGCGTGCTCGAACTGCTGCGCCAGCGCGGCTTCACGGTCGAGCCGGGCTGAAGGGCAGATACCCTGCGTTCCTGACGCGAGGCGTTCGCGCTGGCGCGAACACGCTTGGTCGAGCCTCGGCAGGGACGCTCGACGCGGCTTCGTTGCCCAATCACCGTTGCCTTGATTGCAGTAAAAAAGCCGGCTCGCACCGGCTTTTTCGTCCTGTTTCGCGACCGGGCGCGCGCGTCAAAACCCGAACACGTTCAGCAGCACGATATTGGCCGCGAGTATGCCCAGCGCCGTGGGCACCTGCACGCGGATCACCGCGTTCTTGTCGGGCAGTTCCAGCAGCGCCGCGGGCACCATGTTGAAGTTCGCGGCCATCGGCGTCATGAGCGTGCCGCAGTAGCCCGAAAACATGCCGATGGCGGCCATCATCGCCGGATTGACGTGGAACACGCCCACCAGCACCGGCACGCCCACGCCGCCCGTCATTACCGGAAACGCCGCAAAGCCGTTGCCCATGATGATGGTGAAGAGCGCCATGCCGACGCAATACACCACCACGGCGACGAAGCGCACGTCCATGTTGATCCAGGACGTCGTGATGTGCGCGACTGCCTTGCCCACGCCCGCGTCCGAGAACACGAGGCCGAGCATGCCGAGCATTTGCGGCAGCACGGCGGCCCACGAGAGCGCGTCGACGAGGCGGCGCGTTTCCTGCATCGACTGGCCGACGCTGTCGCGCGTGATGATGCACGCGATCACGAGCGCGATCACGCAGCCAGCGCCGAAGCCGATCAGCGTGACGTTCTTGGGGTCGATGAGCGGCGTGCCGCCGAAGACGAGGTGGCTCGCCGCGAGCGTGAGTGCGACGGTGATGACGGGAATCGTGAGTGCCGGGACGAAGAGCTTGTTGCCCAGCCGCTTCGCGCTCGCCATGCGCGTCTCGAGCGCGAGCACCTTGGGTTTCGCGGCCGTCACACCGCCGCAGCCCGCAATGAGCGCCATGGCCAGCACGAGTACGCCCACGACTTGGGCGGGCAGCCGGTCGCCAGTCAGAAAGATGAGCGCGTAGAGCAGCCAGAAGCCACCCGCCGTGAAGCGGCGCGGATGCGCGCGATCCACGGCGATCATGCCGCCCACGATCAGCAGAACGATGCCGACCAGCCAGAAGAGCCAGTTGAGTGTGAGCGTCATGCTTCGTCTCCCGGGCGGGTCGCGGAGGCCACCGCGCTGCCGTTGCCGGCTGGCTTGCGCGCGCCGCCCAGCTCGCGTTCGAGCTTGCGATCGAGCAGCCAGAGCCGCGTGCCGTGTATCACGAACGCGCAGATCGCCGTGGGGATGCCCCAGAACGCCACGTGGATCGGCTCGACGGAGACGCCCGCTTCCTTGAGCAGCGTGACCATCAGCACGATTGCGCCGAACGCCACGAAGATGTCCTCGCCGAAGAAGAGGCCGACATTGTCGGTGGCGGCCGAGTACGCGCGCAGCTTGTAGCGCACGGCGTCGGAAATCTTGCCGAAGCGGTTTTCGGTGGCGCCTTCGGCCATGGGGGCGATGAGCGGACGCACCATCTGCGGATGGCCGCCGAGGCCCGTCAAGCCGACTGCCGCCGTGAGCTCGCGCACGAGCAGATAGACGATGAGAAGGCGCCCCGCGGTCGCGGCCTTGATGCTGCCGATCCAGATCTGCGCGCGCTCGCGCAGGCCGTGGCGCTCCAGCAGGCCGATCACGGCGAGCGGCAGCAGGATGATGAGCGGGATGTTGCGGGTCTTGATGAAGCCGGTGCCGATGGCGGCGAGGATCTTGCCGGGCTCGAAGCCCGCGGCGAAACCGGTGACGACGGCCGCCGCGGCGACGATCAGCATCGGATTGAAGCGCAACAGGAAGCCCGCGATGATGACGGCCACGCCGATTAGCGGCCATAGGTTGACGGTGCTCTGCATGTGGATCTCCAAACGTATTGGCTTGTCGTGGTTTGCCGCGGGTCGCGGCTCTGACTTCGCGGCTCTGACGGCCGTTCGGACTACTACGAACCTGCTTGGTATGACTATGCCTGGCAAGCCTCGGCTACCCGAAGGTTTGCCTTGCGAAAAGCTTCTGCGATGCGGCTCGACTGACGCGCGGCCATGCCGCGCGTTCCAGTGTATGGGCGCGAGCGAGCGTCAGACTTCGCCCGCCCCCGCGGGGTGCACGCCGATACCGGCTTCGTCGAGCGCCGTGCGGATGCGCCGCGCGAACGCGAGCGCATGCGGGCCGTCCCCGTGCAGGCAAATGGTCTGCGCATTGAGCGCCACCCAGGCGCCGTCGACGGCCTGCACGCGCTGCTCGCGGATCATCGCGAGCGTGCGCGCGAGCACCGTGTCTTCGTCGTCGAGCAGCGCGCCGGGCTCGCTGCGCGGCACGAGCGAGCCGTCCGCGCGATAGCCGCGGTCCGCGAACACTTCTTCCACCGCCACGAGCCCCGCCTCGCGTGCCGCCGTGACGAGCCCGCTGCCCGCGAGCGCGAACACGGTCACCGAGGGATCGAAGTCGTGCACGGCGGAAACGATCGCCTCGGCGATCCGGGGGTCGCGCGCGGCCTGGTTGTAGAGCGCGCCATGCGGCTTCACGTGGGCAATGCGGCCGCCTTCGGCCTGGGCAATCGCGGAGAGCGCGCCCAGTTGATAGAGCACGCCCGCGTAGATTTCCTCGGCCGGCAGGTTCATCTCCTTGCGGCCGAAGTTCTCGGGGTCGTTGAAGCTCGGGTGCGCGCCGATCGACACGCCTTTTTCCACGGCCCAGCGCACGCATTCGCGCATCGCATTGGCGCCGCCCGCGTGCCAGCCGCACGCGATGTTGGCGGAGCTCACGAGGTCGAGCAGCGCCTCGTCGGAGCCGCAGCCTTCGCCGAGATCGGCGTTCAGATCGATGGTGGTCATGGTGTTCCTCTTACTGCGCTTGCTACGGATGGGGCATCAATCACGCGCCGGCGGCCGCGCTCGCGCGGCGGCTCGCGTAGCGCTCGTCGTGCATGGCGATCGCGGCGTCGATCTGCCGCAGATACGCCCGTTCCTCTTCCAGCGCGGCGCGCGCGGCGGCTGGCGTCGCCTCCACGAAGCGCACGCCCGCGCTCAGACGCACTTGCGCCAGCTTCCAGAGATCGGCGCGAATCACGGAGCCGATTTTGGGGTAGCCGCCCGTGGTCTGCGCATCGGCCATCAGGACGATGGGCTGGCCGCTCGGCGGCACCTGGATCGTGCCGGGCAGCACGGCGTGCGAAAGCAGGTCCGCGCCGCTCGTGCGCGCGAGCGGCGTGCCCGCAAGCCGAAAGCCCATGCGGTTGCTGTTGGGCGTGACCTGCCATTCGTCGGACCAGAGCGTGCGCTGCGCCTCGGCCGTGAAGCTGTCGTACTCGGGGCCGCGCAGCACGCGCACGGGCACGGCCCAGGCCATGCCGTCCGGGTGGCGGCCGCGCCGGTGATGCGGTTCGTCCACCAGCGCGAAGTTGCACCACACGGGCGCCTTCACGCCGAAGGCCGGCGCGCGCGGATCGAGCGCGGCGCGATCGCGGCCCGGCGCGAACGAGGCGCCCGTGGCGAGGCGGTCGCCGTCCTTGAGCGCACGGCCCGCGAGGCCGCCGAAGCCCGCTGCGAGATCGGTGCTGCGCGAGCCGAGCATGGGCAATACGTCGATGCCGCCCGCCACGCACACATAGGCGCGCATGCCGCGCTTCGCGCCGTTGAGCACCAGTTCCTCGCCCGCGGCCACGGGCAGGCTCCACCACGACCAGACGGGGCGCGCGCCCAGCGTGGCGCCGAAGTCGGTGCCGGTGATGGCGATGCGCGTGGCGCGCGCGAAGCGCAGCGCGACGGGGCCGAAGGTGATTTCGATGCCGGCCGCGTCGGGCCGGTTGCCGACGAGGCGATTGCCCACTTCGAGCGAGAGCGCATCGAGCGCGCCGCCGCTGGCGACGCCCAGATGCCGGTAGCCGGGGCGGCCGAGATCCTGGACCGTGGTGAGCAGGCCCGCGCGCAGGACTTCGATCATGCGTGCAGCTCCGCGATGGTGAAGCGCACGCGGTCGCCGGGCATGAGCAGCGTGGGCGGATTGCGCGCGGGGTCGAAAAGCTTGAGCGCGGTGCGGCCGATCAGTTGCCAGCCGCCCGGCGAGGCGGCCGGGTAGATGCCCGTCTGCTCCCCGCCGATGCCCACCGAGCCCGCCGGGACGGCAAGACGCGGCTCGCGCCGCCGCGGCGCGTGCAGCGCGGGTTCGAGGCCGCCGAGATACGCGAAGCCCGGCTGGAAGCCGAGGAAGAACACCGTATAAGCGCCTGCGGCATGGCGCGCGGCGACGTCGGCCGCTGCGAGCCCGCACTGGTGCGCGACCGCTTCCAGATCGGGACCTTCCTCGCCGCCGTAGACCACGGGTATCTCGACTTCGCGGCCCGCCTCGGGCGCGTCTTCGGCGTCGCGCCATGCGTCCCTGAGCGCGCCGGCGAGCGCCGCGGCGTTGGCGGTGAGCGGGTCGAAGGTGATCGTCAGGTTGTTCATGCCGGGCACCACTTCGCGCACGGGCGCCCAGCCGCGCACGAGCGCGGCGACGGCCCAGACGCGGCGCTGCACGTCGAGCGTGGCGGGCGGCGGCGCTTCGCAGACGAGCGCCTCGTCACCGAGAGGAAAGATGCGGGGAGCGGAATTCGGCATGTCGGGATCGATCAGGGGGCGGTTCGGCCGGTCGAAAGAACGGCGCAGGGCAGTGGCCGGCCGGCGGCGTTCCTTTATAGCGTACATTGTCGATAAATTATCTACAAATTATCAATAAGCGTTTTCGCCAGGCGCATGCGGAACGCCCTGCAATTACACTCACGCACACCGCTTTGACTCATCGACCACCGACTACCGGGTTATCTGCCATGTCGCGCCAGCCGACCAAGATCGTTTCGTCCGAACATCTCGTCTCCGAGTCGAGCGCCGAGCTTTCCGAGTTCGAGTACGCGCTCATCATGGCGAGCAACGCGTTCAACCGCTGGATGGTGCGTTGCATGTCGGCGGCGGGCGTGAAGGACATGACGCCGATCGAGGTGTCGCTGCTTCATCACGTCGGCCATCGCGAGCGCCGCAAGAAGCTCGCGGATATCTGCTTCGTGCTCAACATCGAGGACACGCACGTGGCCACGTACGCGTTGAAGAAGCTTGTTTCCAGAGGGTATGTAAAAAGCGAAAAGACCGGCAAGGAAGTGTTCTTTTCGGTCACGCCGGAAGGCCAGGCGCTGTGCCTGCGCTATCGCGACGTGCGCGAGAGCTGCCTCATTGCGACGCTCAAGGAAAGCGGCCTCACGAACCAGCAGATCGGCGACGCCGCGCAGCTCATGCGCAATGCGTCTGGGCTCTACGACACGGCCGCACGCGCGGCGGCTTCGCTTTGATGCGATTCGTCTGATGCGTGCACGCGCTTTCAGCGAGCGCGCGAACGTTGACAAAGGTGCGTGGCGGCTTCCGTCACCACGGCGTCGAGCGGCAGGTCGTGCGCCTCGCGCGCGAGCACGCCGTCGTCGATGCGGCACGCTTCATATGCAATGCCAACCGTGACGGGCAAGGCCGCGCCCGGCCATGCGGCGAGCGTGCGGTCGTAGTAGCCGCCGCCGTAACCCAGCCGGTAGCCGTCGCGATCGAAACCCACGCAAGGCACGAGCAGGAGCTCGGGCGTGAGCGCCTCTTGCGCCAGCGGCTCGGGAATGCCGTGATGGCCTTCGCGCATCGGCGCATCGGGCGTCCATGCGTGGAAGACGAGCGGTGCGTGGCGCTCGGCAATGGCGGGGAGGGCGGCGCGGCGCGAGGCATCCTGTGCGAGCCATGCGGCGATCCAGGCGCGCGCATCGAACTCGCCGCGCAAGGGCCAATAGAACCCGATCGAACGCGGCGCAAATTGCGCGATGAGCGCTTCGAGACGAACCGTCAATGCCTCACCGATTGCCGCGTTGGAAGCCGCCTCGATTCGCCGGGGAAGGAGCCTTGCACGCCAGTCCTTTTTGGATTCCGCATGGGGGTTGCGTGCTATCCTTTGGGTCACTTCGCGCTCCAGAAATAACGATGTCCAAACGCCTCGTCCGAGTATATCGCGTGGTCGGTCTCGCACTGACCGGCGCGGCACTCGTAGCATGCAGCACGGCGTCCGCCGTGCGCCCCGTCGCACTGCCCGTAGGCGCCGTCCTTTCCAACGACGATCAGACCTTCATCCAGCTTCGCGAAGCCGCGCGCAACAATGATCCCGCGCGCGCCGCGCAACTCGCTGCGACGATCCCCGATTACCCGGCGCCTTCGTATCTCGAATACTTCCAGCTCAAGCCGCAGCTCTTCGACTCGCAGGGCCATGCGCGCGTGGACGCGCCCGATGCACCGGTGCAGTCGTTCCTGCAGCGCTACGACGGCCAGGCGATCGCCGACCGCCTGCGCAACGACTATCTGCTCGTGCTCGGCGCGCGCCACGACTGGGCGAACTTCGACCGGCAGTATGCGCGCTTCGTGCTCAACGACGACACGCAGGTGAAGTGCTACGCGCTCGAGTCGCGCGCCGCGCGCGGCGAGAGCGTCGCGGACGATGCGCGCGCGCTGCTCACCGACCCGCGCTATTACGGCGACGGCTGCGTGGATCTCATCACGGCGCTCGCCATCAAGGGCCAGTTTTCGGGCGACGACGTGTGGCAGCAGATCCGCATCGCGTATGAGCAGAACCAGACGTCGACCGGCGCGAAGCTGCTCGACGGCCTCGCGCAGCGCCCCGACCCCACGGCGTTCAGCCAGGCCGTCAGCACGCCGCCGCTCACGCTCGCGCAAGGCGTCACCGCCGATCCGCTATCGCACCAGCTCGCGCTGCTCGCCGTGACGGTGATGGCGAGCAAAGACCCGGCCATGGCCGCGGCGACCTTCGCCACCGTCGCGCCACAGCTCAGTTCGCCGGAGCGCGCGATCGGCTGGGGCACGATCGGTTATCAGGGCGCGCTCAAGCGCCTGCCCGCCGCGCTCGGCTGGTATCGCCTCTCGGTCAACGCGCCGCTCTCGAGCCCCGCGTACGAATGGCGCACCCGCGCGGCGCTGCTGGGCGGCGACTGGACGATGGTGCGCTGGTCGATCGAGCAGATGCCGGCGGCGCTGCGCACGCAACCCTCGTGGGTCTACTGGCACGCGCGCGCGCTCAAGCAGGCGGGCGAAACGGGGCAGGCGAACCAGGAATTCGCGTCGATCTCGCAGGGCTATAACTTCTACGGCCAGCTCGCCACCGAAGAACTCGGCCAGAAGATCACGATTCCGGCCAGGACGACGGTGAGCGACGCGGAAATTGCCCAGGCCGCGCAAACACCGGGCTTCGCGCTCGCGCAGCGCTTCTACGCGCTGAACCTGCGGCTCGAAGGCAACCGCGAATGGAACTGGCCACTGCGCGGCATGAGCGATCGCCAGCTCCTCGCCGTCGCCGAATACGCGAAACGCATCCAGCTGCTCGACCGCACCGTCAACACCGCCGATCGCACGCAAACCGAGCACGACTTCTCGCTGCGCTACCTCGCGCCGTTCCGCGACGTGGTGGAGCGCGACGCGCAGACCAACGGGCTCGACGTCGAATGGGCCTACGGCCTCATCCGCCAGGAATCGCGCTTCATCCTCAACGCGAAGTCGGGCGTGGGCGCGAGCGGCCTCATGCAGATCATGCCGGCCACGGCGCAAATGGTGGCGAAGAAGATCGGCCTCGGCCCGCTCTCGCGTGACCAGCTCGACGATCTGAACACCAATATCCTGCTCGGAACGAACTATCTGTCGATGATCTACAATCAGTTCGACGGCTCGGCCGTGCTCGCCACCGCGGGCTACAACGCCGGGCCGGGGCGCCCGCGCGCGTGGCGCCAGTCGTTGCAGGGCGGCGTCGAAGGCGCCATCTTCGCGGAAACCATCCCGTTCCAGGAAACCCGCGATTACGTGAAAAACGTGTTGTCGAACACGGTCTACTATGCGGCGCTTTTCGAGGGCCGTCCGCAATCGCTGAAGGCGCGTCTCGGCTATATCTCGCCGTAAGCGCCGGGTCGTCACGCCGCGCCGCTTCCCTACTTGTGGACCGCGCGCGGCATGACGGCACGCGGCGTGCTGCGCCTTCTGGCCGGCGCGCTGCGGGACGAACCGGACCTCGTACGCGGCGGCGCCGTCTGCCCGAGGAGGTCGAAGATGAGACATCAAGCCATTGCGGTCATCGGCGGTTCGGGATTCATCGGCAGCCACCTCGTCAACGCGCTCGTCGAGGCGGGCAAGGACGTACGCATCGCCACCCGCCGCCGCTACAACGCCCGCCATCTCACCCTGCTGCCCATCGACGTGATCGAGACCGATGTGTCCGATCCGGTCGCGCTCGCCGCCTTCGTCGAGAACGCGGACGCGGTCATCAATCTCGTCGGCACGCTCAATGGCGGCCGCGGCGATCCCTACGGCCCGGGCTTCGCGAAGCTGCACGTCGAGTTGCCCACGAAGATCGTCGCCGCTTGCGAGGGCAAGGGCGTGCACCGGCTCATCCACGTGAGCTCGCTCGGTGCCGACCCGCGCGGGCCGAGCATGTATCTGCGCTCGAAGGGCGACGGCGAAAAAGCCGTGCACGCCTCCACGTCGCTCGCCACGACGATCTTCCGGCCTTCGGTGGTGTTCGGCCCCGAGGACACGTTCCTCAACCGCTTCGCGCTCCTGCAAAGGCTCTTTCCGATCATTCCGCTCGCGATGCCCGATGCGAAGTTCCAGCCGGTGTTCGTCGGCGACGTGTCAAAGGCGATCGTCAACGTGCTCGATCTCGATGCCGCGAGCGGGCACACTTACGAACTCGGCGGCCCGACGGTCTATACGCTCGAGCAGCTGGTGCAGTACTGCGGCGAAGTGATCGGCCGGCGCGCGCGTATCGTGCGGCTGCCCGATGCCTTCGGGCGTCTGCAGGCGCTTTCTTTCGAGATGGCGCCCGGCGTGCCGGTGCTCACGCGCGATAATCTCGATTCGATGAAGGTGGACAGCGTGATGACCGGGCCGCTCGCACCCGAACTCGATATCGACCCGGCGAGCATCGAGACGATCGCGCCGCTCTATCTCGCCGACGCCTCGCTGCGCTCGCGGCTGAACATCTTTCGCGCCAGCGCGCACCGCTGATTCGCCGCTGGCTGGTTTCCCTTCAACTCACTACGGTCATTGGAACAATGAAGCTCGTTATCGGAGACAAGAACTATTCGTCGTGGTCGATGCGCCCGTGGGTGCTGCTCAGGCACTTCGGCATCGCGTTCGAGGAAGTGCTGATCGAGCTCGACGAGCCGGGCACCAGGTCCTCGATCCTCGCGTTTTCGGCCTCGGGCAAGGTGCCGTGCCTCGTCTCCGAAGACGGCTTTGCCGTGTGGGATTCGCTCGCGATTGCCGAGACGCTCGCCGAGCGCTTCCCGCAGCATGCGCTGTGGCCGCGCGATGCGAACGCCCGCGCCCGCGCGCGCAGCGTGAGCGCCGAAATGCATGCGGGCTTCGGCGAATTGCGCAACCACATGCCGATGAACATCCGCAAGGTGAAGCCAGGCGCCGGCGCGACGCCTGGCGCGCTCGCCGATATCGCCCGCATCGACGCGCTCTGGCGCGAGTGTCTTGCAGCGAGCGGCGGCCCCTTCCTGTTCGGCGAATTCGGCATTGCCGATGCCATGTATGCGCCGGTCGTCATGCGCTTCAATAGCTATGCGCCGAAGCTCTCGCCGGAAGCGGCGGCTTACGCGCAGCGCGTGAGCGCGCTGCCCGCCGTGGCCGAGTGGGTCGCAGCCGCGCGCCGCGAAACGCACATCGTCGCCGACGACGAACGCGACGACGAATGAAGATCTATGTCGTAGGCGGTGCGATCCGCGACGAGATGCTCGGGCTGCCCGTGCGCGACCGCGACTATGTCGTGGTGGGCGCGACGCCCGAGCAGATGGCTGCGCAGGGTTATCGTCCGGTGGGCAAGGATTTTCCGGTGTTCCTGCATCCCGAGACCCAGGAGGAGTACGCGCTGGCGCGCACCGAGCGCAAGACGGCCGCGGGCTATCACGGCTTCCAGTTCTTCTACGCGCCCGACGTGACGCTCGAAGAAGATCTTGCGCGCCGCGACCTGACGATCAACGCGATGGCGCGCGAAGTGCAGCCGGGCGGCGTGCTCACGGGGCCGGTCGTCGATCCGTTCGGCGGCGCGCGCGACCTGGAAGCGCGCGTGTTTCGTCACGTGAGCGAAGCGTTTCTCGAAGACCCCGTGCGCATCCTGCGCATCGCGCGGTTCGCTGCGCGTTTCGCCGACTTCACCGTTGCGCCTGAAACGCTCGAACTCATGCGCGAAATGGTCGCCTCGGGCGAAGTCGATGCGCTCGTGCCGGAGCGCGTGTGGCAGGAAATCTCGCGCGGGCTCATGGAAGCGAAACCCTCGCGCATGTTCGAGGTGCTGCGCGATTGCGGCGCGCTCGCGCGCGTGCTGCCCGAGGTCGATGCGCTGTGGGGCGTGCCCCAGCGCGCCGACTATCACCCGGAAGTGGACACGGGCGTGCACGTGATGATGGTGATCGACCATGCCGCGGCGCAGGGCTACGCGCTGCCGGTGCGCTTCGCGGCGCTCACGCACGATCTCGGCAAGGGCACGACGCCCGAGGACGTGCTGCCGCGCCACATCGGCCACGAAGGGCGCAGCGTCGAACTGCTGAAGCCGCTTTGCGACCGCCTGCGCGTGCCCAACGACTGCCGCGAACTCGCGGTGCTCGTCGCGCGCGAGCACGGCAACATCCATCGCGTGATGGACATGGGCGCGGCCGCGCTCGTGCGCATGCTCGAACGCTGCGACGCACTGCGCAAGCCCGCGCGTTTCGCCGAGGCGCTGCAGGCCTGCGAGTCGGACTTGCGCGGGCGGCTGAACTGGGAGAACGCGCCTTATCCGCAGGCCGAGCGGCTGCGCGTGGCGCTCGTGGCCGCGCGCGGCGTGGATGCAGGGGCGATCGCCCGCTCGATCGCGGAGTCGGGCGCGAAGGGCGGCGCCGAGAAGATCAAGCTAGCCGTGCACGAGGCGCGCATCGCGGCCGTGGAAGGTGCGCTCGCTTGTGCCTGACGCGCGGCGCGCCGCTTCGGGGCGTTCGTGCGATGGCCCTCAGAGCGCGCGTACGAGCAACGAGAGCGCCATGGAAAGCACGAGCGTCGACATGAATGGCAACGGGTACTCGCGGCCGAAAATGCGCAGCGTGATGTCGCCGGGCAGGCGCCCGATGCCGAGCTTCCTGAGCCACGGCTGGGCGCTGGAGAGAATCGCGACGGCGATGAAGGTGGTGAGGAACCAGCGGATCATGAACGCCTCGGCGTAAGCGTCATAGCGTGTGGCTGCGGTCGCCGCGCGCGAACGCCGTGATGGTTTCGTCGATGCCGCGCGAAAACGCGATCACCTTGAAGAGTTCACCCATCTCGCTTTCCGACACGAGCTTCTGCACCGCGTTCGCGGCGGGCAGGAAGCGCTGCGGATCGCGCGGATCGATTTCGCCGAGCACTTCGGTAATGCCCGCGTTCATCAGAAAACGCGCCTGCGTGGTGTAGCCGAGCAGGTCCGCGCCCGCTTCGACGCCGGCTTCGGCAATGCCCGTGAATTCCACGTGCGCGGTGATGTCCTGCAAGCCGGGGTACAGAAACGGGTCGCCGTGCGCGCGGTGCCGGTAGTGGCACATCAGCGTGCCTTGCGTGCGTTGCGCGTGGTAGTACTCGTGGCGCGGAAACCCATAGTCGATGAAGAAGGCCGCGCCGCGCTGGAGCATCGCGCATACGGTGCGCGTGAACGCGAGCGCCGCTTCGTGCGTTTCGGTCACGTAGTCTTCGCTGCCTTCCACGCCCGCGAGCGCGCCTTCGGGCCAGTTGGCGTCGCGGCCCGAATTCGCGGGCTGATCGGCGAAGACGAACGCGCCTGCGGCGTTCACGCCCACGCCACGCTCGTGCCACACGGCGTCCTTGCGAGCGAAGAGGCGCACCGGCATCGCATCGAGCACTTCGTTGCCGATCACGACACCTTCGAACTGCGCGGGCAGCGCGTCGATCCAGGTCACGCGTGGGAGCAGCGCGGGCGCGAGCTTCGCGAGGGCCTCGCGCTGGCGTTCGCGCAACTCGCCCGACAGATCGACGATCGCGTAGGAATCGAATGGCACGCCCGCGGCGTCGAGGGCGAGCATGACGCCCGCCGCGAGACGGCCGGTGCCCGCGCCGAACTCCATCAGGCGGCGCGTGCCGCTGGCGGCCAGCGCTTCGGCCACGGCGCGTGCGAGCGTCGCGGCGAAGAGCGGCGAAAGCTCGGGCGCGGTCACGAAGTCGCTGCCATCGGCGGCAAAGAGGCCGAACTTGCGCGCGCCGCCGCCGTAATAGCCGAGTCCCGGCGCGTACAGCGCGCGTTCCATGTAGCGGTCGAACGGCAGCCAGCCGCCCGCCGCCGCAATCTCGGCGCGCAGCGTGGCCGCGAGCGCTTCGGACTGCGCGAGCGCGATCGGCTCGGGAACAGGTAAACTATCGGGTTCGTGAGCTTTCGGATTCATCCCGGCATTGTAAATGAGCGCAACTCCCGGCATCCGCCCGGCTGACGCCGGCATGTCCGCCACCCTCCGGGCATCGCACCCCAATTCAGACGCCAATCAGCAAGCGCCTGTGGTGCTGGTGACGGGCGGGGCGCGCCGCATTGGCCGCGAGCTGTCGCTCGGCTTCGCGGCGCGCGGCTGGGACGTCGCGGTGCATTACGGCGAGTCGCGCGAAGCCGCCGATGAAGTGGTCGCCCAGATCGCGGCGCTGGGCCGCAAGGCCGTGGCGCTGCACGCCGATCTGGGCAACGAAGCGGAAGTGGCCCGGCTCGTGCAGGACTGCGCCGCGGCGCTCGGCCGGCCGGCGTGCGTGCTGAACAACGCCTCGCGCTTCGACGAAGACACCGCGCGCGACGTGGGCTATGCGAAGCTGCTGCAGCTCATGGCGATCAACGTGGGCGCGCCGCTCGTGCTGGCGCGCACGCTGTACGAGGCCACGCCCGAAGCGGCAGTGGACGACGAGACGCAGCGCGCCTGTGTGATCAACGTGCTCGACCAGAAGCTGTACAACATGAATCCGGACTATCTGTCGTACACGCTGACGAAGGCCGCGTTGCAGAACGCCACCGTCGCGCTCGCCCAGGCGCTCGCACCGAAGGTGCGCGTGGTGGGGCTCGCGCCCGGCCTCACGATGCAGTCTGGCGACCAGACACCGGAAACCTTCGCCGCCGCGCACCGGGTCACGCCGCTCAAACGCGCGTCGCGGCCCGCCGATCTCGTGGAAGCCGCGCTGTATCTCGCCGGGGCTTCCGGCGTGACCGGCGCGACGCTCGTCGTGGACGGCGGCCAGCACCTCGTGCCGCTGCCACGCGACGTGATGTTTTTGACGGGCGGCTGAAGTACCGTGGTTGCATCGCGCGCGACGCCGCATTTGCAACTAAATGCATAGCGCCGCCGAGCGCAGAACCGCGAGCCAGCGGTACTGACGAACACGAAGGAACGCGAACCGCCGCGCACGAGCGGTTGCGCAGACCGGCTCCAATGACGCCGGGCGCCCGGCGCCCGCATACGTGCGAGAAGACGCACGCTTTTATCGACTGGAAGATACATGTCCACCGTTTTGCTTTACCCCCGGCTCGCCGACTGCCGCCGGCTTTTCCTGCGCGACTACGAAGTGCACATCAACATCGGCGTGCATGACTTCGAAAAGCGCGGCGAACAGCGTGTCGTCATCAACATCGACCTGTTCGTGCCGCTCGCGCTGACCACGCCGCGCGAGGACAAGCTGCGCGAAGTCGTCGACTACGACTTCATGCGTTCGACCGTCGCCGAGCGCGTGGGCAAAGGCCATATCCATCTGCAGGAAACGCTCTGCGACGATCTGGCCGCGGCGCTGCTCTCGCACGAACAGGTGCGCGCGGTGCGCGTCTCGACCGAGAAGCCCGACGTTTATCCGGACTGCGACGCGGTGGGCGTCGAGGTCTTTCGTATCAAAGAGGACTGATTCATGAACGCCCCCGAAACGCTCCCCGTCGGCGAGGACGCCACGAGCGAAGCGCATCACGACGCGCACAACGAAGAAGCGGGCCGCCGCGCGCTCACGCGCCGCGAGCAGAAGGAAGCCTACGAGAACAACAAGCTGTTCAAGCGCATCGTGCGCCAGGTCGGCCAGGCGATCGGCGACTACAACATGATCGAGAACGGCGACAAGGTGATGGTCTGCCTCTCGGGCGGCAAGGACAGCTATGCGCTGCTCGATGTGCTCTTGCGCCTGCGCGAGCGCGCGCCGATCGACTTCGACATCGTCGCCGTGAACCTCGACCAGAAGCAGCCGGGCTTTCCGGAGCACGTGCTGCCCGAGTACCTCGACCGCGTGGGCGTGCCGTATCACATCGAGAATCAGGATACGTACAGCATCGTCAAGCGCCTCGTGCCCGAGGGCAAGACCACGTGCTCGCTGTGCTCGCGCCTGCGGCGCGGCATCCTGTACCGCGTGGCGGGCGAACTGGGCGCGACCAAAATCGCGCTCGGTCACCACCGCGACGACATCCTTCAGACGCTGCTGCTGAACCTGTTCTACGGCGGCAAGCTCAAGGGCATGCCGCCCAAGCTGCAATCGGATGATGGCAAGAACGTCGTGATCCGCCCGCTCGCCTACGTGAAGGAAACCGATCTCGAGAAGTACGCGGTGCTGCGCGAATTCCCGATCATTCCGTGCAACCTGTGCGGCAGCCAGCCGAACCTGAAGCGCGCGGAGATGAAGGCGCTGATCCGCGAGTGGGACAAGCGCTTCCCGGGTCGCATCGAGAACATGTTCAACGCGCTCGGCAACGTCGTGCCTTCGCACCTCATGGACGCGAAGCTGTTCGACTTCGCAGGGCTGCGCGCGACGGGCGTGGCCGATCCGGCGGGCGATATCGCTTTCGACGAGGAGCCGTGTTCGACCGATCCGGCACCCGCCGATGGCACGACGATCAAGTTCACGCCATTCGACGACATTTGAGCCACCGCCGCCGCGGTTTGCCTGAAACGCTCCGACCCTGCATCGGAGCGTTTTGCTTTGCGCCGGACGGTTTTGAAAAGCCGTTGTAAAAGAGTGTTTATTGAGGACTTGGCGGCCCGTCCTGTGGGCGTGTCGGGCATACCCCGCATGCTAAAATCGGCCGCTTCATTCCCCATTCGCTCACCGATGCAATGAACATCGTGATCCTCGCGGCAGGCATGGGCAAACGCATGCACTCCGCGCTGCCCAAGGTCCTGCATCCGCTCGCCGGCAGGCCGCTCCTCTCGCACGTCATCGACACCGCCCGCACGCTTTCGCCCACCCGCCTCGTGGTCGTGGTCGGCCATGGCGGCGAAGCGGTGCGCGAGGCCGTCGGCGCGCCCGACGTCCAGTTCGCGCTGCAGGCGCAGCAGCTCGGCACGGGCCACGCGCTCGCGCAGGCGCTGCCGCTGCTCGACGCCAGCGTGCCCACGCTCGTGCTCTATGGCGACGTGCCGCTCACGCGTGCCTCGACGCTCAGGCGCCTTGTCGATGCCGCCGGCCAGGACGGCTACGGCATTCTCACCGTCACGCTCGACGATCCGACCGGTTACGGCCGCATCGTGCGCGACACGGCGGGCAAGGTCGTGCGCATCGTCGAGCAGAAGGACGCGAACGAAGAACAGCGCAAGATCGCCGAGATCAACACGGGCATCGTCGTGACGCCCACCGCGCCGCTCGCGGGCTGGCTCGCCGCGCTCAAGAACGACAACGCCCAGGGCGAGTATTACCTCACCGACGTCGTGGAAGCCGCGATCGCCTCCGGCCATCCGGCCGTGACCGCGCAACCCGACGAAGAATGGGAAACGCTCGGCGTGAACAGCAAGCAGCAGCTCGCCGAACTCGAGCGCGTGCACCAGCGCAACGTGGCCGAGGCGCTGCTCGTGGCGGGCGTGACGCTCGCGGACCCGGCGCGCATCGACGTGCGCGGCTCGCTCACGTGCGGGCGCGACGTGTTCATCGACGTGAACTGCGTGTTCGAAGGCGACGTGACGCTGGCGGACAACGTGAGCATCGGCCCGAACTGCGTGATTCGCGGCGCGTCGATCGGCGCGGGTACGCGCGTGGACGCCTACACGCACATCGAAAACGCGGCGGTGGGCGCGAACGCGGTGCTCGGGCCGTACGCGCGCCTGCGCCCGGGCGCGAAGCTCGCCGACGAAGTCCACGTGGGCAACTTCGTCGAGGTGAAGAACGCGAACATCGGGCTCGGCTCGAAGGCGAACCACCTGAGCTACGTGGGCGACGCCGACGTGGGCGCGGGTGTGAACATCGGCGCGGGCACCATCACCTGCAACTACGACGGCGCGAACAAGCACCGCACGGTCATCGAGGACAATGTGTTCGTGGGTTCGGATACGCAGCTCGTGGCGCCCGTGCGCGTGGGCCGTGGCGTGACGATCGCGGCTGGCACGACGGTGTGGAAGGATGTGCCCGAAGCGACGCTCGCGCTCAACGAGAAGACGCAGATCGCAAAAACCGGCTACGTTCGGCCGGTCAAGAAAAAGAACTGAACGGTTGAATCCCAGGCGCCGCTGCGTCAAAAGCTGCGCGGCGCCCTCATTGCAAAGGATCGAATCCATGTGCGGCATCGTCGGCGCGGTTGCGCTTCGTAACATCGTCCCCGTACTGATCGAAGGACTGCGGCGGCTCGAATATCGCGGCTACGACTCATGCGGCGTGGCCGTCGTGACGGCCGACGGCCCGCAACGCGTGCGCAGCGTCGCGCGTGTGGCCGAACTCGACGAGCAGGTGCGCGAGGCGCGCTTCGAGGGCGTGACCGGCATCGCCCACACGCGCTGGGCCACGCACGGGGCGCCCACGGTGAACAACGCGCACCCGATCTTCTCGCGCGACACGCTCGCGATCGTGCACAACGGCATCATCGAGAATTACGAGTCGCTGCGCGAAACGCTGCGCGCGAAGGGCTACGAGTTCGTCTCGCAAACCGACACCGAAGTCATCGCCCACCTGATCCACAGCCTCTATCAAGGCGACCTGTTCGCCGCCGTGCGCGCGGCCGTGCAGCAGCTCGCGGGCGCGTATGCGATCGGCGTGGTGCACAAGAGCCAGCCGCATACGGTGGTGGGCGCGCGCGCCGGCTCACCGCTCGTGGTGGGCTATGGCAAGGGCGAAAACTTCATCGCATCGGATGCGCTCGCCATCGCGGGCAGCGCCGAGCGCGTGAGCTATCTGGAAGAAGGCGACGTGTGCGAGATCACGCTCGAGGGCGTGCGCATCATCGATCGCCAGGGCGTGGAAGTCGTGCGCGAGGCGCGCGATGTGCAGGCCTACGGTGCGTATGGCGGCGAGGTCGATCTCGGGCCGTATCGCCATTACATGCAGAAGGAAATCTTCGAGCAGCCGCGCGCGATCTCGGACACGATTCCCGCCACCGATGCCTTCGCCGCCGAGCTTTTCGGCGAGAGCGCGGGCGCAGTGTTCAACGACATCGACAGCATCCTGATTCTCGCGTGCGGCACGAGCTACTACGCGGGCCTCACGGCGAAGTACTGGCTCGAATCGGTGGCGAAGATCCGCACCGATGTCGAGATCGCGAGCGAATACCGTTATCGCGAGTCGGTGCCGAATCCGCGCGCGCTCGTCGTGACGATCTCGCAGTCGGGCGAAACCGCCGATACGCTCGCCGCGCTCAAGCACGCGCAGTCGCTCGGCATGCAGCACACGCTCGCGGTGTGCAACGTGGCGACGAGCGCGATGGTGCGCCTCACCGAACTCAAATTCCTCACGCACGCCGGGCGCGAGATCGGCGTGGCGTCGACCAAGGCGTTCACCACGCAGCTCGTGGGCCTGTTCATTCTCGCCGTGACGCTCGGCAAGCTGCGCGGCCATGTGAGCGCCGAGCAGGAAAGCGCGTATCTCAAGCTGCTGCGCCATCTGCCGGCGGCGCTCAATGGCGTGCTCGCGCTGGAGCCGCAGATCATCGCGTGGTCGGAGGAATTCGCGCGCAAGGAAAACGCGTTGTTCCTCGGGCGCGGGCTCCATTACCCCATCGCGCTCGAAGGCGCGCTCAAGCTCAAGGAAATCTCGTACATCCACGCCGAGGCCTATCCGGCGGGCGAACTCAAGCACGGGCCGCTCGCGCTCGTGACCGAGGCGATGCCCGTGGTGACGGTGGCGCCCAACGACGCGCTGCTCGAAAAGCTCAAGTCGAACATGCAGGAAGTGCGCGCGCGCGGCGGCCAGCTCTACGTCTTCGCGGATGCGGATACCCACATCACGAGCGAAGATGGCATCCACGTGATCCGCATGCCGGAGCACTACGGGCTGCTTTCGCCGATCCTGCACGTCGTGCCGCTGCAACTGCTCGCGTATCACACGGCCTGCGCGCGCGGCACCGATGTCGACAAGCCGCGCAATCTCGCGAAGTCGGTGACGGTGGAGTGAGGCTTTTCGCGCGTCGCAGGTCGTCTTCTGTGGCCGCGCCGGGAACGTCCTGAGAGAGGGGATGCCAGTGCGGCATCCCCTTTTTGTTGTGCCATCGAGCTGGAAGCACCGAGAGGCCGCTCAGACGCCTCGCGCACCCGCCGCATAGGGGCGGGCTCATCTCGCGCGCAGCGCCGCCTCCAGGCGCCGCTGCGCGCTCGCTAGGGCGACGGGGTACGTCTCCATCGCCAACCGCTGCCGAAACGCCCTCGGCCAGTCATAATGTCGCGGTTCGACCAAGGAGACAAAAGTGGTGCAATCCCGGCAACCTGGCCAGTCAGGCCGACTGCCCCGCCTGTTCGTGTTTTCCGGTGCGGGCCTGTCTGCGGAGAGCGGTATTTCGACGTTCCGCACCGGCGACGGCATCTGGTCCCAAGCCAGCATCGACGAGGTATGCAATTACCTCACGTGGCGCCGCAACCGGCACGCGGTGTTCCGCTTCTACAACCAGCGCATCGCCGAATGCGTCGACACGCGCCCGAACGCCGCCCATGAGCGACTCGCGAAGTGGCAGAACGCCTGGGGCACCGAGCGCGTGCATCTCGTCACGCAGAACATCGACGACCTGCTCGAGCAGGCCGGTGCGCGTCAGGTCACGCATCTGCACGGCGACATGATTTCGCTTCTGTGCACCGATTGCGACTATCGCTTTCCGGTCTCCGGCAAGGGACTCGATCCGCAGGCCGCCTGTCCCGCGTGCGGGCAGGTGGAGAGCGTGAAGCCCGGCGTCGTGTTCTTCAACGAGGCGGCGCCCGAATACGAGACGCTGTGGCGCATTCAGCGCGACATGACGCCGGGCGATCTCTTCATCGCCATCGGCACGGCGTTCGAGGTCATTCCGCCTGAGCGGCTGCTGCCACCCGAGCGCTATGGGCGCCACGAACGCAATTTCCTCGTCGACCCGGCGCCGCGGCGCACGGAATGCTTCGGCGTCGTGGCGGCCGAGCCCGCGACCATCGGCTTGCGCAATCTCGAGCCCATCATCGAGCGGATGATGGCGGGCGGCTAACGCGCGGTGTCACCGCATGGCGCATCGAGCAAGGGCGTGTCTCCTCGGGAGCCACGCCCTTTTTCGTTGTCTCCGCGTGCGACACTCGCATTTTCGCTTTTCATTCGTTGTCGCCATGAACATCTCGAAGCAGATCGTCGGCTATCTGAAATCGCGCTCGCTCGTGCTCGCGAGTGTCGAGACCTGCACCGCCGGTGCGATCGGCGTGATGCTGGCGGAGCAGCGCGGAGCGTCGGGGTGTCTCGATGGCGGCTGCGTCGCGCATTCGCAAGCGGCGCTCGCGGCACTGCCCGGTGTGAATGCGCAGACGGTCGAACGCTGCGGGCTCGTGAGCGAAGCGATTGCGCGCGAAGCCGCCGAAGGTGCGCTTGCGCGAAGCGCGGGACGCGCGAGCGTTGCGTTGGCGAGCATAGGCCTCTTCGCGCACGAAGACGACGAGCGCAGTTCAGCGGTGACGCATTGCTTCGCGTGGGCGTTCATCGAAGAGGGTCGCGTGCATAGCGCTGGCGAAACGGTCTGCTTTTCCGGGAGACGCAACGAGATTCGCAGGTCGGTCGCGCGCCGCGCATTGCTCGGGTTGCCGCGGTTCGTCGATAGCGTGCTCGCGCGAGAACATTGAAGCCGCGATGTCTCTGCGCGACTGCGCAGCACGCACGCGCAGCGAGCGTCGCGCGTTTTCTCCATATTCATTTGAGTATTTATATTTATAAGTAGTAGCAGTTAACAAGTCCTGGCGTTAACTGTGGACAACAGGGAAATTGCCAATCCGTTCATATCGATGCCGATCGAATAGCCATGCGGACAAACGCTGTACGCGTTGCGCGCTTGCGGGATAACTTTTCGGGTTGCTCGGTCCGACGTGGGGTTATCAAGAAATGCTCCACAGGGCGTTCGCCAGGTCGTCCCCAGGTTATCCAGAGGTGGGCGTGGATAACCCGGGCGGCGCAGCACGATTGCGCGTCGTTATCCACGTGAAAAGTCTGCGCGAAAAAAAGGCGTCGCGCGAAGGCGACGCCATTCATCGAAACCCGGCGGCGAACTGGGCGTGCGCGACGTGCCGTATGCCGTCTTTACGCCGTCTCCGTGGGCTGCGTGGCGGCGCGCTGACGAGCGCGCACGCGCGCCTGCCATGCCGGCAGCAACTGGCAGGCCAGCAGGCCCGCGAGCATGAGCGCGCAGCCGGCGAGTGCGCGCGGCGTAAGCGTTTCGCCGAGTGCGGCCCAGCCCGCGAGCGCGGCGAATACGCCTTCCATGCTGAATATCACAGCGGCGTGCGCGGGCGCGGCGTCGCGTTGGGCGACGACTTGCAGCGTATAGCCGACGCCCACCGAAAGCGCGCCGCCATAAAGGATGGTCGGCGCGGCGCGCACGATATCGGCCGCGCGCAGTGGTTCGCAGGCGAGCCCGATCACGAGACACACCACACCGCAGGCGACGAACTGCACGATCGAGAGCGCGAGCGGATCGTGGCGCGGCGCGTAGTGGCCCACGAGCATGACCTGGATCGAGATCACGAGCGCACAGCCAAGCTGGTACCAGTCGCCGTACATCACCGAAAAGTGCTCGTTGATGCTGAGAAAGTAGAGGCCGACCGCTGCGAGCGCGGCGCCGAGCCAGGTGCCGAGTCCCGTGCGATGGCGCAGCAGCACGCCAAGCATCGGCACGATCACGACATAGAGCGAGCTGATGAAACCGGCGTTGGCGATCTTCGTGTAGCCGAGGCCGATTTGCTGGAGCGAGATGGCGGCGGCCAGGACGACGCCGAGCACCGCGCCGGAGCGCAGCAGCGCGCCGGTGAACAGCGCCCGGGGCGCCGGGCTGAGTCCGCCTGTCACGGCGCGCGGGCCGGCGCGGCGGCGCACGAACAAGAAGGCCGAGACCACACCGGCGCCCAGCAGAAAACGCAGGCCGGTGAACAGGAAGGGGCCGATGCTATCGAGACTGAGTCGCTGGGCGACGAATGCCGAGCCCCAGATCAGGGCGGCGGCCAGCATCAGCAGATTGGCGCGCACGTGGCGGCGGGTGGTGGATGGCAAGTGGAGATCTCTATTCGCGTGTAACGGTGCAACAGCGGGGGGTGCGACGGCGCTTTCGGCGGCCAGCGCGCCGATCGCGTGCGGCGCACTGTTGCGCATGGGACGTTAGGGGTCGTTTCCTTGCTCGCGATCGTGTCTGCGATCGTGCCTGGATTCGCTGCGAATCGGACACGAACTGACCAGCGGCAAGGCAATTCAGCGCATTACGCGAAAGGACAACGAACCGCGGAGCGTAAATGCCAATCGTATCCGAATTGAAAGGAAATTGTCGCCCGGAAAATACACCGGTCCATTTACGGATGACAAACGTCCAACGCTGCGTGATACTGCTTCGCGCGAAACGCCCGCCCCGATCGGCAAGCGGACCGTGTCGCGGTTTCACGCTGCTCTAATTCACAACGTGCCGGTCATTATTTGTCAGGTTTGGGGAACAACAGATGAAAAAGACTCTCGCCTCGCTCATCGCAGCATCGGTCGCACTGATTTCGGTTCAGGCATTTGCACAAGACGCTTCGGCTCCCGCCGCAACCGCGCCGGCAGCCAGCGCACCGGCGAAGGCCAAGAAGCACCACAAGGAGCTCAAGCAACACGGCAAGCGCGCCGCTGTGTCGGAAAGCGCATCGGCCGCCGGCACCGCCGACAAGGGTCAGGCGAACTAAAACGCCTGCGCGGCCAGGTTCGCGCGGTTTCGACGCCGCGCGCAACCGTGGCCATGAAAAAGCCAGAGCATTGCTCTGGCTTTTTTTTTCGTTCGCCGTGGGCGTTGCAGCGCGAGAGGGCTCGACGGCGCCGCCCGGGCGCTCAACGTGCGAGTCCAGCCTCGAGCAGTTCGGCGACCAGGCCGTTGAGGCCGCCCGGATGGTCCGCGGCGCGCGACTTCAGCTTCTCGACGAGTTCGGCGTTGAGCTTGCACGCGAACGGCACGAGCCCTTGCGCCTGATCCAGCTTGCGTTGCTCGCGGCGGTCCAGCGCCGGTGCCGCCGAGCCCTTGCCGAAGCGCTCGGGCCCGGACTTGTGCGTCGCCTGCATCAGTTTCAGCGCCTTGTTCTTTTCAAGGTCGGTTTTCTTCATGGCCATATGTCGTGCTCCGGTGTTGGGCGGTGGCGCGCATTGTACGCAAACGCTCGCGCGCGTCCATTGCCGGCAGGTGCGGCGGTGCCGAACCAGCGACGCTCGCCTTCAGGCGCCGCCTGGATCCAGCCCTTCGCCGTCGTCGTGCCGCTTGCGGACTTCGCGCGCGTCGGGCGTCTCGAGCGGACCGCCGGTTCGGCGCGTGAGGCCATCCATTAGCGCGCGCATGCGCTGCCAGTGCGAGCCTTCCCAGAACACGCGCTCGCAGACGTCGCAGGTGACGAAGCGCGTTTGCCGCTCATAGACACCCTCCGGCACACGCTTGCGCACGGCCGCGCGCTCGATGGGCCGCAGCGGCGCGTTGCACATGAGACACAGACGGAACGGCCGGGCGCTCGCCGCAAGGTCGAGCCGCTCGAAGATCTCGTGGACCTGGGCGCGCGGCTTGAGCGCGCGCACGTAACAGCCGTGCGTAATGCTGCGCCGCTTGAGCAGCTCGCGGTCGCGCGTGAGCACGATGCGGTGCTCGGCGGCGGCGAGCGTCTCGATTTCGTCGTCGGGGTAGTGGTTGTCGTAGAGCGTGTCGAAGCCGGCCAGCCGCAGGAGCTGGGCGAGGCCGCCAAGATGCGCATCGGCGACGAAGCGCAACTCGCGCAGCGGCGCGTCGCGCACGCGCAGCAGGGGCCGGATGTCGAGCGCCTCGAACTTCGGGTAGACGGCCACGCGGTCGCCGTCGGCGAGCGGGTGCTCGAAACCTACCGATTCGCCATTCACGAGAATCAGCTCGACCTCCGTATGCGGCACGCCGAGCGCTTCGATCATGTGCTTCGCCGTGGCGTTGCGCGCGCAGGCGCAACTGAACGCACGCCGGCGCAGCGGCCGCGCCAGAAAGTCGTTCAGCTCCTCATAAAAGCGGAAGGTGGCGGTGACCATGCAAAGCAGTATCGCACCGCATGCCTCGCCGCGCGCGGCGGCGCGTTCATTTCCTCGGGGCGCGCATGCAACGTGGGCCGGCTTGTGTTCTAGTGGACGTTTTCCCGGTTGTTGTCACGGCTTTTCGTGGAAGGAGTGGGCGATGGACATTGGCTTTATCGGTCTCGGCGAGATGGGCGCCGCGATGGTCGGCAATCTGCTGAAGGCGGGCCATACGGTGCGCGTATGGAACCGCACGGCGGCGAAGGCGCAGGCTTCAGCGGCGGCGGGCGCGCGCATCGTCGGCTCGCCTCGTGAGGCCTTTGCCGGCGATGCCGTGGTTTCGATGCTCGCCGATGACGCCGCGCTGCGCGAGGTGATCGACGCGACGCTGCTCGACCATGCCCGTCAAGGGCTCGTGCACGTGAACATGGCGACCATTTCGGTGGCGCTGGCCGAATCGCTGGCGCAGGCGCATGCCTCGCGCGGCCTGCACTACGTCGCGGCGCCGGTGCTGGGAAGGCCGGATGCCGCGCAGGCGGCGAAGCTCACGATCATGGCCGCTGGGGCGGCCGAAGCAATAGCGCGCGTGCAACCGCTTTTCGACGCGATCGGCCAGAAGACATGGCACGTCGGCGCCCAGCCGCAGCAGGCAAACGTGATGAAGCTCGCCGCGAATTTCATGCTGGCTTCGGCCGTGGAGTCGCTCGGCGAGGCGGCGGCGCTGCTCGACGGCTACGGTGTGCCGATGCGCGACTTTCTCGACGTCGTGACGGGCGGACCGTTTCCGGGTCCGGTTTATGCGGGCTATGGCGCCATGATCGCCGAGCGGCGCTACGAGCCGGCGCTTTTCAAGGCGCGTCTCGGCCTCAAGGACGTGCGGCTCGCGCTGGCCGCCGCCGACCAGGCGGCAACGCCGATGCCTCTCGCGAGCGTGCTGCGCGACAGTTTGCTCGAAGCGGTGGCGCATGGCGACGGCGAGCGCGATTTCGCCGTGCTGGGCAACGTGGCGGCGCGTCGCGCGGGGCGCGGCATCGGATAGCGGCTGGCGGCAGCCGAGCGGGAGCTGGCTCGTCGTCGAATCGCCGCCTCGCGTCACGATGCAATGAGCCGCGGCGAACGTTGCCCGGTCATACGGCGTCAAAATCTTCAGACAACCGCTCGGTGACGCACAAATGCGTGCCGGGCGGCTAAGCACAATAGGGGCGCATCGCAACGGACGGCGGCCGGATTCCCGGCACCGTTCGCGAATGCAGGACGGGAAACCGGTCAGACGACAGGCCGCACGACAGACCCAACGGGAAATCTGGGCGCGCAGCCACAACAGGGTAGGAGACGGCGAATGGAGACCCGCATCCTGATCGCCGATAACGACGAGAAGTCACTGAACGGGCTCAGCACCTTGCTGACCGACCTTGGCTACGGGGTCTCCGCCGCGAAGACGCTCGACGACGCGATCCAGCTAGCGGCGCGCCGAGCCCCGGCCGTGGCCGTCATGGCGCTTTCGCTGGCGCAGGACGAGCCGGCCACGATCGTGCGCCGCCTTCGCGCGGTGAGCGGCGAACGCGTGCCATTGCTGATCGCGCTGGCCGGGTGGGGAGAATCGCGCCACCGCGACGAGGCGCTGGCGGCGGGCTTCGACGTCCATCTCGTGCGGCCCGTAGGGCTCGATCAGCTGATGTTCATTCTTTCTATGACGGGATCGTGACAAATGCGTTGTTGCGAAGCAACATTCAGGGTGTGCACTACTTTACATGTTGCATTGCATCACGCTAGTCGCTATACTGGTTCCTGTCTCCTCCATGTCTCCTCTGATATGGATTAAGCCCGCCGACATTGGCGGGCTTTTTTTTGCCTGTACGTCGGACGCGTACGCTTCGTACGGGCGAAAAAAAACCGGCTCAACGAGCCGGTTTTCTTGTTTGCGCTCCCGTTGCGGGCGCATCAGGCATGCAGGCCAGTATTCTCAGCCGCGCCGATCGCGACGTTCATGCACTGGATCGCCGCGCCCGAGGCGCCCTTGCCCAGATTGTCGAGGCGCGCGACGGTGACGAACTGCTCTTCATTGCCGAACACGAAGAGGTCGACGCGGTTCGTGTCGTTGTTCGCCTGCACGTCGAACATGCCGGCGTCGAGATTCTCCTCGGCGTTGAAAGGCGCGACGCGCACGAACGGCTCGCCGGCGTAGTACTCGGCGAAGAGCGCCTGCACGTCTTGCGGTCTGGCGCGACGCGTGAGCTGCTGCGGCGAAAAATAAGTGGTGACGGCGAGTCCCTTGTAGAACGGTCCGACGATCGGCGTGAACACCGGCGCCGACTTCAGGCCGCCGTGCACCGCCATTTCCGGCAGATGCTTGTGCGTGAGGCCGAGCGCGTAGGGACGCGGGCTCGCGAGCTTCGCGTTGCCGCCTGCTTCGTACTCCGCAATCATCTTCTTGCCGCCGCCGCTGTAGCCCGTGAGCGAGTAGCTATGCGCGGCGAATTCCGGCGCGACGAGGCCCGCCTCGACGAGCGGGCGCATGGCCAGAATGAACGCCGACGCGTGGCACCCCGGCACCGCGATGCGCTTCGAGGTACGCACCTTTTCCCGCTGCGCGCGGGTCAACTCGGGCAGGCCATAGGCCCAGTCCGCGTGCGTGCGGAACGCCGTGCTCGCGTCGATCAGCACGGTACGGTCGTTCTCGACGAGCGACGCGGATTCGCGCGAGGCAACGTCTGGCAGGCAGAGGAAGGTGACGTCCGAAGCGTTGATGAGACGGCGGCGTTCCTCGACGTCCTTGCGCTTCGCATCGTCGATACGCAGGATTTCGACGTCGGTGCGCGGTGACAGGTATTCAAAAATCTTCAGGCCAGTCGTGCCTTCCTGTCCGTCGACAAAAACTTTCGTGCTCATCTCGGTCTCTCTGAACGCGGGGATTGCGGGGTTGCAAGCGAAGTTGCAAGCGGAATTGCAGAGGCTATGCCGGGCGCTGCGCCACGCGTCAGCCAGGCGGCGCCGGAACGGTATTTTAAGACTTCATGCGGGCGCACGTGTGAACGCGTCGCCAAAAAAACGGGTCTGCCCGCGAGCCGAGGCGAGCCACGCGTGAAGGCACGTGTAGCGCCGCAGGATTTCTTCGGGGACCGAACGGCTCGCGATCTTGCGGGCGTCGGTTCGCCAGAGGCGCTCGGGCGCATGTTGGCCGCCCGACGCATACCTCGCGGTGAACCGCTCTCGACCCACGGCGCGCTCGATCAACGACCGTATGTCACCGTGAGCTTCGCGCTGCCAAGGGTCGACCCGCTGATTTCGCGATCGAACAACGCAGCGGGGCGCCCCTGGGCGAGGGGGAGCGTGTCGATGCGCAATGCATAAACGGTGATGACGTAGCGATGCGGATTGCCCGGAGGCGGGCAAGGTCCGCCGTAACCGTCGACGTTGAAATCGTTGCGCGCCTCGATTGCGCCGAGCTTGCGCAGCGCGCCCGACGCGCTGGCATTCTCGGGCAGGCTCGTCACATTCGCGGGAACATTGGCGACGGCCCAGTGCCACCAGCCGCGCCCTGGCGCGTCGCGATCGAAGACAGTAATGGCGAAGCTCCGCGTCCCCGCTGGAGCATTGCGCCACGTCAAGCTCGGTGATCGATTCGGGCCGTTGCATCCCGCGTCGTTAAATATCTGGCGTGGGCCGATTTTGCCGCCATCCGTCAGGTCGGCGCTGGAGAGTGCGAAGTTTTCGCCAGAATAAGCTAAAGCCGAAACGATCCCGAGACTCGCCACGGCAAGCCTCGCGATTATGCTTGCGCGGGGCGCGCAATTCAGCTCGAAGTCATATGGAGTGCGCATCAGCGAGTTCTCCTGGGTTTGTGAAATTCGGGCCACATTCTCCTGAAGGAAACGTTTCATTTGCCCTCTGGCCCAAATCTGTCCAATATAGCGGGCATAAGCGAGCGAGGTTTCTCCTGCACGTGAACAAAGTGCGCCGAAAGATTCGGCTATAGTCATGAAATCTCCCGTTCGGGCACGTGAGGCCGCCGGGCGCCACAAGAAGAAGCCAATATGAACTTGCCGCGCGCCGGAGAGAGAAACAGATTTGGCTACACGGAGGGGTAATGCAGCAACCAATCAGGGTCGTAGTCGCCGACGATCATCCGGTGATCTTGTTTGGTGCGGAACAGGCACTACTCAATTTCCCGGGAATTCAGGTTGTTGGCCGCGCACGCCAATCCACGGAGCTGGTCAAGGTGTTGCAGACGGTTCCCTGCGATGTGCTGGTGACCGACCTTGCCATGCCTGGCGGCCAGTATGGTGACGGCCTGCCGCTCATCGGCTACCTGCGACGCAACTTCCCCAATATCCCCATCGTCGTCCTTACGATGCTCGAGAACGCCGCGCTGCTCAAACGCCTCGGCGAGCTGGGCGTGATCGCGGTAGTGCACAAATCCGACGATCTGAGCCACATCGGCCTCGCGGTGCAGCATGTGAGTCGTAATCTCGAGTACATGAGCCCGCAGGTGAGGATCGCGCTCGATCAGTTTCGCGCTAACAGCGGCGGTAAATCGGAGGAAGTCACGCTCTCAAAACGCGAACTCGAAGTCGTACGACTTTTCGTTTCGGGAATGACGATTAAAGAAATATCCGAAAAACTCAGTCGCAGCATTAAGACTATTAGTACCCAAAAAAATACGGCGATGCGCAAGCTCGGACTCGATCGAGACCCGGAGTTGTTTCAGTATGCGCAGAGCAATGGGTTGCTCAACCTTTCTTCGCAGGCGTCAAAGGAGGGCGGCGAGGCAGAAACGGCGCATTGAATTCCTCATGTCGATTTCCGCACGTTAATTACGGCACGGGGCCGTAAAAAAGGCCATCTGCCCACGAAGCAGATGGCCTTTTGCTTTGCGCTAGCTGCGCGCGGGCGCTTACTGCGGTGCCGCTGTCGCGCCGCCGTGCGCCGCCGACCACTCTGCCGGCGCATGCAGGAATTTCTCGACCTCGTCGAGCGTCTTCGTCTCGAAGTAGCCCGACTGCTTGGCGACGCGCAGCACGTCCCACCAGGTGGCGAGCGCGTGCAGATCGACGTCGATGTCTTTCAGGACCGAAACGCTTTCCTTGAAGATGTTGTAGTGGAACAGCACGAAGCAGTGGTTCACCTGCGCGCCGGCCGTGCGCAACGCATTGATGAAGTTGATCTTGCTGCGGCTGTCCGTGGTCAGGTCTTCGACGAGCAGAACACGCTGGCCTTCGGTGAGGAGACCCTCGATCTGCGCGTTGCGGCCGAAGCCCTTCGGCTTCTTGCGCACGTACTGCATGGGCACCATCAGGCGGTCGGAGAGCCATGCCGCGAACGGAATGCCCGCGGTTTCGCCGCCGGCCACGGCGTCGATCTGCTCGTAGCCGACGTCGCGCAGGATCGTGGCTTCGGCCATTTCCATCAGGCCGCGGCGCACGCGCGGATACGAGATGAGCTTGCGGCAGTCGATGTAGACCGGGCTCGCCCAGCCGGAAGTGAAGATGAAGGGCTTTTCGGCGTTGAAGTGCACGGCCTTCACTTCGAGCAGCATCTTGGCGGTCGTGTCCGAGATCGTCTGGCGATCGTAGCCTGTCATGGGCGAATCCTTGGGTATGAGTGCGGGAGGAGGGTGGGCGCGGTGGCCCGGTGGCGCTGGCACGGCGGCGCCGAAGCCTCGCTTCGGCGCCTGCGATGCGCGGCCCGGGGGCGTCGATCGTCTGACCTTTCTCACGATCCTGGGTCTCGACGACTCGCCCGATCCGGACGGCTTCTCTTGCGCGCGTAGGCCGGTATTTTACCCGACTTGACGATCGCCGACGAGTCGCGCCGGCAACCGGCGACTGCTATCTGGGGCGCGAACGCCCGGGACGCTCCGGTTGGCGTTGTCGCCCGGGCATCAGGCGGACGCGAACGGTGCCGTCCGTTTGTTCCTCGGTTGTGACGGTCTGGCCGCGCCTTTACACTCACGCCGGTTCGCCTTCCCCCGCGAGCGCGTGCGCCACAGGATTGCCCACATGACTGCCGTTTCTCCGCCTGCCGCCTCTGTCACAACAGCCGCTGCCACGCGCGGCCACGCCCTGCGTGCACTCGTCGCTTCGGTGCTCGGCTACGCCATGGACGGCTTCGATCTGCTGATGCTCGGCTTCATGTTGCCCGCGATCAGCGCCGATCTGCATCTGAGCGGCGCGCAGGCTGGCGCGCTCGTCACGTGGACGCTCGTCGGCGCGGTCGCGGGCGGCATCGGGTTCGGTGTCCTGAGCGATCGCTACGGACGCGTGCGCGTGCTCACCTGGACCATCTTGCTCTTCGCGGTCTTCACGGGGATGTGCGCGCTCGCGCGCGGCTACGGCGATCTGCTCGTCTATCGCACCATTGCCGGCATCGGGCTCGGCGGCGAGTTCGGCATCGGCATGGCGCTCGTCGCCGAGGCGTGGCCGGCGCGGCTGCGCGCGCGGGCGTCGTCGTATGTCGGGCTTGGCTGGCAGCTGGGCGTGCTGGCCGCGGCGCTGCTCACGCCGTTGTTGCTGCCCGTGATCGGCTGGCGCGGCATGTTCGCAATCGGGCTTTTGCCGGCCGTCGTCTCGTTCGTGGTGCGCCGGCGCGTGGAGGAGCCAGCACTCTTTCTTGCGCATGCACAGCGCGTTGCCGTGGCCGGCAAGGCAGAACGCCCGCGCGCGCTGCGTCTGCTCGTGGCCGATGCGCGTACCGCGCGTGCGAGCCTCGGCGTGGCCGTGCTTTGCTCGGTGCAGAACTTCGGTTATTACGGGCTGATGATCTGGCTGCCCGCGTACCTGTCGAAGTCCTTTGGATATTCGCTCACGAAGTCGGGGCTCTGGACCGCCGCGACTGTCGCTGGCATGGCGCTCGGCATCTGGCTCTTCGGCGTCGCGGCCGACCGCTTCGGCCGCCGTCCAGCGTTCCTGTTCTACCAGGCGGGCGCCGTGATCATGGTGTTCGTCTACGCGCAGCTTTCCACGCCGTTCGCGCTGTTGATCGGCGGCGCGGCGATGGGCGTGTTCGTGAACGGCATGATCGGCGGGTATGGTGCGCTCATCTCGGAGCTGTATCCGACCGCCGCGCGCGCAACCGCGCAGAACGTGCTCTTCAACATCGGCCGCGCCGTGGGCGGCTTCGGGCCGCTCGCCGTAGGCGCGCTCGCGGCGCGCTACTCTTTCGCGGCGGCACTCGGCATGCTCGCCTCGATCTATGTACTCGACATCTTCGCCACGCTCTTCCTGATTCCCGAACGGCGCGGCGCGGCGCTCGAATGATCGCCGCTCATCCGTAAGACGACACGGTATCGCGCGCGCCGCTGCTTTCTCAGCCGCGCCCATGCCCGCTATGAGTGCCTGACCCAAGTGGACGTGTACGGCACGAGGTGTACACTAATCGGCCCCGCTGGAGCGCTCGCGCCGCGTAGTTCGCGCCGTGTCGTTCAGGTGATTCGTCTGCGTTTCGTCTGCTGCCGGGTTCGTTGGCTTGCCTGCGGATCCCACGCCTTCGAAATCTTGCGCGGCGAGACGTCCTGGTGGGCTTACGAAAATAAAACATTCTCTCTCTACGTCTCTCATGTCCAGGCAGGCCTGAAAATGGATGAACAACTGAAGCAAAGCGCGCTCGCGTATCACCAGAATCCGAAGCCCGGCAAGATCTCGGTCACGCCGACCAAACCGCTCTCGAACCAGGTCGATCTTTCGCTTGCCTACTCGCCCGGCGTTGCAGCCGCTTGTGAGGCGATCCACGCAGACCCGCTCGATGCGCAGAAATACACCTCGCGCGCCAACCTCGTCGGCGTCGTGACGAACGGCACGGCCGTGCTCGGCCTCGGCAACATCGGCCCGCTCGCGGCCAAGCCGGTGATGGAAGGCAAGGGCTGCCTGTTCAAGAAGTTCGCCGGCATCGACGTGTTCGACATCGAGCTCGACGAACTGGACCCGGACAAGCTCGTCGACGCCATCGCCATGCTCGAGCCGACGCTCGGCGGCATCAACCTCGAGGACATCAAGGCGCCCGAGTGCTTCTATATCGAGCAGAAGCTGCGTGAGCGCATGAAGATCCCGGTCTTCCACGACGACCAGCACGGCACGGCGATCATCGCGTCGGCTGCGATCCTCAACGGCCTGAAGGTCGTGGGCAAGGATCTCGGCAGCGTGAAGCTCGTGTGTTCGGGCGCGGGCGCGGCGGCGATCGCGTGTCTCGACCTGCTCGTGAAGCTGGGTCTCAAGAAGGAGAACATCCTCGTTGCCGACTCGAAGGGCGTGATCTACGAAGGCCGCGGCAATCTCGATCCGTCGAAGGCGCGCTACGCCGCCAACACCGATGCGCGCACGCTCGGCGACGCGATCAAGGCCGCCGACGTGTTCCTCGGCTGCTCGAGCGCAGGCGTGCTCAAGCCCGAGATGGTCAAGGAGATGGGCGACAGGCCGTTGATCCTCGCACTCGCCAACCCCGAGCCGGAAATCCGCCCGGAAGAAGCGAAGAAGGTGCGCCCGGACGCGATCATCGCCACGGGACGTTCGGATTATCCGAACCAGGTCAACAACGTGCTGTGCTTCCCGTTCATCTTCCGTGGCGCGCTGGACGTGGGCGCGACGACCATCACGGAAGAGATGAAGCTCGCATGCGTGCGCGCGATCGCGGAACTGGCCGAGGAAACCGACCAGGGCGACGAAGTGGCGAAGGCCTATGAAGGCCACACGCTCGAATTCGGCCCGGAGTACCTGATTCCGAAGCCGTTCGATCCGCGCCTCATCATCAAGATCGCACCGGCCGTGGCGCAGGCCGCGATGGATTCGGGCGTGGCCACGCGCCCGATCCAGGACATGGAAGCCTACCGCGAGCAGCTTGGCGCGACGGTCTACCGCTCGGGCATGGTGATGCGGCCCGTGTTCGCGGCGGCGAAGGCGAAGTGCGCGCGCATCGTGTTCGCCGAGGGCGAAGACGAGCGCGTGCTGCGCGCCGCCCAGTTCGTGCTCAACGAGAAGATCGCCAGGCCCATCATCGTGGGCCGTCCGTCGGTCGTGGAAATGCGCCTGAAGAAGATGGGCTCGAAGCTGCGTCCGGGCACCGACTTCGAGATCGTCGATCCCGAAGACGATCCGCGCTTCCAGAAAAGCTGGCAGGCGTACCACGAACTCGGCGCGCGACAGGGCGTTACGCCTGAAGTGGCGAAGGCTTCGGTGCGCAAGTTCAACACGCTGATCGGCGCGATCCTCGTGCATCTGGGCGATGCCGACGGCATGATCTGCGGTCTGCTGAACAGCTTCGACTATCACCTCAAGTTCGTCGACCAGGTGTTCGGCAAGGCCAGCGAAGCAGAAAACTACGCGGCGATGAACCTGCTGATGCTGCCGGGGCGCAACATCTTCATCAGCGATACCTACGTGAACGAAGTGCCGAGCGCCGAGCAGCTCGCCGACATGACGATCCTCGCCGCGCGCGAGATCGAAAAGTTCGGCATCACGCCGAAGGTCGCGCTGCTTTCTTCGTCGAACTTCGGCAGCGTGCGTTCGTCGACGTCGCAGCGCATGCAGGCCGCGCGCGAGCTGATCGCCGCCCGTGCGCCGCAACTGGAAGTGGACGGCGAAATGCATGGCGACGCGGCGCTCTCCGAGCTGATCCGCAAGCAGTCGTTCCCGGGCACGACGCTCACGGGCGAAGCGAACCTGCTGATCATGCCGAACGTGGAAGCGGCCAACATCGCGTACAACCTGCTGAAGGTGATTGGCGGCGAAGGCGTGACGGTCGGCCCGTTCCTGCTGGGCGCGTCGAAGCCGGTGCACATCCTCACGCCTGCCGCGACGGTGCGACGCATCATCAACATGACGGCGGTGGCTTCGGCGAACGCGGAGGTCTCGAAGGCAGCGGCGAAGTAAACGAGCTTTCGCTGATCGCCTGATGTGAAAAGGGCGCTCCATGTTGCATGGAGCGCCCTTCGTATTTACAGCTTCAACAGCGTCAAGCCGGCATCAAGCCGCGTGCCGCGCTGCGCCGTTTTCCGGAGAGCGCCATTTCGCGAGCAGCGTCGCCCACTTCGCACGCGTGGCCTTGAGGTTGTTCTCCTTGACGTGGCCATAGCCGCGAATCGCATCGGGGAGGTTCGCGAGTTCCAGTGCCAACGGCAAATTAGCCTCGCTCAGCCCACCCATCACCTCGCGCATCAGCGTCTCGTATTCGCCAATGAGCGCACGCTCATGACGGCGTTCTTCCGTGCGGCCGAACGGATCGAGCGCCGTGCCGCGCAGGAACCTGAGCTTCGCGAGCAGACGCATGGCCGCGAGCATGCGCGGGCCGTACTGTTTCTTCACGAGATGGCCCTTGTCGTCGTGCTTCGCGAACGCGGGCGGCGCGAGATGGAAGTTGACCTTCCAGTCGCCTTCGAAGCTCGCCTTGATCTTCTCGATGAACGCCGGGTCCGCGTAAAGGCGCGCGACTTCGTATTCGTCCTTGTACGCCATCAGCTTGTGCAGGTTCTTCGCCACGGCTTCGGTGAGCGGGGACCGGCCATCCACGTGTTCGAGTTTCGCTTCGGCCTGCCGCACGCTTTCGACGAACGCGCGATAACGGCGCGCATACGCCTCGTTCTGATACGCGGCGAGATACTCCGCGCGTTTTTCGATGAGCGTGTCGAGCGCCTTGGGCGTGTGCAGGGAAACGATCTTCGCACCGGCAGCGTCCGTGTTCTGATCCAGAACCGGCTTTTTCACGAGCTGATCCACGGCCGCGCGGTCATGCGCCACGCGCCGGCCCCACTCGAACGCCGCAAGGTTCTTCTCGACCTGCACCGCGTTCAGTTCGATCGCGCGCACGAGCGACTCGTGCATGAGCGGCAGCCAGCCCTTTTGCCACGCGTAGCCGAGCACGAAGGGGTTCGTGTAGATCGCATCGCCGAGCAGCGCTAGCGCGTAGCGGTTCGCATCGACGGTCGCGACGTTGTCCGTGCCCGCCGCCGCTCGCACGTCGGCTTCGGTGCTGGTGCCCGGGAACTGCCACTGCGGGTTCTTGATGAACTCGGCGGTCGGCGTGTGCGCGCTATTGAGCACCACGTGCGTCATGCCTTCCTGCATGCGCGAGACGCAGTCGTCGCCGGCGGTCACGATGGCGTCGCAGCCGATCACGAGCTTCGCCTCGCCCATGGCGATACGCGTAGCGTGAATGTCATCGGGGCGGTTGGCGATCTGCACGTGGCTCATCACCGCGCCGCCCTTTTGCGCGAGGCCGGTCACGTCGAGCACGGTCACGCCCTTGGCCTCGAGATGCGCGGCCATGCCGAGCAGTGCGCCGATCGTCACCACGCCGGTACCGCCCACGCCCGTGACGAGCACGCCATAGGGGCGATCGATCGCGGGCACGTCAGGCGTCGGCACGGCCGGCATCGCCTCGTTCGCCACGCTGCTGGTCTTTGGCTTGCGCAGCTGGCCGCCTTCGACCGTCACGAAGCTCGGGCAAAAGCCCTTCAGGCACGAGTAGTCCTTGTTGCAGGTGGACTGGTTGATCTGGCGCTTCGTGCCGTATTCCGTATCGAGCGGCTCGACGCTCAGGCAATTCGATTGCACCGAGCAATCGCCACAACCTTCGCACACGGCCTCGTTGATGACGACGCGCTTCGCCGGGTCCGGATACGTGCCGCGCTTGCGGCGGCGGCGTTTTTCGGTCGCGCAGGTCTGGTCGTAGATCAGGATCGTCGTGCCGGGAATCTCGCGCAGCTCGCGCTGGATCGCATCGAGCTGGTCGCGGTGATGGATCGTCACGCCCGGCGCGAGCGTTGTCACACCCTCGTACTTCCCGGGTTCGTCGGTGACGATCACGATCTTCGCCGCGCCTTCGGCTGCGACCTGATGCGTGATCTGCGGCACGGTGAGCGTGCCGTCGACGGGCTGGCCGCCCGTCATCGCCACGGCGTCGTTGTAGAGAATCTTGTACGTGATGTTCGCCTTGGAGGCGATCGCCGCGCGTATGGCGAGCAGGCCCGAGTGGAAGTAGGTGCCGTCGCCCAGGTTGGCGAACACGTGCTTGTCGTTCGTGAACGGCGCCTGGCCGACCCACGCCACGCCTTCGCCGCCCATCTGGCTGAAGGTGCTCGTGTTGCGGTCCATCCACACGGTCATGTAGTGGCAGCCGATGCCGGCCATGGCGCGCGAGCCCTCGGGCACGTTGGTCGACGTGTTGTGCGGGCAGCCGGAGCAGAACCACGGCTTGCGCTCGACCTGCACGCGCGGCTTTGCGAGCGCCTTTTCCTTGGCCTCGATCACGGCCATGCGTGCGGCGATGCGCGCACGCACGTCGGAGGGCAGCTCGAACTTGTCGAGCCGCGTGGAAATGGCCCTGGCGATGATCGCGGGCGAAAGTTCGTAGTGCGCGGGCAGGAGCCAGTTGCCCATCGGCACCGACCATTCGCCGCCGGCGCCATCCTTCTCGTCGAACTTGCCGAACACGCGCGGACGCTGCGCGTCAGGCCAGTTGTACAGCTCTTCCTTGATCGCGTATTCGAGGATCTGACGCTTCTCCTCGACCACGAGAATTTCCTGGAGCCCGCGCGCGAACGCGTGCGCGCCCTGCGCCTCGAGCGGCCACACGCAGCCCACCTTGTAGAGCCGGATGCCGATGCGCGAGCAGGTTTCGTCGTCGAGGCCGAGATCGGTGAGCGCCTGGCGCACGTCGAGATACGCCTTGCCGCCCGTGATGATGCCAAAGCGCGCATGCGGCGAATCGATCTCGACGCGGTCGAGCTTGTTCGCGCGCACATAGGCGAGGCCCGCATACCACTTGTAGTCGAGCAGACGCGCTTCCTGCACGAGCGGCGGATCCGGCCAGCGGATGTTGAGGCCGCCTTCGGGCATCGCGAAGTCTTCGGGCAGGATGATGCTGGTGCGATGCGGATCGATCTCCACCGAAGCCGACGATTCGACCACGTCGGTCACGCACTTCATCGCGACCCAGAGGCCGGAGTAGCGGCTCATGGCCCAGCCGTGCAGGCCGAAGTCGAGATATTCCTGCACGTTCGACGGAAACAGCACCGGCAGGCCGCAGGCCTTGAAGATGTGCTCCGACTGGTGCGCGAGCGTGGAAGACTTGGCCGCATGATCGTCGCCGGCGAGCACGAGCACGCCGCCGTGCGGCGAGGAGCCCGCCGAATTGCCGTGCTTGAAGACGTCGCCGCTGCGGTCGACGCCGGGGCCCTTGCCGTACCACATCGAAAACACGCCGTCGTATTTCGCGGCCGGGTACAGGTTCACCTGCTGCGAGCCCCAGACGGCGGTCGCGGCGAGGTCTTCGTTGACGCCGGGCTGAAACACGATTTGATGCGCGGCGAGATGCTGCTTCGCCTTCCAGAGGGACTGATCGAGACCGCCGAGCGGCGAGCCACGATATCCCGAGATGAACCCCGCGGTATTGAGACCGGCGGCCTTGTCGCGTTCCTGCTGCAGCATCGGCAGGCGGACCAGCGCCTGGATGCCGCTCATGTACGCGCGGCCGCGTTCGAGGGTGTATTTATCGTCGAGCGTGACGGAAGCGAGTGCGGCTTCGAGCGAAGCGCGCTGACCTGCGTCTAGCGGGGCATTCATTATGTGTCTTCCTCCAACCAATCCGTTGTGGGATCGCCAGAAATTCAGGGCCTCGGCATCTTGTGAATGCGTTGGCCGGGGTCGCCATATTGGCTTCTTTTTTTCGATAGTAGCACTCGGATAAACCCGCCGCCTTGACACCCGGAACTCACTGCACTTTCCGGGCCGGTGTCCAGGCGTCACGAAACTTGGCGAAATCCGATGTAACAAAGGATGTATCGGATTTCTTCCGACGAGTAACAACGTGTAAAAAGTGCACAGGCGAGGAACCGGTCTTGAATATCCTGTCTAACTCCTTCACCTGTGCGAGCCGCTCAGCGCCCCTTGTCGTTAGCGGTATTTGAAAGGGCGCTGTCGCAACAGGCAGTCTGAAAAAAGGAGTACAGCATGAATCATCGACATATCCAGACCTTCCTGACGGTCTCGGCTGCATTCTTTGCCATCAGCACGCCGCTGCATTCGAACGCCAGCACGAAGAGCGGTGCGAACGCAACGACCCGCTGCGCCGAGTACACGCTGAGCGCCAAGGCGGGGACGAACGCGATGCCCGCCACGAAAGCCGGGCGCAAATCCTGATGCCGCGCTGATCCGCGCAGCGTTCCATTCACCCGCCCGGCGCCGGGGTGTGCGGCGAAGGGTTCAGAAGAAAAAAGGGCGAAGATCGCGTGGTCTTCGCCCTTTTTATTTGCCTTTAGCGGGCTTAGCGGTCGATGCGGATCAGGCCTTGTCCTGCACCACACCTCGGCGGATCTGGTCGAGCTCGATCGATTCGAACAAGGCTTTGAAGTTGCCTTCGCCGAAGCCCTGGTTGCCCTTGCGCTGGATGATCTCGAAGAAGATCGGGCCGATCTGGTTCTCCGTGAAGATCTGCAGCAGCAGGTCTTCGGGCATGCCGTCGATCAGGATCTTGCGCTTTTTCAGCTCGTCGAGCGGCTCGCCGTGGTTCGGGATGCGGCGGTCCACGAGCTCGTAGTAGGTGTCGATGGTGTCGAGCAGGGCGATCTCTTTGGCGCGCAGTCCATCCACGGTGCGGTAGATGTCGTTCGTGCCGAGCGCGATGTGCTGGATGCCCTCACCATGATAGGCGTCGAGGTATTCCTGGATCTGGCCCGCGGTCTCGCCGCCTTCCTCGTTGATCGGAATGCGGATCTTGCCGCAGGGCGAGGTCATCGCCTTGGACTTCACGCCCGTCACCTTGCCTTCGATGTCGAAGTAGCGGATTTCGCGGAAGTTGAAGAGGCGTTCGTAGAACTCCGCCCACTCGTTCATGCGGCCGCGGTGGACGTTGTGCGTGAGGTGATCGATGTAGGTGAGGCCGTGCCCGACCGGGTGCTGGTCGGCCCCCGCAATCGGCTCGAAGTCGACGTCATAGATGCTGATGTCGCCGATGCTGCCCGGCGCGGCGCCGTTCTTGCCGCGCCAGCGATCGACGAAATAAATCAGCGAATCGCCAATGCCCTTGATGGCGGGGATATTCAGCTCCATCGGGCCCGTCTTGTTGTCGAAGCCCCATGCGCCCAGCTCGAGCGCGTGCTTGTAGGCCTTGGCGGCGTCCTGCACGCGGAACGCGATCGCGCAGATCGACGGGCCGTGCAGACGCGCAAAGCGCTGCGCGAACGAATCGGGTTCGCCGTTGACGATGAAGTTGATCTCGCCCTGGCGATAGAGCGTGACGTCCTTATGGCGATGACGCGCAATGGCCGTGAAGCCCATGCGTTCGAACAGCTTGCCGAGCGCCTTGGGGTCCGGCGCGGTGTATTCGATGAACTCGAAGCCGTCGGTGCCGACGGGGTTCTCCCAGGTGGGGACCAGCATGGTTGTCTCCTGACGTAGATCAGATTTCGTGTAGCAGAGTGTAGACCGCCGTATTGGGAGAAAACTTGCGAGTTGGGTCGCGCTGTCGTCGGTTTGCGCTATAAACTGCCTTTAAAGAATCATGGGAGGGCAGAAAATGGCAAGCCTCGAATTGGATGCGATCGACAGGCGTATTCTGGCAATCCTTCAGGAGAATGGCCGCCTCTCCAACCAGGAGATCGCGGAGCGTGTGAATCTCTCGCCGAGCCCGTGTTTGCGGCGCATCCGGCGCCTGGAGGAGAGCGGCGTGATTCGCGCCTACGTGGCGCTGCTCGATGCCCAGAAGCTGGGGCTCGACCTGCTCGCGTACGTGAACGTGCGGCTCGAAAAGCGCGGGCCCACGGCGGCGGGGCGCGAGGGCGTGACGCACGCCGAACTGTTCCGCGCGGCCGTGCAGACCTGGCCGGAAGTGGTGGCCTGCCACGCCATGACTGGCGATATGGACTTCCTCCTGCGCGTGCAGGTCGAGGATATGGCGCATTTCTCGCGCTTCGTGCAGAGCCAGTTGCTGCACCATCCGTCGGTGATCGACGTGAAATCCAGCTTTTCACTCGACACGTTCAAGGAAACGACGGCGTTGCCGATTCGCTGATTGCGCGCCCCGCTGACGAAAAAAAAGCGGCCGAAGCCGCTTTTTCCAATGCATTAGTCAGTCCCGAGGGGCAGGAGTCACGCTGCGACCGCTTGAGGCAGGATCGTCTCGATGAACTTGCTGGCCTGGCGCGCCTGACGCTTGAGCGCGTAGTCGAACACGGCGGCTTGCTCCTGAAGCATTTCGGCGATGATGCTGCTCTGGTCGGCCGGCTCGAGCGAAAGGTACGCGTCGGCTTCGCCGTAGGCGTACTCGATCTTCATGCCCGACTTTTTCGCGATGTGCATCATCGTCGAGTTGCGCGACAGGCAATGCATGTAGAGCGTGGTGACATGCGTATTGCGGCTGCGGATGGCGGCGCGCTCGAACAGCTTCGAGCCGATGCCCTGACCTCGCGCGCTTTCCAGCACGGACACGCCGAATTCAGCGGTGCGGCCGTTACCGTCCGCCGGCAGATACGCCAGATGGCCGACGCCGACCAGTTGCAGCTGGTGGTCGAACACGCCGAACACGGTGTCGCGCGTGAAGTCCATCGAGCGCACGTACTTCTCGATGACGTGGTCCGGAGCGGCCTGGCCAAAGCGCAGCAGGCGGTCGTCGCTTTCCAGTGCGAGGAAGTGCGCGAGCAGGCGTTCGCGGTCTGCGGAAGTGAGTACTCGCACCATGACGGGCGCATGACCGGACGTCATCGAGCGAACGGACGCCAGGGTCGGCTCGCTGGCTTGGGTCGAAAGCAGGGTCATGATGGGTTCTCCTTAAAATGCGTACGGCATGATGCAGTGCAGAACGCATTCTAGCGGAAACCCTGGGTGCACTCTAGGGAAAACCCGGAGTGTAAATTTGAGTGTTGCACCTAATTAACAAATTTATAAGTGTAACTCTTTGATTTTTAAGAAGTATTCTGATCGAATAGTTTGACCGGTCAACTGTTGTCGCGATACATCATGTCGCACCGCAGCAGTCCAGCCCGGAAATTTCTCCCGCTCAGGCGCCCTTCAGGCCGTGATCGACCACGTCGATCACCTGTTCGGCAAAGTCGCGATAGCCCATGCGGCCGCCTGGCTTGAGCCAGGTAAACGTCCAGTTGATCATGCCGAAGACCATCATCGTCAGCGCGGTCTGGTTTTCGCTCGTCACGCGACCCGGGTAGGCGCGTGCCAGCTGGCGTGTAAAGGCGGCGACCACGTCGCGCTGGCGGTTCAGGACGATCTCGCGCTGGGCGTCCACCAGGTATTTGACGTCGTTCAGAAGCGCCACGTGGCGGCTGTGCGAGGTTTCGTATTCCGCCAGGAAAGCGCGGATCAGCTCCGCGAAGCTCTCGCGTTCGTCGAGGCCGCGCCGCTGGCTCGCCCCTTCCACCTCCGCGATGATCAGCATCAGCCGCTTCGTGTAGCGGTCGAGCAGATCGAAGAGGATCGCTTCCTTGCTTTCGTAGTAATGGTAAAGCCGCGCCTTCGAGGTGCCGCTCGCGGCCGCGAGGTCGGCCATCGACGTGCTTGGGTAGCTCGTTTGCGCGAATTTGGTGGCGGCGAGTTCGAGGATCTGGTCGCGTTGAGTTTCGTGGTCGGGCGCTCGGGTGCGTGCCATGGGATTCAGCGAGGGAAGGAAAGGTGCGTGGCGGTTTTGGGGAGAGGCGGCCGCGCAGCGCGCGCGGCTGCCGCGAGGGGAGCGCTGGCGGCGCACACGTCGTCGCGCAGGCGCAGTGCTTCGGCCGCGAACAGTTCGCGCAGGCGCCACAGGACAACGGGCTCGTCGACCGTGAAACCGGCGCCCGTGAGCGCCGCGCCGAGCGCGTCGCTGTCGAGCCACGAGGTTTCGGACTGCCGCGGCTCGTGGGCGTCGAGCACGTCGAGTATCAGTGCGTCGAGATCGCTCCACGTGCCGCTTGAAAAGGTGTTGTCGCGCCAGCGGCGCATTTCGCCATTGGCGAACTTGGCTCCCTGCCACTCGAGCGCGAGGCGCGTGATGCGCAGTACCGAGATCGGTGCGGCGTCGAGCAGCAGCGCCGAAAGGCGGCGGGCCGAGAGGTTCGCGCCTGCAATGGGTTCGGCGGTGAGGCGCACTTCGTTCAAGCGCTGCGGGACGGCGCGCAAGCGATAGCAGACACGCCGCAGCGCGAGCTGGTGCGCGGCGTCGTGCGTGTGCCAGATCACCAGGTGGGCGTCGTCGGCCTCGAGCGCTGTCAGCACCGCGCAGTCGTCGTGCGCAAGCGCGGCCGTTGCGCCATCCAGGCCTTCCCAGAAGGCGGCGCGTTGCGCCACACCTGGGTCGCCCGCTTCGTCGATATCGCGCAGCGGGCCTACCGTCAGGTCGTCGCGCAGGGCGATCACGCGGTCCTGGCGATCGGCCGTCTGGAGCGCCCGGCGCAGCGCCGCCGCGCCAGGCTCGCCATAAATGAGGTGAATTGTGGTCATCGACAACCCGTTGCGTTCACGACGAACGCCAGGACGCCCGAAAGCGCGCAAAAGACAAAGGGCCGCCCGCCGGTGTGCAGCGCTGCGCTGCAACACCGGCGGGCGGCCCCTAGTGTAAGCGGATCGCCTGCAGGCCGAAAGCGGGCTGTTGCGCTAACGCCTTAACGCTCGTCGTAGCTCACGACCACACGCTCGCTCACCGGATGGCACTGGCAGGTGAGCACGAAGCCGTCTTTTACTTCCTGCTCTTCGAGCGTGTAGTTCTTGTCCATTTTCACCTCGCCTTCGAGCACCTTCGCGCGGCAGGTGCAGCACACGCCGCCCTTGCAGGCGTACGGCAGCGCGAGGCCCGCCTTCAGGCCGACGTCGAGCAGGCTCACGCCTTCGTACGGCAGGCGCATCTTGCGCTTCTTGCCGTCGATGACGATTTCGAGGTCCGCGGCCGGCGTGTTCTCCGTGATTTCGACAGGCGGCACGCCCGCTTGCGGCAGCGGCGAGCCGAAGCGCTCGACGTGAACATTCTGCTGCGGCACCCCCGCGTCCTTCAACGCGGCCTCGGCTGCGTCCATCATCGGGCCGGGACCGCAGATGAAGGCCTCGTCGATTTCGTCGGCCGGCAGCAGCGTTTCGAGGAACGCCGCGCACTTGGCCTGGTCGAGCACGCCGTTGAACAGCTCGACGTCCTGCAGGTCGTCGGAAAGGACGTGATAGAGCCGGAAGCGGCTCATGAAACGGTTCTTCAGGTCCTCCAGCTCTTCGGCGAACATGATCGCGTCGACGCTGCGATTGCCGTACACGAGCGTGAACGCGCTGCGCGGCTCCGTTTCGAGCGTCGTCTTGATGATCGCGAGCACGGGCGTGATGCCCGAGCCGCCCGAGAACGCAACGTAGTGCTTGCCGTGCTCGGCGTTCAGGTGCGTGAAGAAGCGGCCGTCGGGCGTCATCACTTCGATTTCGTGGCCCGGCGCGAGCTGCTCGAACGCGAAGTTCGAGAATCGCCCGCCGCGCACGCGCTTGATGCCGATGCGCAGTTCGCCGTCGCGGTCATAGTCGGTCACGCCCACGCAGATCGAGTACGAACGGCGCGTCTCCTCGCCGTCGATATGGGTCTTGAGCGTGACGAACTGACCCTGGGTGAAGCGATACGCGTCGCGCAGCTCGGGCGGGACTTCGAAAGCGACAGAGACCGCGTCCGCGGTTTCGGGCCGCACTTCGCGGATGCGCAGCGAATGGAATTGCGGAGTGGCCATATCAGTACGGTTTGAAGTAGTCGAAGGGTTCGCGGCAGTCAATGCAGCGGTAGAGCGCCTTGCACGCGGTCGAGCCGAACTGCGCGAGGCGTTCGGTGTGCTTCGAGCCGCAGTGCGGGCAGGCGGGCGCGGGCAGCTTCGGGATGAACGCGATGGGCTGCTCGCTGGCGGCTTGGCCCGCGCCGCCGCCGCAGTTGCCGGTGGGGGGCGCGATGCCGTAGGCGCGCAGCTTCTCGCGCGCTTCGTCGGTGATCCAGTCGGTGGTCCACGCGGGCGTCAAGGTCGTCGCAATGCGGTAGGGCCCGAGTGCGGCGGCTTCGAGCGCGTGCCCGACGTCCTCCGCGATCTGCGACATCGCCGGGCAGCCCGAGTAAGTGGGTGTGATCACCACTTCGAGGTGGCCGTCTTCGGCGCGGCGGACTTCGCGCAGGATGCCCAGTTCACGGATCGACACGACCGGGATCTCCGGATCGGGCACCGCTTCGAGCACTTCCCACGCGCGTTCGAGCGCGCGATCTGCCGTTGCTTGCATCGTGACTTCCCCTGTTCCTGCGTGAGCGTGAAGCGTGCTTACCAGCGCGCGTCCGGATGCTGGCGCGCGAGGCTCTGCATCTCGGCGAGCACGAAGCCCATGTGTTCCGAGTGTTCGCCGTGCTTGCCGGTCGTGATGTGGAACACCTGCTCGGGCAGCGTGAGCGTGGCTTCTTCGAACGCGGCTTCCACGTCGGCGCGCCACGCCGCTTCCAGCTGCGCGGTGAGCGGCGCGATGCCGGCTTCGGCCACGGCCGTTTCCACGGCGTCGGTGCTGAAGAACTCGCGCGTGTACGGCATCAGCCAGTCGAGCGCGGCTTGCGCGCGGCGGTGCGATTCGTCGGTGCCGTCGCCGAAACGGATCAGCCACTCACGCGCATGGTGGAGGTGGTAGCGCGTTTCCTTGATCGAGCGCTCCGCAATCGCGGCCAGCTGGGGATCGGCGGAGCGCAGCAGCGCCGTCCACAGATGTGCCATCAGCGAGGCATAGAGAAAATTGCGCACGATCGTCACGGCGTAATCGTTGGACGAATGCGTCGTGCCGGTGAGCGGGCCGAAATGCGGCAGCTCGGCGAACGTGTAGTTGGCGAATTCGCGCTCGGCGCGGAAATAGGCGTAGTCGTCCTCGGTGCGTTCGCGGCCGGTGAGCGCCTTTTCGAGCGTGGCGGCATGCGTGTAGAGCAGGCGCGCCTGACCGATCAGGTCGAGGCTCATGTTGGCGAGTGCGATGTCCTCTTCGAGGACCGGGCCGTGGCCGCACCATTCCGTGTTGCGCTGACCGAGGATCAGCGCCGTATCGGCAAGGCGCAGCA
>NZ_JAYMRY010000029.1:0-105552 GCF_038900695.1 Paraburkholderia sp. JHI2823 | reverse complement strand
ATCACCAGCATCGCGATCACGAGATGCTGAAACCGGCGTCGCAGTGCAAGCCGATCGAGTATCCGAAACCGGACGGCAAGCTCACGTTCGACCGGCTCTCTTCCGTGTTCATCTCGAACACGAACCATGAGGAGAACCAGCCCGCGCACCTTACGTTGAAAGACATCACGGTGCCGGTCGGTATCAACCTTCAAACGTACGCGGGACCCGAGGCGCGCTTCTGCCCGGCAGGCGTCTACGAGTTCGTGAAGAACGACGACAACAGCGACCGTCTGCAGATCAACGCGCAGAACTGCGTGCACTGCAAGACCTGTGACATCAAGGACCCGACGCAGAACATCGTCTGGGTCACGCCCGAAGGCGGCGGTGGTCCGAATTATCCGAATATGTAAAGCGGGCGCTGTTCAATCGCGCCTGGATCTGGAGGAAGACATGAAGGTGTTGGTAGCAATCAAACGCGTGGTGGACGCCAACGTGAAAGTGCGCGTCAAGGCGGACGGCTCGGGCGTCGATCTCGCGAACGTGAAGATGAGCATCAATCCGTTTGACGAAATCGCCGTGGAAGAGGCCGTGCGCCTGAAAGAGCAGGGCGCGGCAACCGAAGTGGTGGCCGTGTCGTGCGGTCCCGCGGCCTGCCAGGAGACGCTGCGCACGGCCATGGCCATCGGCGCCGACCGCGGCGTGCTCGTCGAGACTGACGCTGCGCTCGAACCGCTCGCGGTCGCGAAGCTGCTCAAGGCGCTGATCGACAAGGAGGCGCCGCAGCTCGTCGTTCTCGGCAAGCAGGCGATCGACGACGACTGCAACCAGACGGGCCAGATGCTCGCGGCGCTCACGGCGCGCCCCCAGGCCACGTTCGCGAGCAAGGTGGAGATCGTCGACGGCAAGGCGCGCGTGACGCGCGAGATCGACGGCGGCCTCGAAACCGTGCAGCTCGCGCTGCCTGCCATCGTGACGACCGACCTGCGCCTGAACGAGCCGCGCTACGCCACGCTGCCCAACATCATGAAGGCCAAGAAAAAGCCGCTCGACACGACCACGCCCGCGCAACTCGGCGTGGACGTCGCACCGCGTCTCACCACGCTCAAGACCGCGGAGCCCGCGGGCCGCGCGGCAGGCGTCAAGGTGCCCGACGTCGCGACCCTGGTCGCGAAACTGAAGAACGAAGCGAAAGTTATCTGAAGGAATGCCAATGACTGCTGGTAAACCCATACTGGTCGTTGCGGAGCACGATCACGTCTCGATCAAGTCGGCGACGCTCAATACGGTGACGGCCGCGCGCCAATGCGGCGATGAGATTCACGTGCTCGTGGCGGGACACAATGCGGCGGGCGCGGCGGCAGCCGCGGCTGGCATCGCCGGTGTCGCCAAGGTGCTGCATGCCGACAGCGCCGCTTTGGCCGATGCGCTCGCCGAAAACCTCGCTGCGCAAGTGTTGGCCGTCGTCCCCGGCTATGGTCACATCCTCTTCGCGGCGACGAGCACGGGCAAGAACGTCGCGCCGCGCGTGGCCGCGCTGCTCGACGTCGCGCAGGTCTCCGAGATTTCGCGCGTGGTCAGCGCGGACACCTTCGAGCGCCCGATCTACGCCGGCAACGCGATTCAGACGGTGCAGTGCGCGGAAGCGGTGAAAGTCATCACGGTGCGCATGACGGCCTTCGACGCAGCGGCCGCGCAAGGCGGCGCGGAGCAGGTCGAAAGCGTCGCGGCGGTTGCCGATAGCGGCCTGAGCGCGTTCGTCGAACGTACCGTCACGAAGAGCGAGCGGCCTGAGCTTGCCGACGCGCGCATCGTCGTCAGCGGCGGGCGCGCGCTTGGCAGCAGCGAGAAGTTCGACGCCGTGCTCACGCCGCTCGCCGACAAGCTTGGCGCAGCGCTCGGTGCAAGCCGCGCGGCCGTGGATGCGGGCTTCGCGCCGAACGACTGGCAGGTGGGGCAGACCGGCAAGATCGTCGCGCCCGAGGTCTATTTCGCATGCGGGATTTCCGGCGCGATCCAGCATCTTGCCGGCATGAAGGACTCGAAGGTGATCGTGGCGATCAATAAGGATGCCGAAGCGCCGATCTTCGGCGTGGCCGACTTCGGGCTGGAAGCAGACCTGTTCGAGGCCGTTCCCGAACTCGTCGCAGCGCTCTGAGCGCGCGAGGCGCGCTGGCGCGCAATCGACAACCCCACGCTTGTCGTGCAAGCGTGGGGTTTGCTTTTCGTGGCGTACTACTCTGCGGATGCCGCCTTATTCGTTCTTCGCGGGGCGGCCCGTCTTGACGGTCTCGAGCGCGGCAATCGCGGCCACGAGGCGCTTTGTCGAAGACGCTTCGAGCAACTGTAGTCCGGCACGCAGCAACTCGCTTTTCTTCACCGAGACACCCGCTTCGATGCATGTCTGCTTGAGCGCTGCGAGACGCTCGTAATCCGCCTTGGGCATGGTGAAGCTGTCGCGCACGACTTTCTCTTTCTTTGCGTGCTTGTTCTTCGCTTTGGCGACGGCCTCCCGTGCCGGCTTCTTGGCCGCTTCGGCGGCGGGAGTGGCCGCGTCCGGTTTTGCGCTTGCCTTTGCCTTTGTTTTCGCGCCTGTTTTCGACTTTGTCGTGCCGGACTTGCGTGCGGCGGTGGCTGTGGCGGACTTCGCCGCGTTGGTTTTCTTGAGCGGCTTTGCTTTGGTTTCGGCTTGCGCTACGGGCTCCTGAGCAACTTCCGGCGTCGCTTCGGACGGTGACTTGTCAGCCGCTTTAGGAAAATAAAAAGCCTTCCTGGTCGGCTTGCGTGGGGTGACTGCGCTCATGGCTATTCCTTCCGTTCAATAACGATATAAACAGTATATACCGTTTTGCGGCAGACCCAGGGCTGAGTGCAGCTTCGGGCTTGCGCGCGGCTCACGGCGCTAATATGAGCCTCAGCCGAAGGACAACGAGAGGCATCAAATGAATGCATCGGTGATTTCCGCACTCGCGGCACTCGTGGGCGCTGCGATCGGCGGCCTGACTTCAGTGCTGGCGTCGTGGCTCACGCAGCGCACCCAGGCGCGCGCGGAATGGATGGCACACGACCGTATTCGCCGCCAGGATCTCTACAAGGAATTCATCGAAGAGGCGACGCGTTGTTACGTCGACGCGTTGCAGCACCACGAACCGGACCTCCAGAACCTCGTCCATCTGTACGCAAGGATCAGCCGCATGCGCGTGCAGTCTTCGCGTGCCGTCGCCCTGGAGGCCGAGCGGATCGGCGGCAGGATCCTCGACACCTATCTTGCCCCCGACAGGAGCTTCGTCGAGTTGCGCCAGATGCTCGCGGATGGCTCGCTAGACATACTCGGCCCGTTTAGTGATGCGTGCCGTGCGGAATTCGCATCGCTTCGGGCGGAGCAGTTCTGAGAGCCGGCTGCGCGTTGGTCAGCGCGGCTTCAGCTCGACGGGCGAGTCGGAGCGAGATCCGCCGCCGAGCGCCTTCGTCAATGCGATGTCCTGCGCGATGATCTCCCCACGCAGCGCGAACAGCGCAACCTGCTCTGCAATGACTGGCTGGCGTGGCGTAGGCATCGTCGGTGAAACAGCAGCGTGAGCACGACCAGTACGATAGCCGGCCATTTGCTCTTCGATGTCTTGCTGGCTGTCGTCGCCATGTCGTCGGCACCATGTCGTCGGCACCCCTCTGGCGGGCGCTGCGCACGTGCCTTTGAACGTGTTTCCGATGGTTGCTTCTCGTTGCCACCTGTTGCGCTTTGTTGCGGGTTGACGACGCCAAATGGCGTAGGATCTGGCTCCGACGTCGATATTTATTGCACCGCAGCAAAATGATGCCTACACTGAACGAGTCTGCCGGCTGCCTCGCTGCTTTCTAAAGGAGGGCGTGACATGACGAATCGATCTTCCGAGTTGCATGCATCTCCGGTGCTACATGTCTTCGAGCAGGAGGGAGGCTGGCATTGGGGTATCACTATCCCCAGGTCCGCGGGCAGCGGCTTCAAGCTCATTGCCTATAGCGAAACGGCTTTTGGCGGCGAAAGCGAAGCGCGCCTCGATGGCAGCCGCGCGCTCGATAATCTTCCCGATGACGTGGGTCACGCCCTCGCGTGACGATACGGCGCGCATGGTCTGCGAGATAAAGCCTCTAGTCACAAAGCCAGATATCCGAACATTCGGCTGCGACCCACGCAAAAGGGGCACTGCTGGCGCATTTCAGGTTCTCGTGTGCGAATATGACCGGCATCGACCGGGAAGAGAAAATGAAGGCGCTACGAATCGGGAGCCACGTGTGAGTTCACAGATTCCTGCCATCGTGCCGGGTAAAACCGCGCTTGTCGTCATGCACTATCAGACCGACGTTCTGGGGCTCTTTCCATCGGTCGCGAGAACCTTGCTCAGCCACACGCGAGAACTGTGCGACGCAGCGCGGGCCAAGGGCGTCGACGTCTATTTCGCCAACCTGCGGTTTCAGCCCGGATATCCGGAAGTCAGTCCATTGAACAGGAACGGGCAGGGGATCAAACGGCTCGGGCTATTTGTCGACGACGAGATCGCGCCGGAGTTGAACCGGCAGGCCACTGAGCCGCTCATCATCGCGCACCGCGCAAGCGTCTTCTTCGGCACGGATCTGCAGGCACGACTCACGGCACGAGGCATCGATTCGCTAATCATGGCGGGCATTGCTTCGACGGGCGTCGTGCTGTCATCGGTCGCGTACGCGAGCGATGCGGATTTCCGGTTGTACACCGTCAAGGATTGCTGTTATGACCCGGATCTGGTGGTCCATGAGCGTCTATTCTCCACTGCATTCGAGTCGCGTACGACGGTGCTCTCGCTCGCGGATGCCTTGACGTTGCTCGCCTAGAAGCAAAACTCTAAGCTGAAGAACGCCGCGGGTTCTTCACAGCGTTCGCGTAAGGGGCAATGGACGTCAATGCCGCGCGTTTGGCAAGCGCGCGGCGCCTTGCCGAGCTACCCGCGTGGGTGACCATCGGGATTTATCGCCCGATACGGGTACGCTCTCCCTCCGGAGCGGTTTCACGGAGCCGGCTTGTCGGGGAGGGTCACCTTGATCCTGGTGCCCCTTCCCGGCGAACTCGTGATTTCGATCTGGCCGCCCAGCATCTGAACACGCTCCTCCATTCCGGCTAGCCCGAACGACCTTTTTCTGGTCGCTTGCGGATCGAATCCCAAGCCATTGTCGAGCACTTCGAGCACGCAGGCGCCGTGCGTTTGTGTTAGCGCGATGATGACCTCACTAGCCTCTGCATGGCGCGCGACATTGGTCAGTGCCTCCTGGGCAACGCGAAACAGCACGATTGCCCGCTGCTCGTTCACAGCGATATTCTCGTCCTCCACGCGCAGCCGGCACACCGTGCGGTGACTGCGATTGAAGCCGGCTGCCAGCCATTCCAAAGCCGCAACGATACCCGTGTCCAGTGCCGCGGGGCGCAGCGACGCGATGACGCCCCGAACGACCTGCATGGTTTCGTCCACGAGTGTCGTCAGTGCGTCCGACTGTTCAACCAGTTCAAGGTTGTCCTTGCCAAGCCGCATGCGCAGCACGGATGCCTTCAGGCGAAGCGCAGTGAGATGTTGACCGAGTTCGTCATGCATTTCCCGAGCGATGTGTTTGCGTTCCTCCTCGCGGGCCGTCTCACGACGGGAAGTCAGTTCCCTGAGCATTTCATAGGACTCGCGCAGGCGAAGCTCCGCTTCCTTGCGCTCGGTCAGATCGACCACGAAGGCGACCCCTTCCTCGCCACTGACGTCGAACGCGGCCCGACCCACCAGAACAGGCACCCGGGTGCCGTCCTTCCTGACGTACTCTTTCTCAGCGGGCTGTGCGCGTCCGCTTTGCGCGATCTGTGCCAGCGCACGTTCGGCGTCTTCGCGCCATTCGGGTGGCGTCAGATCACGCCACCGTACGCGACCAGAAACAAGATCCGCGCGCTCGTAGCCTACCATTCGCAGAAATGCATCATTGGCCTCGAGAATATCGCCATCCGCATTCCACACGATGATGCCGATGATGTTCGCATCAACGAGACGCCGGATCCTGGCTTCACGCTTGGCCAGGTCGCGGTAGAGGCGGGTATTCTCCAGTGAAGTCGCAGCCTGTGAAGCGAGCAGCCGGAGCACCGCGATCCGGGACGGCGCGAATGCGCAGGTAGTCAGGTTGTTTTCGAGGTAGAGCGCACCAATGAGCTTGGCCTGGTTCATCAATGGCAGGCAAAGCATCGAGCGGATACGGTGCCGGTGGATGTAAGGATCCACGGCAAATGCGGGTGCCGCCAAAGCATCGTCGAGGATGACACTCTCGCCCGTGCGCAGTACATGGTAGAGCACCGACTCAGGCAGTAATGTCGCACTCACTGGCACGTCGCCCAACTTCACCTCAAGCGTTTCACCGCTCGTAGTGGCCTCTGCTGCGATTCTCAGTTCAACGCCTTCGGGAAGAATCAGCAAGCCGCGCTCGGCGCCCGCCTGCGCGATTGCCGTGCGCATGACCATGTCGATCAGCCTGTCCAGCACGATCTCGCCCGAGATCGACTGCGACACCTTGATCACGGTCGCCAGGTCGAGGTGTTCAACAGGCGCCCCGATCGTACTCGTTGGCGTGGGAGCGCGCTGTTCTTCCCTTAGATACGGATGCGTTTCCTGGAGTTGCCGCACCTTGCCGTCGGCGCCCCAACGTCGGTAGCCTTGTCGCGCGTCGTGCAGGTACACACGTGCAATCTTTTCAAAACCACGTGCCGTGTAAAAACGGTACGCAAGTTCGTTTGCGAGCGCCTCGTTTTGTACGAAGCCGCTTGTGCGTGCCGAATGAACAGCTTCGTCATAGAGGCGCATTGCTTCGATGTCGCGGCCCTTGAGGCGCGCTATCTCGGCGGCAACCAGTGCGGCGCAGTTCCCGAAATTCTCGGGGGAGGCCTGGCTTCGTAGTTGCAGGTACCGGTGGTGGGCTTCCACCGCTTCGAGAGACTTCTCCCGCTTGCGGTTGGAGACTGGACCGTCGCAGGCGGCTAACGACAGGGCGCTGTAGAAGTGATATTCCGTTTCCTCCAGATAAGACGCGGACGTCCACAGCAAGCCTTGTGCTCTCAACGCGGCGTCTACGGCGCCCGCGTAATCGCCGCAAAAGAAGCGCGCCTGCAGTTTGCGAATCCAGTACCAGCAATGGGCAATGACGAGGTCCGGATTCTCGAGGAAATGACGCTCGATCTGCTTCTCATCGAACTGCTCTTCGTCGAATGAGCCGAATGTGGGCGTCAGACCGCGCAGCGTTCGCACCAGGGCGAGCTGGGTCGCGCTGACGTCGACGGCGAACCCGAAACATGTCTTTTGCGCGAACATGAGGCTGGCCTCCGCCTCGCGTTGCACATCGGCAAGCGGATCGCCACCGATTAGCAGATTCGTCGTCATATGCGTATGGCAGTAGGCTTCGCAGACCAGGTCGCCAGTATCCGTGGCCGCATCGCGCGCGCGGCGCATCAGTTCCCGGCCTTCCCGCAGATGTCTGGCCATCGGCAAGATAACGTTGCCGAAATGCATATAGGCTCTTGCCCGGAACCGGATCAACCCGCGACGTTCGACAAGGTCGAAACCCAGTTTCCCGAACTGGAATGCGACGTCGTAGTGGCCGAAACGTGCGCCGGCCATCATGCCGAGGCGGATATAGGCCGACGCGGAACCATCGCAATTGCCGCGCTCCAGGCTGAGATTGACGGCTCTCGAGACCACCAGGGACCACAGATTGCCATCGGTAAACAACGCCGCCGGCATGACCTTGGTCAGGACGTCCATGGTTGCCAGCGATTGCGAATCGGTCATCAGCGGCAGGTCGATGAGCGAGTCGATGGTGCGGTTTCCAAGCTGGGCCCAGATTCGCCCGTATTCTTCCTGCGCTTTGTATTCGGCAGGATGGGGCGACCAGTCGAGGCCCACATGCCGGAGATAGTCGAGTGTGACCGCGACCGCGCGACTCGCCTGATCGAGCGTCATGTAGAGATCGACGCGCAGCGATGTGACATTCGCGCGTTCAGGCATGTTCGCGGCGTGACGCGAAAGCAGGTTCAATCGTTCTTCAGATGCCGATACCCTGCCGGTCAGGAATTCGCATTCGGCACGGTTCAGCTCCAAGGGGAAGAGCAGGTCCTGCCTGCGGGCCCAGCCTTCGTGCCCGACGAGCTCTGCGCCGATCGAAAGGTAGCTGAGCGCCGACTCATAGGCGGTCGCCGCTTTCGCGCGCAGGCCAGCGAGTAACTCCAGCACCTTCGAGAGCATCTCGATCCCCGCCGTATTGCCGAGGCAGGCGAACAGTTGCAGCGCACGCTGCGTCTCAGCGGGCAGGCGAGTGAGCTTTGCGATCATCAGGTCCGCCACATTGTCGGTGTAACCCTTGCCGTGAATGCGGTGAAGGTCCCACGTCCAGCGAACCGTCCTGTGATCGAAGGTGAGCAGGTTCTCGTCTGCGAGCGTGTGTAGAAACTGGATGACGAAGAAGGGGTTGCCACCCGTCTTCTCATGCACGAGTTGCGCGAATGGATAGACAAATTCGGGCTCAACGTGAAGGGCATCTGCAGCCAGTTGCTTCACGTTTTCGCAGTCGAGCGGCCCAAGCGCGATTTCGTTGATCGCTACGCCCGCTCGCCTGATTGCCTGAAGCTTGCGCATGAGCGGATGGCATGGATCTACCTCGTTGCTGCGATAGGCGCCGACGAGCAACAGATGTTGCGGGTTCGGGTGGGTGAGGAGATCCTCGAGCAGGTCAAGCGTTGCGGCATCGAGCCATTGCAGATCATCGAGAAACAGCGCAAGCGGATGGTCGCTTTGGGCAAAGACACCCATGAAGCGCCGGAAGACCAGCTGGAATCGGCGCTGCGCCTGGTTCGGCTCGAGTTCCGGGACGGGCGGCTGATCGCCGATGATGAGTATGAGTTCGGGGATCAGGTCAGTCAGGAGGCGCGCGTTCGGCGCCAGCGCCTCCCTCAGAGCGTCGCGCCAGATCGCCAGTTCTGTTTCACGCTTGCCGAGAAGCGACCGGACCAGGCACTGAAACGCTTGCACCAGCGTTGAGTAGGGTATGTCGCGCTTATACTGGTCGAACTTGCCCGAAGCGAAAAGACCCCTGGGCGCAACAAGCACCTTGTGCAATTCGTTGACGACGGCGGACTTGCCAATACCGGAATACCCGGAAACCAGCACTAGCTCCGCCGTGGCGTTGCTGGCGACACGGCTGAATGCCGCGACCAGGGTTCCGACCTCGCGCTCCCGCCCATAGAGCGTCTCGGGAATCAGCAGTCGATCGGGCGTGTCGTGTCTGCCTGGCGGGAAGTCATCGATGCGGTGCTGGCGCCGCCATTCGGCAAGACAGTGACGCAGATCCCACTCGACGCCGGCTGCCGTCTGGTAGCGCTCCTCGGGTGTCTTGGCAAGCAGCATCATCACGAGTTCCGAGAGTGCTCGCGGAACCGTCTGTACCCGCGCGTTGGGCGGTACCGCCTTTCGGGCGACGTGACAGTGCACCCACTCCATGGGATCGGCGGCGGTGAACGGCAGCACGCCGGTCAGCATCTGATAGAGCACGACGCCGAATCCGTAGAGGTCACTGCGTGAATCGATCGACCGATTCATCCGTCCGGTCTGCTCGGGCGACATGTAGGCGAGGGTACCGGCGATGGTTTCGGGCGGCTCGGGCAGCTGACGCTCGCGCGGCAGCTGCGAGGCGATGCCGAAGCCGGTGAGCCGCACCTGGCCATCCATGCAGTTCACGAGGATATGCGCCGGCTTGAGATCCTTGTGGACCAGGCCGCACTGGTGGAGCTTTCCCAATGCTGCCGCGATGGCCACGGCGATGGCCAGGACGCTTCCCGTTTCCATCGGGGTGCCGATCTGCCGCTCGAGCAACTCGCCGCCAGGATCGTCGAACACGAGGACTACGCGCCCGTCAGCGCGCACCAGTTCCGTTGGCACCACTGCCCAGGCACGGTCGAGTTGGTCCTTCAGCGCGAATTCGTGGGCGAGGCGATCGAGGGTGGCGGACGCAGGATATTCCTCAGCGCATTTCGCCATTAGAACAGTTTGACTGCCGCCCGGTGGCCGTGCGCGACAGAACATGCGCTCGCCGTCCTCCCACAACGTCTGGAGGCTACTATCCGAGCCGGAACCGTGCACAGCATTCATCTGCCTTGCTCCGCCCATCTGGCGGCTGTTTGTATTCTGCGGGAAGCGCTCCCCGCTTTTGCGTGTTGCAACTTTTCCCGGGGCGTTGCCGGTAACGGGCGGCATCTGCGCAGTCGATGCTGTAGCGGGCACCTGTCACGATACACCTTGCACGCTGCGATGAGACAGAGGCGTCTTTGAAGTTGGCGAGGTGAACCGGTGCGCCGTTCACAAGTTGACAGATCGCCGGCCAGGGGACGTGGATCTGCGTAGCGCTCGCGAATCGGCACTAACGTCCGTCCCGCCGGACATCTCTAATGAGCCAGAACCGGACATTTCAAAAAAGCCGTAACAAAAAAAACTTCGCTAATTTGTCTTATGTTAAATATGAAAAACGCAGCATCGGCACCACATATGGCCCATCCGATCTGCGGGACGCCAGCCTTCCCGCCGCCGCATACGTCACTTCGCCCGCACCACCGAATCGCGCATCGTGACGCTCACGGGAAAGGTGCGCTCGATCGGCCACTGCGTGCCGTAGCACTGGTTGATGAGCCAGCGCACGGCGTTACGGGTGAGCTCGGCGGTAGGAATGTGCACCGACGTCAGCGCGGGCGCCATGTAGGCCGCTGAATAATCGTCGTCGTAGCCGATCACAGAGACGTCCTCGGGCACGCGCAACCCGGCTTGTTGCAGGCGCGCAAGTGCGCTCATGGCCATCGTGTCGTTCGCGCAAAAGAGCCCGGTGAAGCGGTGCTTGCGCGCGAGGAGCGTACCGGCCGCCAGATAGCCGCCTTCCGGCGAAAAGTCCGAGACGATATGCGGCACGGTCTTGCGTTCGATGCCGTGGCGCGCGAGCTCCGCGAAAAAGCCGTGCAGGCGCGCCGCATTGTCCGATGACGTGGACGGCCCGCCGATTACCGCAAGCGCGCGATGACCATGCTCGATGAGCGTTCGGGCGGCCAGCTCGCCGCCGTGAAAATGGTCGGCGCAAAAGGATGCTTCGGGTAACTGATCGAACGAGCGGTTCAGGAAAGCCATCCGCGGGTGCATGGCGTGCAGCATCTGCAAATCGTCGTCATAGAGATCATGGCTGATGACCACCACGCCGTCGCAATCGCGGCCGATCAGAAAGCGCACCGCCTCGATGGCCTGCTCGCGCGGCGAAGCCTCCCCGCAACCCGTCGCGACCACCACGTGACGCCGCACGGCGCGCAACTGCGTATCGGTTTCCTTCAGGATCGTGCCGTAGTACGAGCCGAAAAAGGTGGGCACGAAAATGCCAATGATGCCGAGCTGCTTCGTGGCCATTGCCCGGCCGATCGACGATGGCCGGAAATTGAGTTGCTCGATTGCGGCCTGCACACGCGCGGCCGCATCCGCCGATACCGGACCGTTGCCCGATATCGCGCGCGAAGCTGTCGAAAGGCCCACGCCGGCTAGCGCTGCTACGTCTTTCAGGGTCGCCACGTTCCTGGTCTCTCTTTTGGTGCTGGTTGTGTCCATCAAATGCGTGCGCCCGTCTCTTCGTCAAACAGCGAAACATGCGCGCCGTCGAAGGAAAACGGCACGCCGGCTTCCCTCGCAAGCGGCGTTTTGCCCTGATCGATCGACGCGATCTGCGCGCCATGGTATTCGACCCACACCACACGATGATTGCCCATGGGTTCCACCAGCGTCAAGCGCCCTTCCCACGCCGCTTCGTTCGGGCGTACCGCGCCCACGTGCACGTCCTCCGGGCGCACACCCAGCACGCAGGCACGTGTCGGATCGGGCGTGCCCTTGAACGCGTACGCCGAGACATCGACGTCGACACCCTGCCCGCGAAAACGCAGGCGGCCTTCGGCGGCTTCGAGCCTTCCCTGCAGCAGGTTCATCGGCGGCGCGCCAAGAAAGGTCGCGACAAAGAGGTTCTCGGGGCGCGCGTACACTTCTGCCGGCGTGCCGAATTGCTGGATCGCCCCGCCCTTCATCACCGCCATGCGCGTGGCGAGCGTCATCGCTTCGACCTGGTCGTGCGTCACATAGATCATTGTCGCGCCCAACTGCTGGTGCAATTGCTTCAGCTCGCGGCGCAACTCGGTGCGCAGCTTGGCGTCGAGATTCGAAAGCGGTTCGTCGAACAGGAACACATCTGCCTCGCGCACGAGCGCACGCCCGATCGCGACGCGCTGGCGCTGCCCACCGGATAGCTGCGCCGGTTTGCGCGAGAGCAGCGGCCCGAGCTGCAGCATTTCGGCGGCGCGCTTCACGCGGCGGTCGATCTCCGCTTTCGGCGTGCCATTGATACGGAGTGCGAACGAGAGATTGCGCTCCACGTTCATCGTCGGATACAGCGCATACGACTGGAATACGAGCGCCACGCCGCGGTCTTTCGGGTCGGCCCATGTCATGTCCTCGCCGCCGATCTCGATGCTGCCGTCGGTCACGTCGACGAGGCCCGCTATGCTGTGAAGCAACGTCGATTTTCCGCATCCCGAAGGCCCGAGCAGCACGACGAATTCGCCCGCGCGCACATCGAGATCGAGTTCATCGATGACAGTGTTCGCGCCGAGTTCGATCCGCAGGTTGCGTACGCAAACATTCGTGAGATTGCCCATGCCCTGCTCCTAGCCCTTCACCGCGCCCGACGCGATGCCGCGCACGAACCAGCGTCCCGAGATGAAATAGATCGCGAGCGGCACGGCCGACGTGAGAATCGTCGCGGCCATGTTGACGTTGTAGATGCGCTCGCCCGTCGTGGTGTTGATGATGTTGTTGAGCTGCACCGTCATCGGCAGATTTTTCGTGCCCGCGAACACGAGGCCGAGGATGTAGTCGTTCCAGATGCCGGTGACCTGCATGATGATGGCCACGACGATGATGGGCACCGACATCGGCAGCATGAGCTGCGTGAAGATGCGCCAGAAGCCGCCGCCGTCGATGCGCGCCGCCTTGAAGAGCTCCTGCGGCAATGACGCGTAGTAGTTGCGAAACAGCAGCGTCATGACCGGCATGCCGAAGATCGTATGGATCACGACGATGCCGGCGAGCGAACTGAAGAGATGCACGAAAGCCAGTACGCGCACGAGCGGGTACACCATGACCTGCACGGGAATGAACGCGCCTGCGAGCAGGATGCCGAACAGCACCCCCGCGCCCCGCGGCCGCCAGAACGACAGCGCATAGCCGTTCACCGCACCCACGGCGATAGAAAAGAACGTGCTTGGCACGACGATGCGCACCGAATTCCAGAAGCCTACGCGAATGCCGCCGCAATCGAGGCCCGTGCACGCGGAGGACCACGCATCGCGCCACGGGGCAAGTGTGAAGTGCACCGGCAGCGCGAGCAGATGGCCGAGACGGATTTCGTCCATCGGCTTTACCGAGGTCACGAGCATCACATAGAGCGGCAGCAGGAAAAACAGCGCTGCCGTGAAGAGAAACGCGTAGACGCCGAGTCGCGCCGGCGTGACGCGGCTGCGGGGCTTGCGCCCTCTCCGCGCGCGCACCGCCGCTGCAGGCGCGGTGCCCCGGGGATCGGCCAGCGGTGTGCTCATGCGCGGTCTCCTTTGAGCGCCGTGCGGCTGCGCGCGTAGAAGAACGGCGCAAGGATCGCGAGCACGGTGGCGAGCAGTACGATTGACGCCGCCGAAGCGAGCCCGATGTTCGCGCGATTGAACAGATAGTCCATGATGAACTTGGCAGGCACCTCGCTCGCCGTGCCCGGGCCGCCCTGCGTCATCGCGACCACGGCGTCGTAGAGTTTCACCACCATCACGAACAGCAGCACGAACGCGGTGGAAAGCGAGGTCTTGAGCATCGGCACGACGATGCTCGCGTAGACACGCCAGCGCGGGATGCCGTCGAGGCGCGCCGCTTTCCAGATCTCGTCGTCGATGCCGCGCAAGCCCGCGAGCATCAGCGCCATGACGAGACCCGATGCCTGCCACACCGTGGCGATCACGAGCGTATAGATCGCAAAACGCTGCGTGACGATCCAGTCGAACCTCGCGTGCTCGAATCCCAGCTGCCGCAGCACGGCCTGGACGCCGAGTTCGGGATTGAGGATCCACTGCCAGACGAGCCCCGTTGCGACGAACGACATCGCATACGGATAAAGAAACACGGTGCGCAGCGCGCCCTCCGCCGCCACGCGCTGGTCGATGAAGATCGCGAGCAGAAGCCCGATCACGAGGCACGCCGCGATGAAGCATGCGCCGTAGATGGCGAGATTCTGCAGCGACAGGATCCAGCGGTCGTTCTGGAAGAGCCGCACGTACTGCGTCACACCCGCGAAGGTGTTGGACGGCAGCGAGCGAGAGAGGCTGAGCGACACGCGCGCCGTCCACAGCATGGTCCCGAGATACGCGAAGAGCACGGTCGCCGCCATCGGCGCGAGCGCGACCCAGGCGGCGAGCGAAAGGCGCCGGCGCGCGGGGCGCCCGCTACGCGTTTGCCCCGCCTGGCGCCTGGCCGGATGCACCCTGGCGGCGTACATAATCGGGCTCAGCTCTTGATTGCAGTGGCAAAGGCCTTCTGCGCGTCGTCGGCAGACTGGCTCTTGTTCCAGAAGTTCGTGATCACATCCTGGAGCGCGCCCTGGACATCGGGCGGAATCAGCATTTCCGGATTCGGCAGTTGCCGCGACTTGTCCTTCATGAGCGCCATGCCCTCCTTCGCACAAATGTCGAAGCCCGACGTGTCCACGTCCGGACGGATCGGGATCGAGCCCTTGCGCTGGTTGAACGCGACCTGCGCGGGGGGCGACGTCATCACCGTGGCGAGCAGTTGCTGCGCCTTCACCTGCTCCGCGTTGTCGGTCTTCGGGAACACGAACACGTCGCCGGCGATCATGTAGGGAGACTTCGGAAAACCGGGGAAGCATCCGAAGTCCTTGCCGGCTACCTGGTTCGCAGCCGAAAACTCGCCCTTGGCCCAGTCGCCCATGATCTGCATACCCGCCTTGCCCGAAATCACGAGCGCCGTGGCATCGTTCCAGTTGCGGCCAGGCGAACCCGCATCCACGTAATTATGCAACCGCTTGAAGGTCGTGAGGACGTTGCGGAACGCGGGCGAATTCACGGCGTTCGCGTCGCGGTCGCGGTAGACCTTCATGTAGAGATCGCGATCCATGTCGGCGAAGATCGCGTCGAAAGTGATTTTCTCCTGCCATGCCTGGCCGCCCAGCGCGAGCGGAATCAGGCCGGCCGCCTTGAGCCTGTCGAGATCCGCGAACAGTTCGTCGAAATTCTGCGGTTCGCCCTTGATCCCGGCCTTCGCGAATGCCGGCTTCGAATAGAAGAACCAGTCCTGCATGTGAATATTCACGGGCGCCGCATAGTAATGCCCTTTGACCTTGATCGCCGTGAGAATCGATTCGGGAAACGTGCCGCTCCAGTTCTCCTTCGTTGCGACCGCATCGACATTGTTCAGGAGTCCCTGGTCGATGAGATCGTGAAACTGCTTCGACGTGTTGAACTGCGCAGCGGTGGGCGGATCGCCGCCGACGATACGGTTGATCGCCGTTGCACGCGCCTGGTCCGCACCGGCGATCGCGTTGTCCACCCATTTGCCACCCGCCTGATCGTAGGCGAGCGCGAACTGCTTGATCGCGGCCGACTCGCCGCCCGACGTCCACCAGTGAATCACGTTGGCCTTCAGCGGCTCCGCGGCCTCTGCCGCGAGTGCGCCGGCCAGCGCGAGAGCGGCCACGATGCCGCGCAGAACGGGTGCATTGTGCTTCATTGCGTCTCCTGTCGGTCCGGAGCGGGTGCTTCAGCACGTACGCCTGCCCCATGCAGGGCTGCGGTTGCTCCGGGTTGGGCTGCAAAGCTCCTGGTCTGGATGTTCCGCGGCCACGGCACGTCAGGCGGCATGCCCACGAGCGTCGCATGCCGTGCCGTGGTTGTCACGCTAGTTGTTGCCCTTCCCTCGTCAAACGTCCTGCAATCCCTTCACGCACCATCGAGCGCGCGCCGCTGCGCGATGAATTGGGCGATGAGTTCCGCGCTGCGCTTGGGCGTGCGAACCTGCGTGTCGTAATCGACGTGCACGACGCCAAAGCGTCGTTCATAGCCGAAGGCCCATTCGAAATTGTCGAGCAGCGACCAGACGAAGTATCCGCGCACGTCGATGCCGGCCTTGATCGCCGCATCCACCGCCGCGAGATGGCGCTTGAGGAACGAGATGCGCTGCGTATCGTTCACGTGGCCGTCAATCACGCGGTCGTCCGAAGCCATGCCGTTCTCCGTGATGTAGATGGGCGGCAGGTTGTCATACGTGCGGCCAAAGCCGGTCAGCAGGTCGCTCAGTCCGTCGGGATAGACCTCCCACCCCATCTGCGTGCGCTCGACATTCTTCAGCGGCACCTCGACGAAGCCGTGCGCACCGTCGCTCTTCACGTTGGTGCGGAAGTAGTAGTTGATGCCGAGGAAATCGAGCGGGGCCGCGATCGTCTCCATATCGCCTTCGAGCACGAGCGGCTCGGTGCCCGGCCACAGCTCGAATAGTTCTGCCGGATACGCGCCCTTGAGCAGCGGATCGAGAATCCATGCGTTGTGCTGCACCTCGAAACGGCGCGCGGCGCGCACATCTTCCGGCGATGACGAGTCGGGCGTGCCACGCCCCACGTTCGCCACGATGCCCTTGGTCGAGCCCGGATCGTTCGCGCGCAGCACAGCGGTCGCGAGGCCGTGCCCGAGCAGGAGATGGTGCATGGCCTGAGTGGCATAACGGGCGTTGGCGAGCCCCGGCGCATGATGGCCGTTGCCATAACCGAGGTAAGCCGAGCACCACGGCTCGTTGAGCGTCATCCACGCGTCGACGAGGCCGGACAGCTCACGGCTCATGAGGTCGGCGTAGTCGGCGAAGCGATACGCAGTGTCGCGGTTGAGCCAGCCACCGCGGTCCTCCAAGTGCTGCGGCAAGTCCCAGTGGTAGAGCGTGGCAAAGGTGCGCACGCCCTTTTCCCTCAGGCGCTCCAGCAGACGTTTGTAGAACGCGACGCCTTTCGCATTGGGCCGCCCCGCCTCGTCCATCACGCGCGGCCACGCGATCGAAAAGCGGTACGCCTCGAAGTTCAGGCTCTCGAGCAGATCGAGATCGGCCTCCCATCGGTGGTAGTGATCACATGCCACGGCGCCGGTGTCGCCCGCGAGCACCTTGCCCGGAGTGGCGCTGAAGGTGTCCCAGATCGACGGCAGGCGCCCGTCTTCGTGGATGGCGCCCTCGATCTGATACGAGGCTGTGGCCGCGCCGAGGAGGAAGTCGCTGCGCCACAACGCCGAACTGGCAGATGGAGTGAATGGATCGTCGGCGGTTGCAGCGGTCGTATGCGGCACAGCAGCGGTATCCTGGATCACGGAGCCTCCTGCGCATGAAACACCGGCTGCACTTCCTCAGCGCTGCCGGATCGGGTTCGAGTGGAAGCGCTTCCACAGCGCTTGAACGCACGATAGCAGCGCCGAATTCCAACGGACAATCGGGGTTTTTATGGACGCTGGTATGTAGTTTCTTCACGTCACGCGCCGACTACGGCGCGTATTGATCCCTAGCTTTGCGCATGTCTTTCAGACATCCGAGCGTGATCCGAGATCTGGGCGCACTGCCGCGAGCGCTTCGTGCAGTGTCGGGAAGATATTTGCGCGACCGATGACGGGCGTGATGCCGTGCCGGTCCATGTCCGAGAGCAGGTAGCGATTCACGCGCCCGAAAATCACCTTCACGCCCCGCTCCGTGAGGTCCGCGCAAAGGTCGATTACGGCGCGTCCCGCGGAATAATCGAGATCGGTAATCGCCGCCGCGTCCACGAGCAAGCAATGGACGGGGGACGGCGCGCGCTCGATCAACATGCGCAGCTCGTCGACGAACAGATGGTCGTTCGCATAAAACAGGTCCGCGCCGAAGCGATAGACGATCAGCCCCGGCGCCGTGAGCTGCCCTGCTCGTGCGGGCTCGGGCAGCCAGTGGCCCTCCTCGTTCGGCACGAGCACCATGGTGTGCGGCCGGTAGCTGTGGCGCACGTGACGCAGCAGCGAAAGCGCAATCGCGATCAGGATGCCGTTCTCGACGCCGATCACGACAACGGCAATCGCCGTTGTCACCGCGAGCCAGAATTCACCGGGGCTTTCGCGTCGAATGTCGATCAACTGCCGGATGTTCACGAGCCCCACGGCAATCGTGAAGACGATCGCGGCCAGCACGCAGTGCGGCAGATATTGCAGCAGTCGGCCGAAGAAGAGCAGCACGACCACCACCACTGCCGCGAACACGAGTTGTGCGAACTGGCTGCGCGCGCCGGCCTGGTCGGCCATCGCGGTTTGCGTGAGGCTGCCGTTCACGACGAAGGCGCCGCTGATCGACGCCGCCGCGTTCGCCGCGGCAAGGCCGAGGAGATTGGCGTCCTCGTCGGTGCGCTCGCCGTAGCGCTCGGCGAACGCGCGGCTCGTTGCGGCGCTCTGCGCAACGATGATGACGAAGCATGCCGCTGCCACCTGCAACAGGTCGATCATCTGAAACCAGTCCACGGCGGGAAAGCTCACGCGAGGCAAGCCGCCTTCCACCGGGCCGATTACTGCAATGCCATGACCCGCGAAGTTCAGCGCGGCGCTCGCGGCGATGCTGCCCGCCACCGCGACGAGCGGCACCGGCCAGCGCGGCCGAACCTTCTTGAAGACCAGAATGACGGCGACGACGGCTGCGGCGATGGCGAGCGTCGGCCAGTGGATGGCGGGCAACTGCGTGACGATCTGCTTGATCTGCAAGACAGTGCGGCGCGAATTGACGGTGATGCCGAGCATGTCGCCGAACATCGCCACGCCCACCTGTACGCCTACGCCTGTGAGGAAACCCGCGAGCACGGTGCGCGAGAGAAAGTCTGCGAGAAAGCCCAGCCGAAAGGCGCGGGCGATCACCAGCATCACGGCGGTGAGCAAGGCGGTCATGCCGGCGAGCGCAACATACTCTGCGCTCGAAGGCACCGCCATGGTCGAGAGACGGCTCGCGAAAATGGTGGCCGTAGCCGAGTCGGCGGCGACCACGAGATGGCGCGACGCGCCGAAGAGTGCAAACGCAACGAGTGGCAGGAAGCCCGTGTAAAGGCCTGTGACAGCAGGCATCCCCGCGATACGGGCGTAGCCAAGCAGTTGCGGGACATTCATCGATGCGAGTTGCACGCCTGCCAACGCATCGCGCAACGCCGAGGCGCGCGTGAGCGGCCGCACCCCGCGAAAGAATTCAAATGCCATACCCCATCCTTTTGAGATCCGCCTCTGCGTGAGGTTCTTGGTCAAAGGTTCACAGGCGCAGTATCTTAGCGCGCGGGGGCGTTCCGGCACACGGTCGATTGCAACGTCGATGGACGTGCATTAAAGAAAGAGGCCAGCCCGCAGGCTGGCCTCGTGTTTGCCAGGCTCGATCGTACGGCAATGGGACAACAACGCTAGCCGTTATAACCGGACCGGCGGCGGCATATAGCGGCATTCATAGCGCTTCCTCACAGTGCCGTTCTCATCCACGCTTTCGAGGAACACGTCGAACTGCCACAGGCGCGCCATGTGGCGCAGCACTTCGTCAGTGTCGCCCGACAGGTGGCGGTTGTCGCTCATGAAGTGGCGCAATGTGAGGCTGCGATCGCCACGCGTGTTCACCGACCACACCTGGATGTTCGGTTCGCGGTGATGCATGTCGTACTGCCTCGAAAGCGCCTGCCGCACGTACTGGTAGCCGCTTTCGTCGTGGATGGCAGACACTTCGAGCGCGTCGCGCATGTCGTCGTCGAGCACGGAGAAGAGCCGCATTTCGCGGATCAGATGCGGCGACAAATATTGCGCGATAAAGCTCTCGTCCTTGAAGTTGCGCATCGCGTAGTGCAGTGCCTTGAGCCACGGACTGCCGGCCAGTTCGGGGAACCACTTGCGGTCCTCTTCCGTGGGGTTCTCGCAAATGCGACGGATGTCGCTCATCATCGAGAACCCGAGCGCATAAGGATTGATGCCGCTGTAATACGGCTTCGTCACTGGCGGCTGGTAGATCACGTTGCTGTGCGAATGCAGGAACTCCATCATGAAGCCGTCTTCGAGTTTGCCCTGCGTATAGAGCGTGTTGAGCAGCGTGTAATGCCAGAACGTCGCCCAGCCTTCGTTCATGACCTGGGTTTGCCGCTGCGGGTAGAAGTACTGCCCGATCTTGCGCACGATGCGAATCACCTCGCGCTCCCAGGGCTCCAGCAGCGGCGAGTTCTTTTCGGCGAAATACAACAGGTTTTCCTGCGGCTCGGGGGGGAAGCGCTCGTCCACTTCCTCGGTAATGGGCATCTGCTGCTTGGGCAGCGTGCGCCACAGTTCATTGACCTGGGACTGCAGATAAGCCTCGCGTTCCCGGCGCAGCGCCGCCTCGCGTTCGAGCGAGAGCTTTTGCGGCCGCTTGTAGCGGTCCACGCCGTAGTTCATGAGCGCGTGGCACGAGTCGAGCAACTCTTCCACGCGGTCGAGACCATAACGCTCCTCGCATTCGGCGATGTAGTTCTTGGCGTAGACGAGGTAATCGATGATGGCGTGCGCATCCGTCCATAAACGGAACAGATAGTTGCCCTTGAAGAACGAGTTGTGCCCGTACGCGGCGTGCGCGATCACGAGCGCCTGCATCGTCATGGTGTTCTCTTCCATGAGGTAGGCAATGCAGGGATTCGAGTTGATGACGATTTCGTAGGCGAGACCCATCTGGCCGCGGCGGTAGCTCTTCTCGGTCGAGAGAAAATGCTTCCCGAACGACCAGTGCCGATAGTTCACAGGCATGCCGACGGACGCGTAGGCGTCCATCATCTGCTCGGCGCTGATCAGTTCGAGCTGAATGGGGTACACATCAAGTTCATATTGCTCTGCAACATGGGAGATGTGTGTGTCGTACTCCTCGATGAGTTCGAAGGTCCAGTCGGATGGGCACGGCAACGGCCGTCGGTCGGCTACGTTCATTTGCACTTCCCTTTGCTGGGCGAGCCCATGCTCCTTGTGGCGAGCAGCCTCGGCGGCTAGGTCGGGCGCTTCGGCGTCTTCGCGAGGGTCGAGCTTGCGCTCCTCGTCGCGTTCGCCATGATGCCCTTTTGCGTGGCCGCTCGTCTTCCGGCGCTCTGGCTGGTAGCCGCGCGCCTCATTGTGCAGGTGGCGTGTCGTCATGAATGCTCCACCTGTTTTTCAAACAGCTCCCGGAATACCGGATAGATGTCGGCCGCGGTGTCGACTTTCTTCATCGCCAGATGCGGTTCGGTCAGTGCGAGCTGCGCATATTCGAGCCAGAGGTTCTGCTCCTCCGGCGTCACCTGAATATACGCAAAATAGCGCACCTGCGGCAGGATGTCATCCGCGAGGAACTTGCGGCACTTGGGTGAATCGTCAGTCCAATTGTCGCCGTCCGAAGCCTGAGCGCCGTAGATGTTCCAGTCGCTTGGCGAATAACGGTCCTCGATCACTTTTTTCATCAGCTCCAGTGCACTCGACACGACCGTGCCGCCGCTTTCGGTGGAATGAAAGAAAGTGTCCTCGTCCACTTCCTCGGCGCGCGTATGGTGGCGAATGAACACCACCTCGATCTTTTCGTAATTGCGCTTGAGGAACAGGTAAAGGAGGATGAAGAAGCGCTTGGAAAGATCCTTGCGTTGCTCGTCCATTGAGCCCGACACGTCCATCAGGCAGAACATCACGGCCTGGCTGGACGGTTGCGGCTGCTTCACCCGATTCACGTAACGCAGATCGAACGGATCGATGAACGGAATGCGCCAGATGCGCCCGCGCAGGTGATGAATCTGCTCTTCGAGCCGCGCGATTTCTTCGCGCCTGTCCGCCGGGTCGGTCTTGAGCGCTTCGAGCTGCTCTTCGAGTTCGTGCAGTTCGTTGACGAGCGGGGCACCGAGCGCGATGCGCCGACCCAGCGCGCTGCGCAAAGACCGTACGACGTCGATGTTGTTGGGCGTACCCTCGGCCGCCCATCCCGCGCGGATGTTCTTCCACGTGGGCACGGCCATGAGATGGGTTTTGACGAGGCGCGGCAGTTCGAGGTCGTCGAAGAAGTACTGCATGAATTCTTCGCGCGAAAGTTCGAACACGAAGTCGTCCTGACCTTCGCCCTCGTTGCTCGCCTGGCTGCCGCCACCGCCCCCGCCGCCCTGCGGCCGGGGAATGCGGTCGCCGCGTATGTAGTCCTCGTTGCCGGGATGGACCATCTCGCGCCTGCCGCCGGGACCGTGCCGGAACGAGGGCTCGGCGATGTCCTTGCGTGGAATGGTGATGCTCTGGTTGTTCTGTATGTCCTTGATGCTGCGGTCACGCACGGCTTCCGAGACGGCGTGACGAATATAGTTCTTCACACGGCGCAAAAAGCGCTCGCGATTGGCAATGCTCTTGTTCTTGCCGGCCAGCCTGCGGTCGATGATTTGATGAAGCACATCCAGTCTCCCGCTCGAGTTTCGAATGGGCGAGGTGCGCAGTGTTCATTGCCGCGTCTGCCATCGTGCGTGCCGCGTTCACCCGCTCATGGCCCCGCAGCCTGCGCCCCGCCGGAGGTCCTGGTGCGCCGCCGCAACTGCATGGCGGCGGCGCGTTCGGACGGTAAAGCCACTTCGTTCATGACGACTTGCGCACGCGCAGATACCAGTCACACAACAACCGGACCTGCTTCGGCGTATAGCCCTTCGCCACCATGCGGTTGACGAAGTCTTCGTGCTTGCGCTGCTCTTCCGCCGATCCTTTGGCATTGAACGAGATAACAGGCAAAAGTTCTTCCGTGTTAGAGAACATTTTCTTCTCAATCACCACGCGCAGCTTCTCGTAGCTGATCCACGCCGGATTCTTGCCGGCATTCGCCGCGCGCGCGCGCAGCACGAAGTTCACGATCTCGTTGCGGAAGTCCTTCGGGTTGCTGATGCCCGCTGGTTTCTCGATCTTCTCCAGTTCGGCGTTCAACGCCGCGCGGTCGAAGCTTTCGCCCGTGTCGTGATCGCGGAACTCCTGGTCCTGGATCCAGAAGTCGGCGTAGGTGACATAGCGGTCGAAGATATTCTGCCCGTATTCCGAATACGATTCGAGGTAAGCGGTCTGGATCTCCTTGCCGATGAACTCGGCATAGCGCGACGCCAATACGTCCTTCACGAACGACAGATACTTCTGCTCGGTTTCCGGCGGGAACTGTTCGCGCTCGATCTGCTGTTCGAGCACGTACATGAGGTGCACCGGATTCGCGGCCACTTCCGTCGAGTCGAAGTTGAACACGCGCGACAGGATCTTGAACGCGAAACGCGTGGAGACCCCGTTCATGCCTTCGTCCACACCGGCGAAGTCGCGGTATTCCTGGTAGGACTTCGCTTTTGGATCGGTGTCCTTGAGATTTTCGCCGTCGTACACCTGCATCTTCGAGAAGAGGCTGGAATTCTCGGGCTCCTGCAAGCGCGTGAGCACCGACATCTGCGCCATCATCTTGAGCGTGCCAGGCGCGCATACGGCCTCGGCAAGCGACGAATTGCGCAACAGCTTCTCGTAGATCTTCATCTCTTCCGAATAGCGCAGGCAGTACGGCACCTTCACCACGAAGATACGGTCGAGCAGGGCTTCATTGTTGCGATTGTTGCGGAACGCCTTCCACTCCGACTCGTTCGAGTGCGCGAGGATGATGCCGTTGAACGGAATCGCGCCGAATCCTTCGGTGCCCTTGAAGTTGCCTTCCTGGGTGGCCGTGAGCAGTGGGTGCAGAACCTTGATCGGCGCCTTGAACATTTCGACGAATTCGAGCAGGCCCTGATTCGCGAGGCACAGGCCGCCCGAGTAGCTGTAGGCGTCGGCGTCGTCCTGCGCGTATTGCTCGAGCTTGCGGATGTCCACCTTGCCGACGAGCGACGAGATGTCCTGATTGTTCTCGTCGCCAGGCTCGGTTTTCGCGATGCCGATCTGACGCAGGATGGAAGGGAAGCGGCGCACCACGCGGAACTTGCGGATGTCTCCGTTGTACTCGTGCAGGCGCTTCACCGCCCACGGGCTCAGAATGCTCCTCAGATAGCGGCGCGGAATGCCGTACTGCTCTTCGAGTATGGGACCGTCTTCGTCGTAGTCGAAAAGCCCTAGCGGAGATTCGTTCACGGGCGAGCCCTTGATCGCGTAGAACGGCACGCGCTCCATGAGCTGCTTCAGACGCTCGGCGATGGAAGACTTGCCGCCGCCCACCGGGCCGAGCAGATAGAGGATCTGCTTCTTCTCTTCGAGTCCTTGCGCCGCATGGCGGAAGTACGCGACGACCTGCTCGATCACGTCCTCCATGCCATAGAACTCGCGGAATGCTGGATATACCTTGATGACCTTATTCGCAAAGATGCGCGACAGGCGCGGATCGTTGCGTGTGTCGATCTGTTCGGGTTCGCCGATTGCCGTCAGCATGCGTTCGCCAGCGGTGGCGTACGCATTGGGATCTTCCTTGCAGAGCGCGAGATACTCCTCGAGCGAGAACTCCTCCTCTCGCGTTTTTTCGAAGCGGGTCGCGAAGCTGCTGTAGATATCCATGCTACCTCCTCGCCTAGATCTGCGACCGATGTCGTGCGCGGCGCGCTATTCGGAAACGACATCGCTCAAATTCATCCTAAACCCTTTTGAAATTTTTCGCACCGTCAAATCGCGCCTGATGTGCCTTCGAAGCTAAGCATTATTGAGCGCTTGGAGCACGCCCGGCAACGACTTACAATCATCTTCCCGCTGGTGCAAATTTCAGACCGGAATTGCGCTCCCTCTCACATCTCGTGCCCACCTGTCGCCATGATTCGTCGGGCAGCGCGTTCGCTGCAATACAGGGTGCAGTACGTCGTTGCGCCAGTTTATCGACTGGTTTTCGCCGCGTCATGTGCACTGCGCGGAGTTCGGCGGAGTTCGGTATACGCAGCGCTACTTCATCAAACGCATCAGCACGGCGTCGGTGCACACCCGCTTGTTACGAACCGTTAGCCCGCAACCACCGAAGCATGACTCCGCAGACGTTGTGCGCGCGCATCAAGGCCATTTTTTTCCCGTTTTACGCGTCGATCTCGCCAGCGTCGGTGACCTGCCGCGCATTCGACGGCAGCCTGAACCGGCGCCGACAGCCTTGGCCGGCGTAGTGGTTTTCCCGCGCCAAAAAACACACGATGTGCGAACCCACTCTGAACATGACGCACGTGACAGGTTCCCGGGTCTGCGCCCGGCCGCCGCATGAGGCGCATAAAAAAGGCCGCCACGCAAAGCGCGGCGGCCCTTCGTCGGGTAAATGTGACAAGCTGGTGTGACTGCGGAAAACGTGGCGCACTTCTGTTACATCTCGCGCCCCTCAGGCGCAGCAAAGAGAACTAGACGAACTGGACCTCGACTTCGCCCAATCCGTCGATGTGACCGTGCAGGAGCCCGGGACTATCGATGCGGTGCGCACCCACATAGGTGCCGGTCGTAATCGTCCACTCGGGCTCGATCATGATGCCCATCGCGGCGCAATGATTGACGAACCAGACGAGCAGTTCGCGCGGGTCGCCGGCAGGGTTACCAGGCGCCTCGGGCACGAGGGAGACGCCGTCGAACGTCAGTTCGAGCTCCGGTGCGACGAAATCGAGTGCGCGGGCCAGCGTCGGGTACGCCAGCGCGTGACCTGTCACGAGTGCGCCGTTGTTCTGCGCGTCGGCGAGCTGCGCGAGCGGTGCGACATTGGGCCATTGCGCGAAACGGCTGTCGACGATTTCGATTGCCGGCAGCACCTGGGCAACACGAGCGAGCACCTCGTCGCGTGCATAAGCTTCGGCACGCGGTGCGATCGGCTCCGAGAAACGAAACGCGATTTCCAGCTCCACCAGCACGCGGAAGAACAGACGGCGCTCCAGCCGCGCCGGCGAGGCGTGCACGTGGGGCGCCGGGATCGGCGCGCCCGATGCGGGACCGCCCGGCGTGCGAGCGCCGACCTTCCAGCCGCCCGTGGTCGTTTCGAGCCCGGCGAGCACCTTCTGCTGAATCGCGTAAGCCGTGGCTGCGTCCGGCGGCACGCGTTCCGGCTCCAGGGTTTCGATCAGATGATGATGCCGGCGCGCAGTCACGAGGCGTTGCGCGAGATCGTCATGCGTCATGTCGGGTTCCTTTTTGTGCTGTCGAGCGGCGCCGGCGCTGAAGGCCGGCGCAATCAGTCCTGCATGGCGCAGTGCGCCCCTCCGTTGCGCAGCGGCGCGGGCCCTTGGATACCATCGCTTTCCCGGAACCCACCTCGTGAGGCCCGGGCTCGGGCGAGCGCCCCGCTCCAGGCGATGTCGCTGGCAAGCGCCGCTGGGCGCCGCAGTGTAGCGCGCCAACCCGGCCGCGAAGGTGACACGGCTGACAATGTACCGTAACGGCGCGCGCATGGCGCATCGGGGGGCCGTTCAGCGTGGTCGAAGGCACAAAAAAGCCGCTGCGTCGCAGCGGCTGGCTGGCAGGCGCGGCAGCCTCAAGTGCCGCGCATGACGGGCTGGAAAGGAGCCCGGAAGGCGTTCAGAACGTCTCCCAGTCGCCATTCGTGGCGGCGCCGGCCGGCACCCCGCTTGCGGAGGCGACGGCGGCCGGCCGGGCAACCGCCTGGGCGCCCGCAGACGTCCGGCGCGGTGCGCGCTTTGCCATGGCGGGCATGGCGGCCGCGACGGCGCCAGCGGAAGCCGGACGAGAAACTGGACGCGAAGCCGCCGTGTGCGGCGCTCGCCCCAGCGCAGGCTGATCCGACGCTGGGGCGAGCGCGCCGTCATCGAGGCTGAACACAGCGACGGCCGCGCGCAGCCGGCCCGCCTGGTCCTCGAGCGACTGCGCCGCGGCCGCCGCCTCCTCGACAAGCGCCGCATTCTGTTGGGTCACTTCATCCATCTGCGTGACGGCGCGCGCGACCTGGTCGATCCCGCCCGACTGCTCCTGCGAAGCCGCAGCAATCTCGCCCATGATGTCGGTCACGCGCTGCACGGCGCCGATGATTTCGGACATCGTGCGGCCCGCCTCGTCGACGAGCGCCGAGCCGGCCTGGACACGCTCGACCGACGTGTCGATCAGCCCCTTGATCTCCTTGGCCGCCGCCGACGATCGCTGGGCCAGGCTGCGCACCTCTCCCGCCACCACGGCGAAACCGCGCCCTTCCTCGCCCGCGCGCGCCGCCTCGACGGCTGCATTGAGCGCAAGGATATTGGTCTGGAACGCAATGCCTTCAATGATGGTGATGATGTCGGCGATTTTGGCCGAGCTCTCGTTGATCTCGCCCATGGTGCCGACCACCTGCGTGACGACGGAGCTGCCCTTGTTGGCAATCTCCGAGGCATTGGCTGCGAGGGTGCTGGCCTGGCGTGCATTGTCGGCGTTCTGCTTCACGGTGCCCGTGAGCTGCTCCATGCTGGAAGCGGTCTGCTGCAGCGCCGTAGCCTGCTCTTCGGTGCGCGACGACAGGTCGATATTGCCCGCGGCGATCTCACGCGTGGCCGTGGCGATCGAGTCCGTGCCGGCGCGCACCGAGCGCACCGTTTCCGTCAGGCTGCGCTGCATTCGCGCGACACCGCCAAGCAGTTCGCCCATTTCATCGTTGCGCCGCACGACCACGGGCCGGCGGAGGTCGCCGGCCGCGATGGCCTGAAACGCGCCGAGCGCGTCGCGAAGCGGCTCGGCAATGGCGCGGCGCAATGAAAAGAACGAGTACACCGCCGCGCCGATGCCTACCAGAAGCGCAGCGATGGCCGCGATGCGCAGTTGCGAGAATGCCGCCTCAGCCTCGTCGAAGCCCTTTTGCGCTTGCGTCATCTGAAACTTGTCGAGGACGGCGTCCGCTTTGGAGAGCGCGTCGTAGGCCTCCTTGAGCGCCTTGGCGCCTGCCACCACCTTAGCCTGGTCGCCCGACTGGACGTTCGCGCCGAACTGGTCCGCGACATGATGCAGGGCTTCGCGCCGGGCCGCGACGTCCTGAGCGAGGCGCTGTTCCTCCCCGTTGTGCGGCAGCGCCGTGTATTTTTTCCAGAAGTCGTCCGAAACGCCACGCAGCATGTGCGCACGCTCGATCGTCGCGGCGGCGTCGGGCGTGCCGGCCTCGAAGACGGCGCGGTCGAGTGCAAGGCGCTCGCGCGCCGCGTAGATTTCGGCCAGGTTGACCGCGTGCGAACTGGGCATCTGGTCCGTGAACGTCTCGCGGTACGCTTCGTTCGAACGCGTGAGGCCGAGCAGACCCACGCTGCTAATGACGACGATCAACGTCGCCAGGAAACCCATTGTGATACCGATGCGCGCCTTGATGCTGATGCCCTTGCCCATGTCGCCCCCAATGCTTGTGTTGTGACCGGGCTCGATGCCCGATATTGAGTTGGCACTCTAAGCGGCGTTAACGGCAAAGGGCTTCAGGGCCTTGAAATCTGTATATGGTATGAAGTATTAGGGATTTACACCGAGGGCACTGTGCGACCAAAAATGTAAAGAGCCGCTCAGCCCGCCACTTCGGCAAACGTGGGGATGGACGGCTGCGCGCCCGCGCGCGTAACCGATATCGACGCCGCACGCAGCGCAAACGCGATGGCATCGAGCGCCGCCGCGCCCGTGGCCAGACGCGCCGCCAGTGCGCCAATGAAGGTGTCGCCGGCCGCCGTGGTGTCAACGGCCCTCACCCGCGGCGCGGGCAAATGCACGGGCGCCGCGCCGTCGAGCAGCGCGCACACGCCCCGTGCGCCGAGCGTCACGAGCACGTTGTGCGCGCCCGCCTCGCGCAGCGCAAGCGCGGCGCGCGCGGCCTCGTCCGGCGTGCCCGCCGCCAAGCCGGTCAGCATCGCCGCCTCGAGTTCGTTTGGCACGACATAATCGACGAGCGCGAGCCACGCCGCCGGCAGCGGTCCGGTGGCAGGCGCCGGATTGAGGATGGTGATCTTGCCGAGACGCCGCGCGGCGGCAAGCGCGGCCGCCACGGCATCGGTGGGCGTTTCGAGCTGGCAGACCACCACATCGGCCTGCGCGAGCACGGCCTCGTGGCGCGCGATCGTCTCAGGCGTGAGTTCGCCATTGCTCCCGGCAACGATGACGATGGCGTTCTGGCTCGCGTCGTCCACGATGATGAGTGCCACGCCGGTCGGCGCGCTCGCGGACGTTTCGAGCGCGCCGCAGTCGATGCCTTCGGCCACGAGCCCCGCGCGCAGCACGTCGCCGTTGCTGTCCGCGCCCACTCGGCCAATCATCGCCACGTGGGCGCCGAGGCGTGCCGCAGCCACGGCCTGGTTGCCGCCTTTGCCGCCCGCCACCTGCGCGAATGCGCTGCCCGCTAGCGTCTCGCCGGGGTTCGGCAGCCGCGGCGCGCGCGCAACGAGATCCATGTTCAGGCTACCCACCACGGCCACGCGCCCGCGCGCGCCCGCTGGCTTTGATGCATCAGTCGTCACGACGCCTCCTCGATGGCTGCTGGTGTCGGGCACCGCGTCGGGCGCGGTTTGGGTTATGGGCCAATGGCCCGGGCCGTCCCTGGCTCAGGCCGCAAGCGGCGCAACATCCTCCGCCCCGCTCCACGGCCCTGTCGATTCGCGGGCGAAGAGTGTGGGCGGCATCACGCGGCGGCGCACCTTCGCGTCATCCGCGCGGGCGCTCGCAATGCGCTCGATCAGTGTGAGCGCCGCCATGTCGCCGAGCGCGCGCGCCGGTTGGCCGACTGTGGAGAGCGTGGGCCAGGTGAAGTGGCCGAGCTCGATGTCGTCGAAACCGATGATCGAGCAGTCACGCGGCACGTGCAACCCGCGCTCGGCCGCCGCGCGCAATGCCCCGATGCCCATCATGTCGTTGCCGGCGAAGATCGCCGTCGGCCGCACGGTGTCGAACAGCTGCGCCGCCGCGCGGTAGCCGCCCGCACCGGAAAAATCGCTTTCGACGATCGCGTCCGGCGCGATCTCCACGCCGCGCTCGGACATGGCGCGCAGGAAGCCATGCATGCGCATCGCGCTCACCGCGGCGGTGACCGGCCCGGTGATGCAGCCGATGCGCGAGTGTCCGAGCTCGAGAAGGTGCCGCGTGGCGAGCCAGGCGCCCCGCTCGTGGTCGATCTGCACGAGATCGGCGTCGAGCCCTTCGATGTTGCGGTCGATGACGACGAGCGGCTCGCGGGCATCGGCGAGCGTCGAGGCCAGCACGGCGTCGTCCCCGGCCGAGGCGACGATGAGGCCGTCGATGCGCTTTTCCTGCAGCACGCGCAGGTAGTTGCGCTGCTTGGCCGGATCGTCGTCGGAGTTGCAGAAGAACACGCAGTAGCCCTTGCGCGCGCACGCATCTTCCACGCCGCGCGCCAGCTCCGCGAAATACGGATTGGTGCCGTTCGGCACGAGCAGCCCCACTGTCGCCGTGGCGCGCGCCTTGAGCGAGCGCGCGACCGCCGACGGCACGTAGTTCAGGTCGCGGATCGCGCGCTCGACCTTGGCCCGCACGTCCGCCGACACCGGACGCGAGTTGTTCACCACATGCGACACCGTCGTGAAAGATACCCCCGCCACGGCGGCCACATCCTTGATCGTCGCCATCTGTATGTTGCTCCTGCTTTTCTGCAGCCCTGTTGCTGCCGGCTCTATGCGCGCCCGTTGTTGGTATGGTCAGGCGTCGCTTTCCCGGTCATTTCCGCCGGCCCGCGTTGCACTGCGGGCCGCGCCCTCGTAAACGTTGTTATGTCCTGCTACCGCTTGCTGCCTCGCCGGCTGCGATACGTATCGAGCACGACCGCGACGACGATCACCGCGCCAGTGATGATGCGCTTGGTGGGTTCGTTCGCGCCGATCTGGGCGAGCCCGGCGGCCAGCACCGAGATGATCAACACGCCGAAGAACGTGCTGATCACCGAGCCGCGCCCGCCCATCAAGCTCGTGCCGCCGATCACCACCGCCGCGATCACCTGCAGTTCCAGACCCACGCCCGCGTTGGGATCGGCGGCTTCGAGGCGCGAGATCTGGAAGAGTGCCGCGAGCCCCGCAAGCGCGCCCATCAACGCGAAGACGATCACCTTGTAGGGTCTCGGATCGACGCCCGCCAGACGCACCGCTTCCTCATTGGTGCCGATGCCGACCAGATAGCGGCCGAAGACCGTGCGCGTAAGCGTCAGCTGCGCGATCACCATCACGGCCACCGCGATCAGGAACGCCGGCGAGATGCCGAAGGCGATCGGGTTCGAGAGGAAGTCGAACGCGTCGCCGATATACGCGGTGCGCGAATTCGTCATCTGATACGCAAGGCCGCGCGCCGCTTCGAGCACGCCCAGCGAGACGATGAACGAAGGAATGCGCCATCCCACCGTGACCGCCCCCGTGAGCGTACCCGTGGCCGCCGCGGCGAGCAGACCGAGCAGCGCCGCCGGCAGCGCGCCCCAGCCCCACTTGAGCGCCGCCACGCTCACCACCGAGGCCCCCAGCGCGAGCACGGAGCCCACCGAGAGATCGATTCCCGCGATGATCAGCACGAAGGTCATGCCCACGGCCATCACCACCAGATCGGGTATCTGATTGGCGATCGTACTGAACGTATCGTACGTGAGGAAGTGCGAACTCAGCAGCGAGAACAGCACGATCATCGCCACCAGCGCGAGCGCGAGGCCCAGGTAGTTCGACAGGCCAAAGCGCGTGCCCACTGGCTTGCCGCTCGCCGCTGCAGCATGTGCGGCCGAATCCGGCACGCTGGCGGACAGACTTTGGGACGAACCGGTTCGTCCACCGCTTTTGTCGCCCTGGGGCGACGGTTGCCCGCGCAATGGCTCGTTCGTCATCAAGCGCTCCCTCGTGGGTCGTTTTCCTGCTGCGCGTTTCGCGTTTGCACGCTGGCTCGCATGCCGGCCACGCCAGGCGTCCCAGGCAAATCCGCGGCGTCGGCCAGCAGCGCATCCTCGGCGCGCAGACCGGCGAAAGCGGCGGCCAGCAGCTTGTCCTGGCTCCATTCGTCGCGACCGTAGATGGCCGTCATCTTCCCCGCCGACATTACGCCGATCCGGTCGCAGATCAGCATCAACTCGCGCAGGTCGCTCGACACCACCACGAGCGCGCGTCCCTCGCGTGCGAGCGCGCCCAGCAGCGCGTAGATGTCGAACTTCGCGCCGACGTCGATGCCGCGTGTGGGCTCGTCGAACAGCACGACGCGCATCGACTGTGTGATGTCGCGCGCGAGCCAGCGGCCGATCACGACCTTCTGCTGGTTGCCGCCCGAGAGTTCGCCCACCGGCTGCGCGGGCCCGGCCGTGCGGATGCGCAGCGCGTCGATCTGCGTGCGCGCGAGGGTATTCTCGCGGGCGGCGTCCACCACGCCGTAGCGCGACACGGCGCGCACGTTGCCTAACGTCACGTTGGCAGCGACCGGCTGCGGCAGCAGCAGCCCTTCGCCCTTGCGGTCCTCGGTGATGAGCGCGATGCCTAGACGCACGGCGTCGACGGGCGAAGCGATCTGCACCGGCTCCGGCGCCGCGCCGGGCCGCGGCGCCAGCGCCACGGTGCCGCGCTCCATGCGGTCGGCCCCGTAGATGAGCCGCATCAGCTCCGTTCGGCCCGCCCCGATCAACCCCGAAATGCCGAAAATCTCCCCCGCGCGCACTTCGAACGACACCTCGCGCACGGCCTTCGCCCGCGTGAGCCCTTCCACCTTCAGGAGCGGTGCGCCGATGCGCCGCTGGCCCAGATCGATGCGCTCGCCAAGCTCCCGCCCCACCATCAGCGCCACGATGCGCTCGGGCGTGAGGTTGCACATGGCATCGACGCGCACGAGCTTGCCGTCGCGCAACACCGCGACGCGCTGGGCGATGCGCTCGAGTTCTTCGAGCCGGTGCGAAATGTAGACGATCGCCACGCCGCGCGCCTTCAGCCGCGCAATCTGCTCGAACAGCAGCTCGACCTCGCGAGCCGTGAGCATGGCCGTGGGCTCGTCGAGGATCAGCACGCGCATGGCATCCGCGCTGCCCGGACCATCGGCGGCGCCGATCAGGTTGCGCGCGATCTCCACGAGCTGCTGATGCCCGATGCCAAGCTCGCCCACCAGCGTATCGGGGTCGATCGCCTCCAGCCCGACCTGCGCCATCGCCGTCCGCGCGTTCTCGCGCAGCCGCTTGCGATCGATCCAGCCGAAGCGCAGCGGCCCCGACTGCGGCAGGCGATCCAGAAAAAGGTTCTCCGCGACGGTGAGCGTGGGCAGCAGGTTCAGCTCCTGCATGACCATGCGCACGCCGAGCGCCTCGGCTTCGCGGCGGCTCGCCGGCGCGTACGGGCGTCCCATCAGCGTCATGCTGCCGGTGCTCGGCGCCGTGAGGCCGCTCACGATCTTCGAGAGCGTGCTCTTGCCGGCGCCGTTTTCCCCCGTGAGCGCAAGCACTTCGCCGGCGTGCAGCGCGAGGCTGACGTCGGCGAGCACCGGCTGCTCGTAGGTCTTGCCGACGCCCGAAACCGCAAGCACGGCGGGCGAAGGTGACCCTACATCGGGGGCATTTGCATCCATCACGATCCTGTAGTCGCGAGCGGCGCCGCCGGGTCGAACCGGCGCATGCGCAGCCCGGATGCTGCGGGTTGCGCCGCCGCACGCTCCGGTAGAGCGGCCTCAAACGGCGCGCCGGGCAGCGATTCGCCGCTCGGCGACAGACGGCCGCCCATGCGGCCATCCCGGTACAAATAACGGCCGCGCGGCGGGATTCTTGAGCGTTTATTGATTTGCACGCGTAAGAGCCCCTCGCGCCGCCATGTATCGGGGCGGCGCGGGGGCGGCGCTCGGGCCGCGCGGCCGCGCCGGCTTACTTCGTGACGAGCACCACGGGCGTTTCGACGATACCCGAAAGCTCCGACTGCTTCTTGTGCTCCTTGAGCGCCTTCAAGGCCGTATCGATGCCGAACACGGCCTGCTTGGCCGCGAACTGGTCTGCGGTGGCGAGCACGCGGCCGTCCTTGAGCATCGGCTTGATGGCGCCGATGTTGTCATAGCCGACCACGTACACCTTGCCCTGCTTGCCCGCGGCGCGCACGGCCGACACGGCGCCGATGGCCATGTTGTCGTTGCCGCACAGGAGCGCCTTGATGTCCGGATACTCGTTGAGCATGGCGGCGGCCACCGCGTTGCCCTTGTCGATCTCCCACTCTCCGGACTGCGTCGACACGATCTTCGCGCCGACGGCCTGCATCGCGTCCTTGAAGCCCGCGGTGCGCTGCTGCGCGTTGGTCGTGGTGGAGACGCCTTCCACGATGGCCACCGGGTCGCCCGCCTTCAGCCGCTTGGCGAGATAGTCGCCGACGAGGCGCGCGCCCTTGCGGTTGTCGGGGCCGACGAATGGCACGTTGAGGTCCTTGGACTTGAGCACGTCGGAATCGAGCTTGTTGTCGATGTTCACGACGATGATGCCGGCGTCCACGGCCTTCTTCACGACCGGCACGAGCGCCTTCGAATCGGCTGGCGCGAGCACGATGGCGTCGACCTTCGAGACGATCATCTGCTCGACGATCTGGATCTGCGCGGCCGTGTCGGTTTCGTTCTTGATGCCGTTGGTGATGAGATCGAAGTCGGCGGAGTTGTGCTTCTGGTATTCCTTCGCGCCGTTCTCCATGGTGAGGAAGAACTCGTTGGCGAGCGACTTCATGACGAGCGCGACCTTCGGCTTGCGTGCCTGCGCACGGGCGGCGAGCGGCCATGTGCCGGTGACGGCCGTGGTGGCGAGCGCGGTGCTGGCAAGAAGGATGCGGCGGCGAATGCGGGAGTTCATTTTCGAAAGGCTCCGGTTTGTCGGGCCCGGATGGGCCCTGCTTTCTGGTTATGCGCAAACGTTCTCTGCCGGCCCATTCTCGGTGCAGGCGCTTCGTGGTGTCAACTTCGCGATGTCGATGGCAACAGCGGCGGCCATGCGGCGCCGCAGCAGCGCGAGCCGAGGGACGCCCGGCCCCTTCAGAGCCAGTTGATCCGGCGAAAGAGGAAAAACAGGAATACGTCGATCAGGAGCATGACGGCGAGGCAGATCTGGTAGCCGAATCTGAAATGAAGCTCCGGTATGTGCTCGAAGTTCATGCCGTAGATACCCGCGATCATCGTCGGCACGGCGAACAGCGCGGCGAACGAGCCGAGCCGCTTGGTGACCTCGTTTTCCGCAAGCGAGATCATGCCGAGACTCACCTGGATGGCCGTGACGATCATCTCGCGGCGCCCGTCGATCATGTTGGACACCCGCACGAGGTGGTCGTAGACATCGCGGTAATAAGCCTGCATGCCCACGCAGATCTGCGGGATACGACCGCCCACGAGCTTGCCCACGGCGTCGACGAGCGGCGTGACATGGTGCGCCAGGATCACGAGGCGGCGCTTGAGCGAATAGAGATCCTCGATGATCGCCCGCGAGCCCGCGAGGTCGTGCTTCTCGAAGATGCGGTCCTCCAGTTCCTCGATCTCGGCCGAAAGCGTTTCGATGACGGGCGCGTAGCGGTCGACCACGCTATCCATGAGCGCATAGAGTACGAAACCCGAGCCTTCGCGCAGCAGCTCGGGCTCGCGCTCGCAGCGCGCGCGGACATCGGCGAAGCCCTGCTGCGCGCGGTGGCGCACGGAGAGCACGAAATTGGGGCCGGCGAAGACATTCACCTGGCCCGTGATGACCTCGCCGTCGTCGTCGAGTTCGAGCGTGTGGAGCACACAAAATAGCGTGTTGCCGTATTCCTCGATCTTCGGCCGCTGGTTGCCGTTCATCACGTCTTCGATGGCGAGCGCGTGCAGGCCGAACTCCTCCTTCATCGCCGCCATTTCGCCGGCGTCGGGGTCCTTGAGCGCCACCCAGACGAAACATTCCGGCTTGACCAGATAGTCGCTGATGGCCTCGACCGGGACGTCGGCCAGTTTCTTGCCGCCTTGATACGCGACGCAGTTGATGAGCATGTCGTTTATTCCGGACGGCGGGGCGCGCCCGCGCCGCTTCGAGTTGCACCGGTTGACCAGTGTAAGGTGTTCAGTGGACCGGCGGCGCCCACGCGCGGTTCCCCATCATCTCCACGCAACCTACTGCGCGACGCGCCGAATGCCGATGCGATGATCCTTGTCGAATGTAACGCTCGCACGGTTCGAATAGCGCGGATCCACGAGGAAACGCAGTTCGAGCACGGGATCGAACTGCGTCGTCACGCCGATGCGGTGAATACCGGGCTTGAGGTAGAACGTGACGTGCTCGCCGTCCATCAGGTCGGTGACGGGCTCGCCGTCGATGTAGACCGGCGCGTCGCGGAACTTCACGATGACGTTGCGCGTGCGCTCGCGGCGCACGTCCACGGCGACGAGGCCCTCGCCCGCCTCCGTATAGCCTGGCCGCAAGATACGCTCGGCCGGCACGGCCTTGAATGGCTGCGCCGGCGCAGGTTCTTCGGCACAGCCGCCGAGCCCGAGCACCGTCACAGTGGTTAGCGCCGCTACGGCGGCGATGCATGCAAGCAACCTGCGCGATGGCATGGGCGCTTTCCCCTTGTCTTGCCTGGCCTTCGGTGGCTTCGTTGGCTTCGTTGCCCGGTTCGGGCCCATGATATCCGCACGGGCGCGTCGTGCCGATGATCGATGTTATATGCTTCGGAGATCGCGCGACAGCGCGCAACATGAGCGTAGGGGAGGCAAAAGCGATGTGGTACTTCTCGTGGATCCTCGGCATCGGCGTGGCGCTCGGCTTCGGCATCATCAACGTGATGTGGCTCGACGCCAACGGCAAGTTCCTCGACGGGCACGGCCCGGGCGGCGCGGAAAAAGCCGGCTCCCAGCAGGCCGACACGCAGCGGGGCGAGGCACCCCGCCCGTGACGCGACTGGTTTTCCTCTGCGGCCACGCCGGAACCGGCAAGACGTCGCTCGCCAAACGCCTGTTCGGCCCGCTCGCGCGCGAGACCGGCGAGCCGTTCTGCCTGCTGGACAAGGACACGCTTTACGGCCGCTATAGCGCGGCCGCGATGGGCGCGCTCACGCAGGACCCGAACGACCGCGACAGCCCCCTCTTCTTGCAGCATCTACGCGACCCCGAGTACCAGGGGCTCATCGACACCGCTCGCGAGAACCTCGAACTGGGGGTGAGCGTGCTCGTGGTGGGACCGCTCTCGCGGGAAGTGCGCGATCGCAAGCTGTTCGATCGCGCGTGGCTGAATGTCGGACCGCAGGTTGCGATCACCGTGGTGTGGATCCATACGAGCGAGGAAACGGCGCACGAGCGCATCATCGCGCGGGCGCATCCGATCGACGCCTACAAGCTCGCTCACTGGGACGAATACCGGAAGCGGCGCTTCATGCCGTCGGGGGCGCAGCTCGACGGTCTCATCCTGTTCGACAACACCGCGCCCGCCGAAGCCGACTACGATGCGTTGCTGCAGCGCATCGTATCGGCTGGCAGGCCAGGCACAGGACAGTCAGCGCCGTAAGCCGTCAGGCCGGCACCTTTGCGCGAGCCTCGAGCGTCGAGCCTTCGTACACCTGGCCGAAGCGGTTCGCGAGGAACTGCTGGAGCGAGACCTGCTCCTGACGCACGAATCCGGCTTGCGGCAGGCGCTTTTCGCGGAACAGGTCGAGCACGGCGCACATCGCGCCGGCCGTGGTGATCTGGATCGCGCTCATCGGCACGCCGCACACCGTCTTCGCGAAGATCTTGCGCGTGAACACTTCCTGGACGAGCTTGCCATCGCGCATGCCGGTGACGGTCATGAAGATGAGCACGACATCCTGCTCGGTGGCGGGCACCGAGCGGCGCATGATGGCCTTGAGCGTGTCGCGGTCGCTCGAAAGGCGCAGGTCTTCGAGCAGGAACTGCATGAGCGCGCGATGGCCCGGATACCGCACCGACTTGTAGTCGAGCGACTCGACTTTGCCCGAAAGCGTCTCGCAGAGCGTGCCGAGGCCACCCGACGTATTGAATGCTTCGTACTCCACGCCGTCGAGCGAGAAATGCTCGAGACCCTCCAGCGGCTGCACCCACTGCGTGCGCCCGTCGCGAATCGCTTCGCATGGCTGACAATATTCGTTGATCAGGCCGTCCACGCTCCACGTGAGGTTGTACTTGAGCGCGTTGGTGGGGAACTGCGGCAACGCACCCACGCGCATCTTGACGTCGCGGATTTCCGTGAAGCGGCTCGCGAGCGCGTGGGCCGCAATGCCGATGAAGCCGGGCGCCAGGCCGCATTGCGGCATGAAGACATGATCGGCGCCATCGGCCAGCGTGCGGATTGCGTGGGTGGCGCGCACGTCCTCGGTCAGATCGAAGTAATGGACACCCGCGCCTTTCGCCGCCGAAGCGACGTTCACCGCCAGGTAATACGGCAGCGCGTTGATGAGCACGTCATAGCCTTCGAGCGCGCCGCGCAGCGCGGCGGCGTCGCCGGAATCGACACGCGCGGTCGGGATGCCCTGCGCCGCGAGCGGCTCGAGCGCTTTCGCATCGCGGTCGAACGCGGCCACTTCGTAGTCGCCGCTTTCGCGCAGCATATGGGCAATGGTGTGGCCGATCAAACCGGCGCCTGCAATTGCGACTTTCATGTCCTCTCCTTTGGTTTTCTATGCTTGGGGATGGGCAGCGCCCGCTCAAACACAGTCTAGGGAGAGTCAAAAACGGTTCCTAGATGCAAAACGATGCGCTACGACCGCAGTTTTCGTCATTCTGACCATGAACTTCGTCGGAATGTCGAAAAGCGCGGATTTCGATGCGCAACGCGCCGCTTTTCAGCCGCGACGGCATCCCACTTCAGCCCGTCACGGAACCGCGATCGATCTTGCGCGCGAGCACGATGGACGTGGTCGTGCGCTCCACGCCCGGGATGCCGCCGATCTGGTCGAGCAGGTCGTTGAGCCGGTCGGGCGAATCGGCGCGCAGCCATGCAACGTAGTCGTACTCTCCGCTCACCGCGCAGAGCAACTGCACTTCGGGCATCTTGCCGAGCCGCTTTTGCACGTCCGGCCCGTGGCGCGGCGCGATGATGAGCCCCACCCACGCCTGCAGGCTCGCATCGAGCACGTCCTGGCCGAGCCGCACGCCATAACCGGCTATCACCTGCGTGCGCTCGAGGCGCGCGATCCGCGCGAGCACGGTGGTGCGCGCGACGCCGAGGCGCCGCGCGAGATTCGCAACGCTCTCACGGGCGTTTTCCTGCAGCAGCGCAACGAGGCTGCGGTCGAGGTCGTCGAGTTGATCGAGGCGCGGGGGTCTCATCGGGAGGCGGTCGGTATCGGTAGTCGGAAGGCGGACATTATCGCGCGAGGCCAGGCGCGTCGTGTCCCATGCGCGACGGGTATTTCCACGCGTTTCGTTTGTAAGCAAGTGTCGCAGCCGGGGCGTAGCGAAGCGATAACGTGATACTAATAGCGGCTGCAGCCGTTCTGGCCGTGCTATCGCTACGAAACACCCGCTACGAAACACCCGCTACGAAACGATTCGAGGAGTCACAATGAAAAAAGCGCTTGTCATCCTTGCCGCCTCGCTCTCGATGAGCGGCGCGTTCGCGCAAAGCGCCGCGCCTGCCGCTTCGGCCACCGTCGCGGCCGCATCGAGCGCCGATGTGCGCGCCGCGCAGCATCAGCAGCGTGTCGAGGAGCGCATCACGTGGCTGCACACGCAGCTCAAGATCACGCCCGAGCAGGAGCCGCAGTGGAAGACGTTCGCCGACGTCATGCGCAGCAACGGCCAAACCATGGGCGCGCTCTACAAGCAGCGCATGGAAACCGAAAACACGCGCAACGCACTCGACGACATGAAGCAGTACGCGCAGATCGCCCAGGCGCACGCCGAAGACATGCAGAAGCTCGTCACCGCATTCGAGCCGCTCTACACGAGCCTTTCGCCCGAGCAAAAGAAGCTCGCCGACCAGACCTTCCGCCACGGCCACGAGCATGAGCATGGCCAGTCGGGCAAAGCGACGAAGCCGAAGCACAAGAGCAAGTCTTCGCCAGGCGCCGCGGCAAGCGACGCCGAGCCGGCCAGCACGCCGGCTGCGCAGTAAAGCCCCGCAGTTAAGTCTCGCAGTTAAGTCTCGCAGTTAAGTCTCGCAGTTAAGCCCGGCATTCGGTCCGAGGCGGGCGCAGCGCCCCGTCGATCGGCCCGGCGCCCGTGCTGCCATTCGTGCGCGGCAGTCCAATCCAGGTTACCCTTGCGGGCCACGCGACGGACCGGCGCACTCGCCCGTCCGTCGCTTCCCTGGAACACGACTTTTGGGAAGCAGGTCCGCTGCTGCCACCATGATTGAACTGACCCAACTCGACCTGCGCGGCGACGCCGCCGCCCAGCGCGTCGTCAAGGACGAAACCGTGAGCGTCGAGTTCGCGGCGCTTGCCGGCGAACTGATGAGCCTCGAAGGCCCGAACCGCTATGCGCCTGGCGACGCGATCATCACCGGGTCGACCGGCGACCGCTGGGTCGTCTCGCGCGAACGCTTCGACGCGAAATACCTGCCGGCCAGCGATGCGCTCCCCCACGGCGAAGCAGGCGCGTATCGCAATCGCCAGGTCGTGGTGCTCGCAAAGCGCATGGACGAACCCTTCACGCTCGTGCGCTCGGCCGGCGGCGACCGCCTGAGCGGCGTGGCCGGCGACTGGGTCATGCAATACGCGCCTGGCGACTACGGCGTCGTGCAGGCCGCCCGTTTCGCCAAGGTCTACCGCCTCGCCGACTGAGCCTCTGGCGATCACGGAGCGGGCGCGCCGCGCCCCTTCCTTCGTCGCTTCAAGCAACCTCAGGCAAATTCTTCGTCCAGCGCGATCGTCACCTCGCGCGGCACGTCCTCGCCCTTCGCGTGCTGTTCCTCGAGTGATTCGATCGTCGCCTCCACGTAGGCGCGCAGCACGGCGAAGCTGCGGCCGCGCAGCCGCGGCGGCAACGCACGATAGCGGGCGAGCGCGGCGGGCGCGAGCGCGATGGTCAGCACCATGCGGCGCGCCTTCGAGCCGAAGCGCATGGCAACCCAATGCACGGCCAGTTGCGGCACGCCTTCTTCACTTCGTTCTTCGGCAAAGCGCGTCTGCTCGGGGAAGATGTCGGCGATCACACGTGCGAGCTCATCGAATTCGGGGCTCGCGCATTCAAACAGATAGGCTTCCATTGACGCCAGAAAAGTGAGTGATGGAACACGCGCGCTCACGCGGCGCGCGCAACGCGCCGCTCGCGGCGGCACGTCCTGAAAAGCGCGACGGCGACCACGGCAGCCGCCACCGCATAAAAGCCGTCCACGGCCGCGAGCGGCGCGAGACGCGCCTGGTACATCGCGGCGGGCACGTCGATGAGCGCGTGCACCAGAATCGCGAGCGGCAGAATCCCCTTCCATCCCGCCCGCACGCCGCGCCACATCAGCACCGACAATGCGATCTGGAACACGAATGCCGCCGTGCGCTCGATCGCGAACACGCCCGCGAAAAGCGGCGAAAGGCTCGAAAGAATCAGATGCACGCGCAGGACAGAGTCCAGCGTGAGGTTGGAAAGGTGCTCGTCTAGATTGCCGCGATTGGCGAGCACCGCGAACACGATCCATTGCAGTTGCACGAGCACGCCGACGAACCACGCCTCCGCACCGGCATGGCCGATACCGTAGCCGAACGCGGCGCTGTCTGCGGGGATGTTGGGCTTGCGCGCAGCGCGGCGCTCGATGAGGCGCATGGCGATATAACGCCCGACTTCCTCGCACACGCCCGCGGCGAACGCGCCGTACAGGACGAAGAAGACGGGATTCGCCATCAGTTGCGCGGTGGCGGCGTTCCCGTGCAGCACGTAGTCGTTGAGGGCACGCTCGATCACAGCCGCGAAGAACGCGAAGACGGCGACGCCCGCGATCGTATCGCGCCAGTCGAGCGCGAGCGGCTGGCGCAACCGGCGATAGAGCGATACGGGCAAGGCGGCGACGAACAGCGTCGCGAGCGAGAGGCAGACGAGCGTGATCGGGGCTACGGACATGGGCTTCCTTATGACGTTCGGCACGCATCGACGCGCACCGCAGCCCGAATGATCGCAGATATCGGCCACGGCGCGCAGCCCTGGCGGCGCGGCGACGTGCGTCTAGTGTCCATTGCGTGGTTTCCTGCCGCGCGGTCCATGCACAAAAGGCGTTCTGGCTGCCGCTGTAATCACCCTAATGTCGACGCCCTCACCACGAGCTCGCCCTCGAACGCCGCCGAGCGGGCCGCGAGGGCGGCACCCTCGATGCGTTCGTGCAAGAACTCCACCGCGCGGTAGCCTATCTCGCGCGTCGGCTGGCGTATCGTGGTGATGCCGGCAAGCTCGGCCCAGTCGGGATCGTCGATGGCGATGAGCGCCACGCGCTGCTGCCAGTGCGCGCCGAGCGCCGCCTTCAGATGGAGCGCAAGGCGCAGCGCCACCGGCGCGTTCGCCGCGAATAGCGCGCAGCGCGCCCCGCTTGCGGCGGCGCGGGCCAGACGGGCATCGAGCGCCGCGAGCGAGATTTGCACAGCCGCTTCGTCCTGCAGATCGAGCACGTGCGTGAGGCCGCGTGCCGCTCCCCCGGAGGCCTGCATCGATTCGCGAAACGCCGCTTCGCGTTCGCGCCGCGAGCTGACCTGCGCGAACGGCTGCACGACGAACACGATGTCGTGGTAGCCGCGCGACAGGAGATGCTTCGTGCCAAGATGCACGGCCGCCGCGTTGTCGAGACCGACCATATCGGCATCGAGACCGTCTACGGTCCGGTCGATCAGCACGGCGGGAATGCCGCCGCCGCCCACGGGTTTGAGCATCGACTCGCGCACGCCGAGCGCGTTGACGATCACGCCTTCCACGCGATACGTCGTGAGCAACTGGAGATAGCGCCGCTCCATTTCAATCTCGTTCGCCGCGTGGCAGATGAGCGGCATGTAGCCGAGCGCATGACATGCGGCCTCGACGCCCTGGAGCACCTCCACCGAATAGGGATTGGCGAGATCCGCGAGCAACAGGCCGAGCAACCGGTTGCGCCCACGCTTGAGCCCGCGCGCCATCTGGTTGGGGCGATAGTCGAGGCGCTCGATCGCCGCTTCGATGCGTGCGCGCAAATCGGGCGATAGCACGCCCAGCTCGCCGTTCAGATAGCGCGAGATGCTGGTCTTGCCGGTGCCGGCCTCACGCGCCACATCGCTGATGGTGGCGCGGCGCGCAGGCGCGGCCCCAGCGCGCTTTTCCGCACCATCCACGCCATCGGGGCGCCCCGGTCCCGCGCTCATCGCGCGAGCACCTCGCGGTTGACGATGTTCACGTCGAGCGTGCCTGCGAGCGCCGCGACGAGGTTCCGGGCCGCGCAGCGCGCCATGGCGTGGCGTGTCTCGTGCGTGGCGGAACCGATGTGCGGCAGCGCCACCACGTTGGGCATGCGCAAAAGCGGTGAAGCGGGATCGACCGGCTCGTGCTCGAACACGTCGAGGCCCGCGCCGTGGATCGTGCCCGCTTCGAGCGCCGCGATCAACGCCGGCTCGTCGACGGTCGCGCCGCGCGAGGCGTTGATGAGAATCGCGCTCCTTTTCATCTTCCTGAGCTCTTCGGCACCGATCAGGTGACGCGTGGCCGCGGTGAGCGGCACCTGGAGGCAGACGAAATCGGCGCTCGCGAGCAGTTCGTCGAGCTCGACGCGGCGCGCGCCATAGTTGCGCTCGGCGGCTTCGTTCGGACTGCGGTTCGTGTAGAGCACCCTCATGTCGAAGCCGAGCGCCGCGCGCCGCGCGACGGCGCCGCCGATGCGTCCGAGCCCCACGATGCCGAGCGTTTTACCCTGCACCTCCACGCCGTATTGCGCGGGCCCGATACTGCCCTTCCAGTGCCCCGCCTTGACCCAGTCGGCCAGCTCGACCACGCGGCGAGCGCTCGCGAGGATGAGCGAGAACACGGTGTCGGCCGTCGATTCGGTCAGCACGTCGGGCGTGTGTGCGAGCACGATCCCGCGCTTCGTGAGATCGGGCACGTCGAACTGGTCGTAGCCCACCGAAATCGTGGAGAGCGCCCTCACGCGCGAGCCCTCCAGCATGTCGGGCGTGATCTTCACGCTCGCACCGATCGCGCCGTCGGCGTCCTTGAGCGCGGCGGCCAGCGCGCCGGGCGCGTCGGCGTCGACAGTTACGACTTCGGCGTGCTCGCGCAGGTAGTCGGCCACATCGGCGGGCACGGCTTTGTAGACAACGATTTTCTGCTTCATGGGTCAGCCAGGTGATGTGCGTTATTTGCCGTGAACCGCCGTGGCGTAGCCACGCGCGGCCTCGCGCTGCGGCTTGACGGCGAGCGTGAGGCCGACCGAAACGAGCAGCGCCGCGCTCATGAACGCATAGGATGCCGCAGGCGAGCCCGTCGCGCCATTCAGATAGCCGACCACATAAGAACCGACGAACGAGCCGAGCGCGCCCATGCTGTTGATGAGCGCCATCGCGCCGCCTGCCACGTTCTTCGGCAGCAGCTCGGGCACGATCGCGAAGAACGGGCCATACGGCGCGTACATCGCCGCGCCCGCCACCACGAGCAGCGCGTACGAGACCCAGAAGTGCGTCGAGCCGAGCGCGTACGAACCCGCGAAGGCGAGCGCGCCGACCAGCAGGAACGGCCACACGAAGGCGCGGCGGTTGTCGAGCTTGTCCGAGGCCCACGAGGCGGCGAGCATGGCGATGGTCGCCGCGAGATACGGCATGGCGGAAAGCCAGCCGGTCTCGACCATGCCGAGCGCCGAGCCGTTCTTCACGATCGAGGGCAGCCACAGCACGAAGCCGTATACGCCGATGCTCCAGCAGAAGTACTGCGCCGAGAGCAGCATCACGGCCGGTGTGCGAAACGCTTCGGCGTAATTGCGCACCGGCTTGATGGCGGCCTGCTCGGCGCGCATCGCGGCGTCGAGCACGCGCTTTTCATCGTCGGAGAGCCAGCTCACCTGCGCGGGCTTGTCGCGCACGAGGAACCACCAGCACACGGCCCACAGGATGGCGGGCGCGCCTTCGGCGATGAACATGTGGCGCCAGCCGAACGAGTGCACGAGATAGCCGGAGACGACCGACATCCACAGCACCGTGACCGGGTTGCCGAGGATGAGGAACGTATTGGCACGCGAGCGTTCGGACTTCGAGAACCAGTTGCTGATGAAGATGAGCATGGCTGGCATCACGGCGGCCTCGACCACGCCAAGCACGAAGCGGATCGCCATGAGCGACGGAATGTTCGTGACGACGCCCGTGAGCGCGGCGCAGCCGCCCCAGAGCACGAGGCTCACGAACACGAGCGTGCGCACGCTGCGGCGTTCGGCGTACACGGCGCCCGGCAGCTGAAAGAAGAAATAACCGAGGAAGAACAGCGCGCCGATCAGCGAGGAGAGCCCCGGGCTGATGCCGAGATCCTTGTTGATGCCGGCCGCCGAGGCGAAACCGTAGTTGGCGCGGTCGAGGTAGGCAAGGCTGTACGTGATGAACACGATCGGCATGATTGCCCACCAGCGGCGCGGTGCGAGCGAGGTTGAGGTCATCGGTGTCTCCAGTTGAACGGGGCCTGGCACCGGCAGTGCTGCCCTCTTGTTTCATGTCGGTTGGCGCACGCCTAGCGAATTCGCTCCGCGTTGCGCCGCTTTTTACCGCTCTGCTACGCTGCGGCCACGGCGGCAGTGCCCGCACGCGGCTGCGCGCCTTCGAGCGCATCGAGCTGCGCACGCGTCGGCAAGCCTTCCGAGTCGCCGATCACCTGCACGGCCAGCGCGCCAATCCGATTGCCGCGCGCGACCGCTTCGGCCAGCGCGCGCCCTTCGAGCAGCGCGCTCACCACGCCCACGGCGAAGCCGTCGCCGGCGCCCACCGTATCGACCACGCGCTCGACGCGCTGCGCCGCCACGCGGCCCTGCTCGCCGTCTGCGCTCGCGTAGTACGCGCCCTGGGCGCCAAGCTTCACGATCACCGCGCGCGCGCCGCGCGAAAGATAAAACCGCGCGATCGCTTCGGGATCGTCCGAGCCCGTCAGCACGCGGCCTTCGCCCACGCCCGGCAACACCCAGTCGGCGAAACTCGCGAGTTCGTTGAGCGTGGCGACCATCTCGGCCTGCGAGCTCCACAGCGTCGGGCGCAGGTTCGGGTCGAACGAGATCGTGCGGCCCGCGGCGCGCATTTCGCGCGCGAGCTTGAACGCGAGTTCGCGCGACGACACGGAGATCGCGGGCGCCACGCCGCTCAGGTGCAAATGGCGTGCGCCGAGCACGTAATCGGCCTGGTAGTCGCTGGTCGAGAGCTGGCTTGCCGCGGAGCCTCGGCGGAAATATTCGATGGCCGGATCACTGCCGTCGTCGTTCTTCGACTTGAGCTGGAAGCCGGTCGGAAAGCGGGAATCGGTAGTCACGCAGCGCGCGTCGACGCCTTCGTGCGCGAGCACGTCGCGCACGAACTGGCCGAACGAGTCGGCGCCCACGCGGCTCATCCAGCCCACCTTGAAGCCAAGGCGCGCGAGGCCGGTCGCGACGTTGAGCTCCGCGCCCGCCGCGCGCTTCGTGAAGTGCCCGACCTGGGCGAGCGGCCCCGGCTCGGTGGCGACGAACATCGCCATCGCTTCGCCGTAGGTGATGACATCGAGTGTGGTCATGAGGCGATCCTGAATCGTATGCGTGGTCTGGGGACGTTGGCGGTGCGCTTCGCTCAAGCGGCGGCGAGCCACTCGACGTAGTGGGCGGCGGCGTCGGCAACGCGCGCAGGGTCGAACGGGAATTCGATGCCGCGCGGCACGTGGCCGGGCAGCAACGCCAGGGCGGCGCGGCACAGGGGGTCGTCGTCGGCTGGTGCGGTGACGAAACGGCGCGCGCCCTCGCCCGCCACGGCCTTGCAGTGGATGTACTCGACGTGCGGCGCGAGCGCCGCGGCCGCGAGCAGCGGCGGCTCGCCCGGCCATTGCCAGTTGCCGATATCGAACGTCATCGCGATCACGCCGCCCGCGCCGCCGTCGCGCAACGCGTTGAAGAGATCGATGAACTGGGCGAGCTTGCCGCCCTGCTCGAGCTGGCCGTTCTCGACGACGACACGAGGGCCGTCGCCCGCTTCACCGGTACGCGCGCCGAGCTGTTCGAGCAGAGCCGCGAGGCGCGCCGCGTGAGCATCGCCGGAGAAACCACCCAGTTGCAGCTTGACGAAACGCGCCCCGAGCGCGCGGCCCGCAGCGACCGCCGCGCTGAGCGCCGCTTCGTCGAGCGCACCGTCCTCGCCATAGAGCGAGTCCGGCGTGGACCAGACGCGCCACAAACCCTCGCCCGCAAGCGCGAGACCGAGCGCGCGCAGCGCTTCGGGCTGCACTTGCGCATCGTCCATCAACTCGCGGCGCACCTCGAAGGCCTGCGCGCCCGCGCGCCGCGCCGTCCGGCTCCACGCCGCATGCCCGTCGCGCCAGATTGCCTGCGCGCCGAACGCGCTCGCCACGATTGCCACTTCCGCCATTGCCCTGTTCCTCTGCCTGCTTTCGGCGCGCCGCTTTCTTGGAACCGGTTCCAAACCCAGTCCGAAAAAAAGCGCCTGCGCGCCGGGTGATTTCGTCGGATAGTGCGCGCTGGCCGTTGAGCGCGCCATTCTGGATTGCCCTGGGTCAGGCGGACGGCACCCCGGGGATATCGGCGAGACACAGCTCGAGAAAGCGCTGCGCGACGCGCGAAGCCGCGCCCGCATGCGGCACGAGGATCGAGAACCGCCGTGCAAGCGGTTCGGGGCCAAGACGGATTTGCCGCAAGGCGCCGTCCTCATGGCGCATCGACATCGCGGAGACGAAGCCGATGCCCATGCCCGCCCGCACGGCCTCCTTCACGCCCTCCACGCCAGCGATCTCCAGCGCCACGCGCATGGGCACCCCCACTCGCGCGAACGCGCGCTCGACCACCTGGCGCACGCCCGAGCCGTCTTCACGCAAGACCAGCGGCCACTCGGCGAGCGCTTCCACGGTGATCGACGGCATCGGTACGCCGGGCTCGCCTTGCGCGTCCGCCTGCTGCGACGCCAGCGCGTGCGAGCGGGGCACGATAGCGACGATCTCGTCTTCGAGCCACGGATGCACAGCCGTGTCGGGCGGCAACTGCTCGCCCACCGGCCCTTCGATCAGCGCGATATCGACTGCGCCGAGCATGCTCACCACGTCGCTCGTGTTGCCGCTCGAAGTTTCGAGCTTGACGTGCGGATAGTGCGCGTGGAATTGCGCGACGAGGTAGGGGAGCCGGTAGCTCGCGGGCGTGGTGGTCGCGCCGATGCGCAGCGTGCCGCGCTCGAGGCCCCGCAGCGCGTCGCGGTAAGCAAGCGCGTCGCGCCACGTGTCGCGCAAGCGGGCCGCATAGCCCGCGAGTTGCGCCCCCGTGGGTGTCAGGCGCACGCCGCGGCCGTCGCGCTGGTAGAGCGGCTCCCCGATCTCCTCCTGCAAGAGCCGCAACTGGCCTGATACGGCCGGCTGCGACAAATGCAGCGCCAGCGCCGCGCGACTGATGTTGAGGTGCTCGGCGACAGCAGCGAAAGTTATCAGTTGTTCCGGGGTCATCGCGGTGAATCATCGTGTTGACCTATATATTACTTCACAAATGACGATTTTTCATATCGATATACCTAAATTAGGATTAGGCCATTCGATAGCGACCGGTTCGCTACCCCATTTGTCGAGGCCGCCATGTCTTCCCCCACTTTTGCGCATTCGTTGCCGTCCACACGCGGGCAACTCAACGGCGTGCTGTTCGTCGCGCTCTTCGCGGCGGCCGTCACCAGCATTGCATCGCTCCCCGCCATCGCCGGGCTCGGCATGAGCCCACTGATCGTCGGCATCGTCGCGGGCGCGATCTACGGCAACGCGCTGCGCGATGGCCTGCCAGAAAGCTGGGCCGCCGGCGTGAACTTCTCCGCACGCAAGCTGCTGCGCATCGCGGTGGCGTTCTTCGGCCTGCGCGTGAGCCTTCAGGAAATCGCCCAGGTGGGCGTGCCGGGGCTCGTCGAATCGGCGGTGATCGTCGTGAGCACGCTCGTCATCGGCACCTGGGTCGGCATGAAGCTTCTGAAACTCGACCGCGACACCGCCATCCTCACGGCGGCGGGCAGCGCGATCTGCGGCGCGGCGGCCGTGCTTGCGTTCGAATCCACGCTCCAGTCCAAGCCGCACAAGAGCGCCGTGGCCGTGGGCACCGTCGTGCTGTTCGGCACGCTTTCGATGTTCCTCTACCCGTTGCTGTTCCGCGCGGGTTGGCTCCATCTGGATACGCTCGGCGCCGGGCTCTTCTTCGGCGGCACGATTCACGAAGTCGCCCAGGTCGTCGGCGCGGCGAGCAACGTGAGCCCGGAAGCCACCCACATCGCCACCATCGTCAAGATGACGCGCGTGATGCTGCTCGTGCCGGTGCTGCTCGTGCTCGGCGTGTGGCTCAACCGCGCGGCGCGCAGCAAGGCGCAAGCCGGCGACCACGCCGCCCACGGCGGCGCGCGCAAGCTCGCGGTGCCCTGGTTCGCGCTCGGCTTCCTCGCGCTCGTGATCGTGAATTCGCTCCACGTGCTGCCCGAATCGGCCACCCACGCGATCAATACGCTCGACACCTTCGCGCTCACCATGGCGATGACGGCCCTCGGCATCGAGACGCGCGTCTCGCAGATCCGCCAGGCCGGCCCGCGGGCGCTGACCGCCGGTTTCATCATCTACCTCTGGCTGGTCGGCGGTGGTCTCGCGATCACCTGGGGCGTGCAACGCCTGTTCGGATGACCGCGCGCCGATGGGCGGCGCAGCGCCCTCCGCCGCCCCGCCCGAACCCCTATGCGCCGGTGCTTCCGGCCGCTCGCCCCGTCTGCCACGGGGCATTTTGCGTTTCTACGTACGTCCGCATTGGGCCAGGTGCCGAACGCGCGTCACGCGCAAACCAGGCGCAACGGTTGCGAGCGATACTGTGCGCGGCTGTGCGCCCGGCGTGCAACCGCTGCGCAGCCCGTGAAAAGCACGGCAATCGAAGCAAGGGGACGACCGATGGCATACGAGCTCTATTACTGGGACGGCCTGCAGGGCCGGGGCGAATTCGTGCGGCTCGCGCTGGAAGAGGCACAAGCGCCGTATGTGGACGTCGCGCGCGGCGAGAAGGAGGACGGCCTGGGTATCGGCGCGATGATGAGCGAGCTGGAGAGCAGCGGGCCATACCCGCCCTACGCGCCGCCCTTTCTCAAGGACGGCGACCTCATCGTCCCGCAAACGGCCAACATCCTTTTCTACCTCGGCCCGAAGCTCAAGCTCGCGCCGCGCGACGAGGGCTTGCGCATCGTCGCCAATGGCCTGCAGCTCACGATCGCCGACCTCGTGACCGAGGTGCACGACACGCATCACCCGATCGCGAGCGGCCTCTACTACGAGGACCAGAAGGACGCCGCGAAGGCGCGAGCGGCGGATTTCATCGCGCATCGCATGCCGAAATTCATGCGCTATTTCGAGCGCGTGCTCGCGCAGAATCCGGATGGCCCGCGCCACATGGTGGGCAACGCGCTCAGCTACGTCGATCTCTCGATGTTTCAGATCGTCGAGGGGCTGCGCTACGCGTTCCCGAAAGCGACGAAGCATTTCGCGGACCACTATCCGCATGTCGTCGCGCTGCGCGACGCCGTGGCCGAACGCCCGCATATCGCCGCCTATCTCGCCTCGGAGCGGCGGCTGCCGTTCAACGAAACCGGCATCTTCCGGCACTACCCCGAACTCGACCGCGCCGCGCGCTGAATGCGCGCGCACCGTGGGATACGAGCGCAGCCGCTCGTGCTCGTAATAGCGCACGCGCCGCGCCGTTGTCGCGGCGCGCCTGTTATTCTTGCCGCCGCGCGCGCTGCATCACGAGCCCTGCGCACGCGCGGCTTTCTTTCACCTGTTACCTGGCCCGCCCGCCGTGCTGTCATTCCTCCTGAAACTGCGCACCCGCGCCCGCGATCTTTTTCGCCTGTCCGACGCCCACACGATGCTCATCTGGTCGGTCATCGTCGGCATGGCGGGCGCGTTTGCGACCGTGATCTTTCGCGAAGGCATCGCGTATGTGCAGAGGCTCTTCACGGGCATGGAAGGCGGCCTCGTCGAAATGGCGCGGCAGCTGCCGTGGCACCATCGCATCTGGATGCCCGCCGTGGGCGGTTTCATCGCCGGCTGCCTGCTGGTCGTCGCAAGACGCGAGTCGCCCGGCAACGGCCAAAAGCCGCTGCACACCGACTACATCGAGGCCGTGGCGATCGGCGACGGTGTGATGCCGGTCGGCAAGAGCATCTGGCGCAGCCTCTCGTCGCTCTTCACGATCGCGAGCGGCGGCTCGATCGGCCGTGAAGGCCCGATGGTGCAGCTCGCCGCGCTCGCCGCCTCGCTGGTCGGCCGCTGGGTCCACTTCGATCCGTCGCGGCTGCGCCTGCTCGTCGCGTGCGGCGCGGCGGCCGGTATCACATCGGCGTACAACGCGCCCATCGCGGGTGCTTTCTTCGTGACCGAGATCGTGCTCGGCGCCATCGTCATGGAGAGCTTCGGGCCGATCGTGGTCGCCTCCGTGGTCGCCAACATCACGATGCGCGAGTTCGCGGGCTACAAGCCGCCGTATGAAATGCCGGTGTTTCCGGCGGTGACCGGTGTCGAGGTGCTGCTCTTCGTGGCGCTCGGCCTGCTCTGCGGGGCGCTCGCCCCGCAGTTCCTCGTGATGCTGGACACGGCGAAGAAAGGCTTCGGCCGCATCCACGCGCCGCTGCCCGTGAGGCTCGCGCTCGGCGGCCTCGTGGTCGGCATTCTCTCCGTATGGACGCCCGAGGTGTGGGGCAACGGCTATAGCGTCGTGAACTCCATCCTGCACTCGCCCTGGACCTGGACCGCGCTCGCCACGGTACTCGTTTTCAAGCTCGTCGCCACTGCCGCGACGGTCGGCTCCGGCGCCGTGGGCGGCGTGTTCACGCCTACGCTCTTCGTGGGCGCCGTGCTCGGCTGCCTGTTCGGCCAGGGCATGCACGCGCTCTGGCCCGACGGCACCTCCGCTTCGTACGCCTATGCGATGGTGGGCATGGGCGCGTTCCTCGCGGGCGCCACCCAGGCGCCGCTCATGGCGATCCTGATGATCTTCGAGATGACGTTGAGCTATCAGGTGGTGCTGCCGCTCATGCTCTCGTGCGTGGTGGCGTATTTCGTCGCGCGCGCGACCGGCAAGGCGTCGATGTACGAGATCACGCTCCATCGCAATCGCGAGGAAGCCGAGCGCATGCGCTTGCGCATGACGCAGATGCGCGAGCTCGTGCGCCCCGCGCAAACGGTCGTGCGCGCAGACGCGACGGTGCAGGACATGACGCGCGTGTTCCTCGAATACCCGGTGAAGTACCTGTACGTGACCGATGAGACGGGGCGCTTTCTCGGCGCGGTCGCGCTGGCCGACATCACCTCGGACCTGCTGCAAAAGCGCGACACCACGGACAAGCGCGCCCGCGACTACGTGAAGGCGACGTTCGACGTGCTCACGCCCGACATGCCGCTCGCCGTCGGCCTGCAGCACTTCATGTCCTTCCAGGGCGAACGCCTGCCCGTGGTCGAGAGCACGCGCGACCCGACGCTCGCGGGCGTGGTGTACAAGACCTCGCTGCTCGACGCCTATCAGCGCATGAACGCCGAGCGCTAGCCACGCGAGTGGCGTGGCAAAGCGCGGCGGATTTTCTAGAATTCAGAGGGAAACGCGCGGCGCGGCGCGCGCCGTGCGTGCGCGTACGGACACGTGCGCCAGAGGCCGTGAAAATCGACGCGGGGATGACCGGAGCGAAGATGAGCGAACCCTCACTCGAAGCCGTACGCCGCGACCATGCGGGCTGGATATTCGTGCACCTGCAGGGCGAGCCCTACGACCGGGGCGAGCAGCACGGCAAATTGCTCGCGAACGAGATCCGCAATGCGATCCGCACGGCGCGCTACCTCGCGAAGTGGGACACCGGCGAGGACTTCGACACGTTCATCAACGCAGCGGTCGTGCAGTTCGCGCCGCGCCTCGACACCGAATTCGCCGACGAAATCCAGGGCATCGCCGATGGCGCCGGACTCAAGTTCGCCGAAGTGCTCGCCTGGAATGGCTACATGGATCTGCTGCAGAGCTGGTGGCCGGTCCATTCTGCAGCGCAGCATGGACAGCCCGGCGTGCGTCCGTGGCGCGGGCGGCGCGGCCACCACTGCAGTGCGTTCATCGCCACGGGCAGCGCGACGCGCGACGGCCGCATCGTGATGGCGCACAACTCGTGGGACCGCTACGCGGCCGGCGACGCCTTCAACATCGTGTTCGATATCGTGCCCGACACGGGGCACCGCATCCTCATGCAGGGCCTGCCCGGCTGCATATCGAGCCTCACCGACTTCTGGATCAACAGCGCCGGCCTGATGGTGACGGAGACGACCATCTCGAACTTCGTCGGCTATCGCGCGAACGGCGCCCCCGAGTTCTACCGCTCGCGGCGGGCGACACAGTATGCGTCGAGCATTGGCGAGTGGTGCGAGATGTTCGCGCAGGCGAACAACGCGGGCTATGTGAACAGCTGGCTGATCGGCGACACCAAGACGGGCGAGATTGCGCGTTATGAACTGGGCTTGCAGCACGCCGGATTCGAAAGCACGAAAGACGGCTTCTATAGCGGCTTCAATGCGGCGACGGACCTCAAGATCCGCAACCAGGAATGCACCGGCGAGGCCGACGACTACATCGACGTGCGCCGTAACGGCGCGCGCCGCCTGCGCTTCATGCAGCTCGCCGAGGAGCACCACGGCGCGATCGACGCCGAACTCGCCAAGGCCATGATCGCCGATCACCACGACGTCTACCTCGAGCGCAGCGACAACCCGTGCTCGCGCACGATCTGCGGTCACCTCGAACTCGACGACGCGCGCTTTGGCGGCGCGGACCACGGACCGTTCAACCCGTGGGGCGCCAACGACGGCAAGGTGGTCGACAGCGAAATGGCGCGCGATCTCGCGTTCTGGGCACGCTGGGGCCATCCGTGCGGCCGCCCGTTCGACGCCCAGGCATTCATGCAGCGCCATCCGCAATGGAACTGGCTCAACGGCTATATGCGCGATCGCCCGTCGTGGCCCTGGACGCGCTTCGAAGCGCTGCGCCCGCCGCTTCTTTGAGCTTGCCTCGACCCGCCGCCGGCCACAAAAAGCACACGCGTTCGAGACGCGCCGGCGCATTTCCTGCCATTATGGTATTTCCGTATGCGCCTCGCGCAGATGAGCCGTCCATGCGGCTACTTGCGCCGGGCGTCGCGGCGCGCCGGCCGTCCCGGTCGGCGCGGCTGCCTGCGCCGCCGCCACGGCTGGCGGACGCGGTACGGCGCTTGCTGCGACCTGTGGGCCGCATGAGAAAGGAGGTCGAGCGATGAAAACCTCGACACTGATGACCACCGTGCTGTTGTCGGCGTCGTGTTTCGCCGCTCCGGTACGCACCGCGCAGGAGTCCCCGGTCGGCCAGGTCAGCGCGCACATACCGCTACCGACTGGACAGTCCCACGCCTACGACGCCCCTGTGGCGCCCCCCGCCCCCGACGTACCCGTTACCGCAAACGGTCGACAGCACTGGGAATACCTCACGCTGCCCAAATCACGCCGTCTCGACAAGACGCTGAGCCCGGACCTGCATGAACACACCTGAGCCTCTCCGGCGCGCGGCTGGCGCACCGGTTGCCAGCGAGCGCGGCGCAGCGGCAAACGAGCGGCGCGTGCGCGCGTCGCGACGGCGTGTGAGGTAGATTGTGTATGCTTGACCCGGAGCGCGAGCGCCGCGCGCTGCCAATCCCGCAGAGGTTCCGGACACGCTCCGGACGAGCGACGAACAAGCCGAATAAGCCAAACAATCCGAACAACGAACGAGACAACGACGCGGACCGCGCAAGCCGGAGCCCGCGCAAAGGATGCCACGCATGCCAGCCTCCCGCATTCCCGACGAACCGATCGATCTTCAATTCGCCGACGTGCTGCGCGAAGTGCGCTGGCCCGCCAACAAGGACGAACTCGTCGATGCCGCGCGCACGGCCGGCGCGAGCAACGAAGTGCTCGCCATCCTCGACGGCATGCCCGAGCAGGATTACCAGGACGTCGCGTCCGTCACGCGGCTGATCGGCAGCAACTACGGCCCTGGCCTCGGCGTCTGAGTCGTGCACGTCGAGCAGGTTCTTTGCTCACGCATCGCGACCGAATACCACCCGCGCGAAAAACTTCGCCAGTACAGCTTCGGCTACGGGCGGCGTGACGTGCTGCGGATCAGCTGTCGCAAGGAATTGCACCCCGTCGCAGAGGCCGATCAGCCCCACCGCGAGCAACTCCGGATCGAGGGGCACGGGCGTGCCCGCGCGCGCCGAAAACTCCTCGATGTACGCGGCAAGACTCTCGCGCTTTTCCTTCATGAAGGCGTTGAAGCGCACGCGAAAGCGCGGGTCGCGAGCGGCCAGCAGCTTGGCTTCCACCCACAGCAGGAAGGCCTTGTTGTCCTGTGGCATGCGGCTGTAATAGGTGAGCACGCGCGCCTCCATCTGCTCGCGGGAGGCCTCGGACTCGAAGATGCCCCGCAGGTCCGTCTGCATGGCATCGTGATCGCGCCGCAGCAATTCCACGAGCAGATCGGCCTTGCCGGAAAAGTTCGAATAAAACGCGCCGCGCGTGTACCCCGCCGCGAGCGCGATGTCCTCCACGCTCGTTCCTACGAATCCTTTTTTCATGAACAGGCCCTGCGCGGCATCTAGCAGGCGCTCGCGCGTCTGGTCGCGGCTTTGTTCACGGGTGAGTCGGATGCGCGTCATGGCGAGGGCTTCGTGATGTGTCGTGGGGGAGTCTAGCACCGAAACCTTCCTCGGATTCAGTAACGCATTCAGATACAAGGTTGTATTAGAATTCGGCTTGTCATCCCAGGTCCGGGTGCGGCACGAGCGCGCCGCACCCCCGGCTCAACGGCGGCGCAATCGGCAGGCTGGTTTTGCTGTCTGCGTGCGCGCAAGGCGTATCGAGGTCCAAGTGAATCGTTGCGGTTGTGGCGCATCGAGCAGAATGCGCAGTCATCCCGGTAAATCCAGCAAGGTGGCCGCTTCGCCGCTACTCAGTTCGCCACGGCATGCGCCGTGGCGCCACGCCGCCAACGCGCTGCTCGTGCTCGGCGTTGCGGCGCTTGGCGCGTGCGGCAACCGCAACGAAGCGCCGCCACCGCCGCGCCCGGTCGTCACGATGATCGTGCATCCCGACGGCGGCGGTGTGAGCCCCGTCTACCCCGGCGATATCCAGGCGCGCTACGCCACACCGCTTTCGTTTCGCGTGAACGGCAAGATCATCGAGCGCAGCGTGCGCCTCGGTGACAGCGTCAAGCCAGGGCAGACGCTCGCGCGGCTCGACCCGGCCGACTTCGAGAAAAACGCGGCCAGCGCGCAGGCCCAGCTCGACGCTGCGCAGCACCGCCTCGTGTTCGCGAAGCAACAGCTCGATCGCGATATCGCGCAGTCCGCGGCGAACCTCGTCGCCCGCGCGCAACTCGAACAAACGCAGGACGCTTACGCCTCGGCTGCCGCCCAGCGCGAAGCGGCGCAACAGCAGCTCGCGCTGTCCAGCAACCAGCTGCGCTACACGAGGATCGTCGCCGATCACGCCGGCGTCATCACGGCCGAAAACGCCGACACCGGCCAGAACGTGCAGGCCGGCCAGCCCGTCTATCAGCTCGCGTGGACAGGTGATGTCGACGTGGTGTGCGATCTGCCCGAGCGCGCCGTGGCGGCGCTGCACACGGGCGACGCCGCGCAGGTCACGCTCGGCGCGCTGCCCGGCCGCCACTACACGGCGCGCCTGCGCGAACTCGCGGCCGCGGCCGACCCGCAAAGCCGCACGTGGCGCGCGAGACTCACGCTAGAGCATCCCGATGCCGACGTTCGACTGGGCATGACCGCCAACGTCGCTTTCGCGGCGCCGAGCGAGGCCAACGGGCCGCCCGCGTTTACCGTGCCGTCCACCGCCCTCTTTCACGACGGCGCGGCGCCGGCCGTCTGGGTCGTGCACGCGCCCGACAACGTGCTGCAATTGCGGCGCGTGAGCGTCACGCGCTATGACGCGCGCACCATCACCGTTGCGCAAGGACTGCGGGACGGCGAGACTATCGTGCTGCAAGGCGTTCACACGGTTCACGCCGGCGAGCAGGTGCACCCGATCGCGCCGCTGCATCCCGAGGACTTCGCGTCATGAGCGCGGCGCAAGGCTCCGCACCTGGCTCCGCCGCTGGTTCCACCACCGGTTCCACCGCGCATACCGAACCCGGCGGCGCTCACGAAGAGGGGCGCTTCAATCTCTCGGCGTGGGCGCTGCGGCATCGGGCGCTCGTCACCTTCATCGTTGCGCTCGCTACGATCTTCGGCGCGCTCGCCTATACGCGGCTCGGGCAGTCGGAGGATCCTCCCTTCACATTCCGCGTGATGGTGATCCAGACCTTCTGGCCGGGCGCCACGTCGCGCCAGGTCGAGGATCAGGTGACGACCCGTATCGGCCGCAAGCTTCAGGAAACGCCGTATATCGACTTCCTGCGCAGCTATTCGCGGCCCGGCGAGTCGCTGGTGTTCTTCACGATGAAGGACTCCGCACCCGTGAGCGAAGTGCGCGAGACCTGGTACCAGGTGCGCAAGAAGGTAGGCGACGTCGCCCATACGCTGCCCCAAGGCGTGCAAGGCCCCTTCTTCAACGACGAGTTCGGCGACGTCTACACCAACATCTACGCGCTCGAGGGCGACGGCTTCTCGCCCGCCCAACTGCACGACTACGCAGACAAGTTGCGCGAGCAACTGCTGCGCGTGCCCGACGTCGGCAAGGTCGACTACTTCGGCGATCCGCAGCAGCGCATCTACATCGAGATACCGAACACGCAACTCACGCGCCTTGGCATCTCGCCCACGCAGCTGGGCCAGGTGATCGGCGCGCAGAACAGCGTCTCGCCCGCGGGCACGCTCACGACCGCCGACGACCGCGTGTACGTGCGCCCGAGCGGCCAGTACGAGGATCTCCATGGGCTTGCCGATACGCTGATCCGCGTGAACGACCGCACGTTTCGCCTCGGCGACATCGCCACGATCCGGCGCGGCTACGACGAGCCGCTCGCCACGCAGATGCGCTTCCAGAACCAGCCGGTGCTCGGCATTGGCCTCACGATGCAGCCGGGCGGCGACGTCGTCCGCCTCGGCAAGGCGCTCGATGTGCGCGTCGAGCAGTTGCGCGCGCAACTTCCTGTAGGGTTGAAGCTCGTCGAGGTATCGAGCATGCCCGACGCGGTCTCGCGCTCGGTGGACGACTTCGTCCAGGCCGTGGCCGAGGCCGTGGGCATCGTGCTGCTCGTGAGCCTCGTTTCACTGGGCGTGCGCACCGGCATGGTCGTCGTGATCACGATTCCCGTCGTGCTCGCCGTCACCGCGCTCACGATGTACCTCTTCGGCATCGGCCTGCACAAGGTCTCGCTCGGCACGCTCGTGCTCGCGCTCGGCCTGCTCGTGGACGACGCCATCATCTCGGTCGAGATGATGGCCGTGAAGCTCGCGCAGGGCTGGAACCGCACCCGCGCCGCCGCGTTCGCGTACACCAGCACCGCGTTCCCGATGCTCACAGGCACCCTCGTCACGGTTTCGGGCTTCTTGCCGATCGTGCTCGCGAGGTCGAGCACGGGCGAGTACACGCGCTCGATCTTCCAGGTGTCCGCCATCGCGCTGATCGCTTCGTGGTTCGCGGCCGTGGTGCTGATTCCGCTGCTCGGCTACCGGCTGCTGCCGGAGCGCAAGCGCGATCCGAACGCCATGGACACGGCACACGCCGCCCACGGCGAGGATCATGAGCACGATATCTACGACACGCGCTTTTACCGGCGCCTGCGCGGCTGGATCGGCTGGTGCATCGAGCGTCATCTCGTCGTGCTCGCGCTCACCGTCGCGCTCTTCGTGGCGGCGCTCGCTGCGTTCACGCTCGTGCCGCAGCAGTTCTTCCCGAGCTCCGACCGGCCCGAGCTGCTCGTGGATGTCCGCCTGCCCGAGAGCGCCTCGATCGATGCGACGCTGCGCCAGACAAAGCGCCTCGAAGCGGCGCTCGAGGGCCGCCCCGAGATCGACCATTTCATCGATTTCGTCGGCACGGGCGCGCCGCGCTTCTATCTGCCGCTCGACCAGCAGTTGGAGCAGCCCAATTTCGCGCAGTTCGTGATTACAGCGAAATCGGTGAAAGACCGCGAGAAGCTCGCGAGCTGGCTCGAACCCATGCTGCGCGAGCGCTTCCCTTCCATCCGCACGCGCCTCTCGCGGCTCGAGAACGGGCCGCCGGTCGGCTACCCGGTGCAGTTCCGCGTGAGCGGCGACGACATCCCCACCGTGCGCGAGATCGCCAACAAGGTGGCGGCGACGCTGCGCGACGACCCGCGCACCGACAACGTGAGCTTCGACTGGGACGAGCCCGCGGGGCGCTCGCTGCACTTCCAGATCGATCAGCAAAGGGCGCGCGCGCTCAATGTCTCGTCGCAGGACATCGCCAGCTTCCTGCAGATGACCCACTCGGGCTATACGGTCACGCAGTTTCGGGAACGCGACAAGCTCATCAGCGTCGATCTGCGCTCGCCCGCCGACGAGCGCGTCGATCCCGCCCGCCTGCTTTCGCTCGCCATGCCCACACCCAACGGAGCGGTGCCGCTCGGCGCGCTCGGGCACCTCGCCAACGATCTGGAGTACGGCGTGATCTGGTCGCGCGACCGGCAGCCCACCCTTACCGTGCAGTCCGACGTGCGCGCGGGGGCGCAAGGCATCGACGTCACGCATGCGGTCGAGCGGCAACTGGCGTCGCTCAGGCGCGCGCTGCCGCCCGGCTACCACATCGAGGTGGGCGGCTCCGTCGAGGAAAGCGTGAAGGGCCAGGCGTCGATCTTCGCGCAGTTGCCGGTGCTCGCCGTTGCCGTCCTCATGCTGCTCATGATCCAGCTGCAGAGCCTCACGCGCGTGCTGATGGTCGTGCTGACCGCGCCGCTCGGGCTGATCGGCGTCGTGATCGCGCTGCTCGCGTTCGGGCAGCCTTTCGGCTTCGTCGCCATGCTGGGCGTGATCGCGATGTTCGGGATCATCATGCGCAACTCGGTGATCCTCGTCGATCAGATCGAAACCGATATCCGCGCGGGGCACAAGCGCTTCGACGCCGTGGTGGGTGCGACCGTGCGCCGTTTCCGGCCGATCATGCTGACCGCGGCGGCCGCCGTGCTCGCGCTGATTCCGCTCCTGCGCTCCAACTTCTTCGGGCCGATGGCGACCGCGCTGATGGGCGGCATCACGATTGCGACCGTGCTCACGCTGTTCTTTTTGCCCGCGGCCTACGCTGCGGCGTTCCGGGTGCGCAGCAGCGAAACTGACGAGACCGGCAACGCGCCGGACGAGGCATCATGAAGATGGTTTCTTCGACTTCGGCGTCGCGCGCGTGGACAACGGTGCGCCCGCATGCATTGTTTTTCAGACGGACGCGCGGCTCGCTGGCCGCGTGCTTCGCGTTCGCGCTGGCCGCATGCGCGATGGGTCCAACCGGCGAGCCGCCTGCCATGCCGCAGCCCCAACGCTACGGCGTAGAGGCGCAACCGGCGCAAACGGTTGTGGCCGGGGGTATCTCACAGCAGTTCGTGACGGGTGCCGAACCGGTGCCGCAATGGTGGACGCTTTACGGCTCCCCCACGCTCGACTCGCTCGTGAACGAAGGCCTCGCCAACAGCCCGAATCTGGCGGCCGCCGATCACAACCTGCAGGCCGCGCGCGAACAATTGCGCGGCCAGATCGGCGGCTCGCTGCTGCCCACGGTCGACGCCATCGGCATCGCCCAGCGGCAGCAGCAACCCGCGATCCCGCAGTTCGGCATCGACCAGTTGCAATACGCGATTTTCGCTGGCTTGATCGACGTTCGATATACGTTCGACGTGTTCGGCGCGACGCGCCTGAACAACGCGGCGCTCGCCTCGCGCGTGAACGTGCAGGCGTTCCAGTTCGAGGCGGCGCGCCGCGCGCTCGCGGCGAACATCGTCGCCAGCGCGCTCGGGGCGGCTACACTGCACGAGCAGGTCGATACGACCGTGCAGTTGATCGCGCTCGCAAATGCTCAGGCTGACGACATGCAAAAGCGCTACGCGCTCGGCTCCGCCTCGCGCGCCGATGTGCTCAACGCGCAGCAGAGCGCTGCTTCGCTCGCGGCGAACCTGCCGGGGCTGCGCCAGCAATGGATCGCGCAGCGGCACGCCCTCGCCGTGCTGATCGGCCGGTCGCCCGACCAGGCGCCGCCCGACCTCGATCTCGCGAGCCTGAGCTTGCCCGCACAGGTTCCTGTAGTCGTGCCCTCGGAACTCCTGAGAAGCCGGCCCGATATCGAAGCCGCCGAAGCCGCGCTCAAGGCGGCCGCGGCCGACGTCGGCGCGGCGACCGCGCAGATGTACCCGAGCATCACGCTTTCGGCGGCGCTCGGCCAGGGCGGTTTCAGCTGGCCCGTCGTCACCTCGGGCGCGGGCGCGCTGTGGGCAATCGGCGCTTCGCTCTCGCAGCCGATCTTCCACGGCGGCGCGCTCGTCGCTCAGCGGCGAGCGGCGCTGCAATCTTATGAGGCGGCCAACGACACCTACAAGCAAACCGTGCTGACGGCGTTCCAGGATGTCGCCGACCGGCTCGCCGCGCTCGATCACGACGCCCAGGCCCTCGAGGCGGCCAGCACGTCGGCGCGCACCGCGCAGGCCCTGTACGACGATACGAACGCGCGCTACCAGTTCGGCGCAGTGCCCTGGTACGCGGTGCGCCAAAGCGAGCAGCAATGGCGCAACGCGCGACTCGACGAAATCCGCTATCGCGGCGCACGGCTTTCCGATACGGCGGCGCTCTTCCAGGCGATGGGCAATCCGCCGGTCAATCCGGCGACGCTTGGCGGCGCTCGCGCGGCCGACGCCGAAACCGCCGCGAAAAGCCAGTAACGCTCGCGGTTTGCGCTGCGACCAACGCGGCGAGCGCGTCGCGATACCATGGTCGGCAACGCGCCAAATGGGCCGGCAACCCACGATGGAGACGACACCATGCCCACGCCTTCGCTCGACTTCTGGTTCGACCTCGCCAGCAATTACAGCTATTTGAGCGTCATGCGCATCGAAGCGCTCGCCGGGCGCGCCGGCGTGGAGGTTCGCTGGCGGCCCTTCCTGCTCGGCCCGATTCTCGAGGCGCTCGGCTGGAAAGGACCGCCCTTTGTCGTGCAGAAGGAGAAAGGCGCGTACGTGTGGCAGGACATGCGGCGCCAATGCCGCAAGTACGCGCTGCCGTGGCGACAACCCAGCGAATTCCCCCGCCGCAGCGTGCTGGCCACGCGCATCGCGGTACTCGCCGATGGCGAACCCTGGCTACCGGCCTGGTGCCGTACCGTGATGACGCGCAATTATGGCGACGACCGTGAAGTCGATTCGCCGGAAGCCGTCACGCAGATGCTGACGGCGCTGGGCCTGGACGCACAGCGGCTCATCGCGGAAGCCGGCAGTGATGCGAACCGGCAACGTCTGCGCGAGCGCACGCAGAGGGCCCGCGATCTTGGCATCTTCGGCGCACCGACCTTCTTCGTCGGCGATGAAATGTTCTGGGGCAACGACAGACTGGAAGACGCGATCGACGCAGCACGCTCCGCTCGCCAGGTCTCGTTCGACGGATAGCCCTCTTCTCGCGCGGACGTCTCTCTGTTTATCTGTCAGGAATTTCTGATTCTTATTATTAAGACAGAACTGCTACACTGCGCCACAAGTCAGGCTTTTCTGATCGGTGTGGCGCATAGTACTACGCATTCCTACATATTTCATTGAGTCGGCACTTGAGGGTCTGGTCTCGCCATCTGGGCGGCACGAGCCCAAAAGAAGGCGCAATGCACGGCAATCGAATGGAGCAGATCATGACGCATCGCGCGAACCGGATTATTTTCATCGCACTACTTATCATATTCAGCGCCTCGGCGCGTGCTGGCCTCGAATGCTCCACCGCACGCAGCGGCTTCCGGTTCGAATCGGATAGCTGGACTGGCACCGACAAACTGGAGCACTTTGCGGTCTCCGTACCATTCGGCGCCGCAGGCGGCTGGCTCACGCGCGACACCGATCATCCCGTGGTCTATGGCACGCTCATCGGTACGGTTCCAGGGCTCGCACTGCAGATCCTGAACGGCACCTGTCCCACGGCCGGCTTCTCGTACAAGGATCTGTTCGCCGATGCGCTCGGCGCGCTCTCGGGGGCGTGGCTCGCGCACTGGGCGGTCTCATGGTCACGCGATTCGCACAGCCGAACCATCGGACTGCGTTACAACAATGTGTTTTGAGGTGCTTGCTGCTTCGGAACGCGTGCAAGCAGGCAAAGCCTTTGGTGTCAGGCAGTTAGCTTCGATATCCCAGGGTTATGAACAGGGGCTTCAACAAAATCTGTGGAAAAGTGAGCGTGAGAGTTACCCACAGATTTTGTTGGCAGCCCTGTGGAAAAGCCCTGGACAGCTCGGCCAACCCGTTGCTGCGCAAGCAGATTTCGTCCACCAAACAAAACACGGCGCGCCGTTGCCGACGCGCCGTGTTCATTTCGTGAAACTGACTGATTGCGAGTGAAGTCGCCGCGTTATGGCTTGTTCGACTCGAAGAGATCCAGGATCTGCTTCTTCTCTGTCGTGGTCACGTCAGGCGGCGTCATACCGCCCGGCCCCATGGTGCCGGTCGCACCGCTCGCGTCGCTCGCGCCGGCCGGATTCGCCGAGTCGAGCCCGATGCTCGACACGAAGCCGTTGCCCGGCGTCATGTCCGAGAAGTACAGCTCGCCATTGAGCGTCGTGAGGCCCTCGGGCATCGCCGGCTGTTCCTGGGGCACGCCGCGCAGCGCGCGCTGCATGTACTCCACCCAGATCGGCAGCGCGAGCTGCGCGCCGAACTCGCGGCTGCCAAGGCTCTTCGGCTGGTCGTAGCCCATCCACGCCACGGCTACCAGCGTGCGCTGATAGCCCGCGAACCAGCCGTCCTTGGCGTCGTTGGTCGTACCGGTCTTGCCCTGCAGGTCGTCGCGATGCAGCACGTTGGTGCCCGCCCCCGTCCCCGCCGTCGCCACCGAATGCAGCAAGCTGTTCATCACGTACGCGTTGCGCGGCGAGAGCGTTTGCGGCGCGTTGCGGGCCGCCACGAGCGGCTGCGCGCGCAGGACCGGCTGGCCGTGCGAGTCGTCGACTTCGGCGATCAGGTACGGGTTGATGCGGTAGCCGCCGTTCGCGAACACGCTATACGCGCCCGCCGACTGCAGCGGCGTGACGAGGCCCGCGCCGAGCGCCATCGGCAGATAAGGCGGAGTCTTGTCCGCATCGAAGCCAAAGCGCTGCGTCACGTAGTCCTGTGCGTATTTCGTGCCGATGTACGAGAGGATGCGGATCGACACGAGGTTCTTCGACTTCTGGAGCGCGAGGCGCATGGGCATCGGGCCTTCGGGCTGGTCGTCGTCCTTCGGCTCCCATGCATCGCCGCCCGGCGTGCTGGGCGGGAAGAAGAGCGGCGCGTCGTTGATGATCGTCGCCGGTCCGAGGCCCTTTTCGAGCGAAGCCGAGTAGATGAACGGCTTGAAGCTCGAACCCGGCTGACGCCAGGCCTGGGTGACGTGGTTGAACTTGTTCTTGTTGAAGTCGAAGCCGCCGATCAGCGCGCGAATCGCGCCGTCCTGCGGCGTGAGCGAGACGAGCGCGCCTTCCACCTGAGGCAGCTGCGTGATCTGCCAGTTGCCCTTCGCGTCGGTCATCAGGCGCACGATCGAGCCCGGGCGAATGCGCAGCGCCTGCGAGGCGCGCGGTGACAGCGCGGCGGCCACGAAGCGCAGGCCGTCGCCCGTTACCGTCACCGAAGTCCCGTCGAGCCGTTGCGCTGTCACCGACTTCGGACCCGCATCGATCACGACCGCCGAGACGAGGTCGCCGTTGTCCGGATGATCGGTGAGCGCGTCTTCGATCGCCTGCTCGCGGTCGTCTCCGTCGGCCGGCAACTGCACGAAGCCCTCCGGCCCGCGATAGCCGTGGCGGCGCTCGTAGTCCATTACGCCCTTCCGGACAGCCGCGTAGGCGGCGTCCTGGTCGGCCGAATCGATCGTCGTCGTCACGGTGAGGCCGCGCGTGTACGTTTCGTCCTTGTATTGCGCGTACATCATCTGGCGCACCATTTCCGCGATGTATTCGGCGTGCACGCTGTATTCGGTGCCGGCCGTCTTCGTCTGCAGCGGTTCCTTGATCGCTTCGTCGTACTGCGCCTGGGTGATATAGCCGAGGGCGAGCATGCGCTTGAGGATGTACTCCTGGCGAATCTTCGCGCGGTGCGGATTGACGATCGGGTTATACGCCGACGGCGCCTTCGGCAGACCCGCGAGCATCGCAGCCTGCGCGAGCGTGATGTCCTTCAGATCCTTGCCGAAGTACACGCGCGCCGCCGCCGAAAAACCATAGGCGCGCTGACCCAGATAGATCTGGTTCATGTATAGCTCGAGAATCTGGTCTTTCGTGAGCGCGCGCTCGATCTTGTAGGCGAGCAGCATCTCGTAGATCTTGCGCGTATAGGTCTTTTCGCTCGAAAGGAAGAAGTTGCGTGCGACCTGCATCGTGATCGTGCTCGCGCCCTGCGACGCACCGCCGTGCATGAGGTCGGCCACGCCCGCGCGCAGGATGCCGACGAAGTCCACGCCGCCGTGCTCGTAGAAGCGATAGTCCTCGATGGCGAGCACCGCCTTCTTCTGGATGTCCGGAATGTCCTGGAAGCGCACGAGCTGGCGCCGTTCTTCGCCGAACTCGCCGATCAGCACGTGATCGGCGGTGTAGATGCGCAGCGGCACCTTGGGCTGGTAGTTCGTGAGCGCGTCGAGCGAAGGCAGTTGCGGTCCCATCACGACGAGCACGTAGCCGATCAGCAGCGCACCGATGACGCACAGCGTCGCGATGAGGCCGGCGAACCAGAGCGCAATCGAAGCACCGATCGAGCGCCGGCGCGGCGGTTCGCCGCGCGAGCCGTCACCGTCCGGCTGGGTGCGGCGCGGCGCCGGTCGTCCGGTGTTGAGGGAGGGTTCCCGATCCTGATCCTGATACGGGTACTGTGATGAAGGCGGTCGTTTGATGATAGGCATGACTGGAATGATGGGCGCGTCTCGCGCGCGCCGGCTGCGCGCAACGCGCGCGCATGGATCTCGACCACGGCGTCATGGCGCCAATGCGGCTACGACGTCGCCGGCTCAAAGCCCGCGACGCGGCGCGACCGGCAACGCCCCCGTCCGGCCGCACGGCGCGCACTGCGGCGCGCTACAGGCGAATACTCGCCCGTTCGGGCGCCATCCGCGAAATGTAACAGCGCATTCTAATGAAATCGCGGGCGGCGGGTCGCGCTTTTTTTGTAAGAGTTTCCTGGACAATCCTTCCAGCCCTATTTTTTGCGTTCGCCGGCGAGGTCTTGCTCGGATTCTCGCGCCAGGCGCGAAAAGTTTCGTAACGGATCGACTCGGCGAGTTACAGATTAGACGAATGCCGGCTTTTGACAGGAGATTCTTGCGGCAAGCGTCTCCCCACCCGCGCAGCTTCTGATTGCGCATCGGCGCTCTCGTCATATGATGAAAGATCTTCACGCCCCTGTTTTGCGCCCAGGCACCCCACACGCATTGACGCTTTCGAAAAGCCATCGCGCTGGCAGGAACCGACGTCATACGAAGCCGAGCCAACGGTCCGTCGATATGAACAAGCCCAGCGAACGCATTGTCGTCTTCGTCACGGCCGCGCAAAAGCGCGCGATCTCCGCCACCGCCGACGGGCTCGGCATCAGCGTCAGCGAGCTCATGCGCCGTGCCGTGATCGCGTTCAGCGTCACGAGCGACCAGGTGAAGGCCGCAAGCCTGGTCGACCGGCTGAACGCTCCGCGTCAGCCCGACGCGCTCGCGCAGGTACTGCAAAAGGCGGCCAGACCGCTGCGCGCGAGCCGCACAGGGGCGATCCGGCCGCAGGCGGTGCGCGCGGCGGCCCCAGGCGGGGCCCCAGCGAACGCGGCCGCGCAATACGATGGCGCGCTCGCAGATGGCGGCGCCGCCGCAGCCGTTGACGACGTGGCTGGCACCCGCGAGGGAACGCCGCTCGCGAGCGGCGCGCCCCTGCCCGCCGCTCACACCGACGAGCCTGAAGTGAGCCAGGCCGCACGCGAAATCGCGCAGGCCGTCGCGCGCATGAACGCCGAAGCGGAGGCTGCCGCTCAAAGCGCGGCGCTCGCCGACGCTGCAGCCCAACCGCACGAAGACGCCCCGCTGCAACCGCTGAGCTCGGCGCCGTTCGCCCGCTCGTGGCGCAACGCGGGCGCCCCGCTCGAAGACGCCCACCGCGACGACGCCGCACCGGAAGGCGGCAAGTTCGCTTGAGCGCGTGGCGTCCGCGCGGGGGGCCACGCTACCGGCGCGCAGCGACGGCGTCCGCGCCGGACCTACGCTCTCCGCGCGCAGCGATCACGGGCAGCGCGCTTTGAGCCCGGCCACGCGGCACACCGGGGCCGCCCACGCGCCCGATCCCTTAAGTCCCTTTTAAGACGGGCCGTGGTGTAATATCCGCGGTCGATGCCGTGCCTTGCTCGAATCGACGCATCATGTTTCGCAGCAAATCCGCGTTACGACGAACGCGCGAATGCACAAAAACGCGATCGCGCTATTGCAATCACGGCACTTGCCCCGATTTGCGCGCTGCATGCGCGGCGTATGCAAAGCAGCGTAAGCTGGTGCATGGAGCGCCGATTCATCACATCAGTCGCGCCAGCCGGCCCCGCAAAGCGCAACCGCATGCACGCACCTCGGCCCGAAAACGGCCGATCTCATTTCATTGGAGGAATTCATGTCGCTTTTCGACTCCATCACCCGCACCGTGAAGGGCCTGCTCAACGACGCGGCCGATTCGGTGCAGGATCCGTCGCGCGACGCGCGCCAGATCGTGCGTGAGCTCGACGACAGCATCGCCCGTGCGGAGAACTCGCTCGTCGAGATCCAGGCGCAGGTCGCCACGCAGCAAAGCAAGCGCGACGTGGCCGCCGACAAGGCGAAGAAGTACGAAGACGGCGCGAAGCGCGCGCTGCAATCGGGCGACGAAGCGCTGGCACGTGAAGCGCTCGGCGCGCAGCAGACCGCCGAAGCCGAACGCGACGCCCTCGCGGCCGAGCTCGCGAAGCTCGAACCGTCGGTCGATCAGCTGAAGCAGCAGATCGACGACATGCGCCAGCGGCGCAACGACCTGAACTCTCGCTCCAATATCCTCCAGGCGAAGCAGCAGATCGCCCAGGCGAAGGACGTCGCGGCGACGGCGCTGGGCGGCATCGGCGGCAAGAATCTCGACGCCGATTTCCAGAAGCTGGAAGACAAAGTCTCGCTCTCGAACGCGCGCTCGGACGCTCGCCTGAACTCGGCCGACCAGTCGAGCGGCAAGGCACTGGACGAAAAGCTCGCGGCGCTCAACAAGGGCCCTTCGGTGGACGAGCGACTCGAAGCGCTCAAGAAGCAGATGAACACGCCGGCGCAGTAAAAAGCGCCGGTGTGCAGGATGCGGCGCGGCATGGGCCATGCTGCTGAAATGCCAGGCAGGCGCCACGCAGCAAAGCCATATGGCGCCGCATCCCCGTATCGAATGCCATGGAGACGGGCTCAATCGGCCCGGCCTGCAACATGAAAAAGTTTCTTGCCGCTGCGACTCTCGCCTTCGCTTCGCTCGCTTTGACGGGCGGCGCTGCGTTCGCCGTGCCGAGCGTGCAGCAGATCGAATCCGCGATGTCCCAGGGTGACTGGCAACGCGCCGACTCGGGCCTCACCGAAGTCCTGCAGGCGCATCCGGACAACGCTCGCGCCCACTACCTGTACGGCCAGGTGCTCGATCGCGAAGGACGTTACGCCGACGCGCTCGCCCAGGTTGAACAGGCAAAGTCGCTCGACCCGCAAATCCGCTTCACCCAGCCGCAGCGTTTCGCGCAGGTCGAAGCGAAGATCCGTTCCGATGCCACGCGCGCCGGCGCCGTCACGACGAGCAGCACGGGCAACCCATTCGCGCAGCAGCAGGTGGCTGCACCACAGAAGCGAGGTCCTGGTATGGGCATGTGGATTGGTATTGCCATCGTGCTGATCGGCGTTGCGCTCGTGCTGCGCTGGACGCTGCGCCGCGCGAAGTCCACCGAAGACGCGAAAGCCGGCGACGACCGCCGCGATCAGCTCAAGCGCGCCACCGAGTTGCTCAACGGCGTGCGCTCGCTCAAGCTCGATGTGAAACTCTCGACTGCGCCCGGCCACGAAGCGCTCGAGAAGGAAGTCGAAGGGCTCGAAACGCAGCTGCGCGCGCTCGTCGAAACGCTCTCGAATAGCGCGAATCCGCGGCCGCCGTATGAGATCGAGGATCTCGAACGTCAGTTCGCGAGCCTCAAGGCGCGCGCCGAAGGCCGGCCCGACCCGAATGCGCAGCCTGCCCAGCCCGCGCCCAACTACGGCAGCGAATCGAGCTATGCGCGTGAAGCCGACGCCGCGTTCGGGCGTCAGCCGCAGTACCCGCCGCAATATCCGACGCAACAGCAGCCGCCGGTCATCGTCCAGCAAGGCGGCGGTGGCATGGGCGGCATGGGCGGCCTGCTGACGGGCGTGCTCCTCGGTGAGGCGCTCAACCACGGCCGCGATCGCGTGATCGAGCGCGACGTGATCGTCGACGACGAAGGCCGCCGTGTGCAGCGCGACGGCAACGGCGGCGGCGGCCTCGACTTCGGCCAGGGCTCGAACGACTGGGACGACGGCTCGGGCGGCGGTGGCGTCGATATGGGCAGCAACGACAGCTCGGACGACTGGAACAACTCCTGAGCGCCCAGACCTCCTGGCGCATGCCGCCGGAGCAACGCTAAAGCGCAATCGGAAAACAACGACGGGCTCCCTCGCGGAGCCCGTTTTGCATCGGTGCACGATACGACGCGTCGCACCGCTCATCACACGAAATGGCGGACGCCAACATGGTCACTGAAGCGCTCGGCAACGGGGCGGCGCCGCGCATCGCCATCATCGGCAGCGGCTTTTCCGGCATCGGCATGGCGATCCGGCTGCGCCGCATGGGAATCGACTCCTTCACGATCTATGAGGCCGCGGAGAGCCTCGGCGGCACCTGGCGCGACAACGCGTATCCGGGCGCCGCGTGCGATATTCCTTCGCACCTCTACTCGTTTTCATTCGAGCTCAATCCGGCGTGGACGCGCACCTTCGCGCCGCAGCGGGAGATTCTCGACTACCTGCGCCATTGCGCGCACAAGTATGACGTCGAGCGCTTCATCGAATATCGCTCGCGCGTGCGTGCCGCGCGCTTTGTCGAGGCGCACGGCATCTGGCAGGTCGAAATCGAACGCGACGGCGCGCTCAGGACGATCGAAGCCGACATCGTGATCGCCGCGAACGGCCCGCTCTCTCGCCCGGCACTGCCGCAAGTCCCGGGTATCGGGCGCTTCGCGGGCAAGCTCTTTCACTCGGCGCGCTGGGACCACGACTATGCATTCGAAGGCAAGCGTATCGCCGTGATCGGCACGGGCGCGAGCGCGATCCAGTTCGTGCCGCAGATCCAGCCGCGTGTGGCGCAGCTCGCGGTGTTCCAGCGCACGGCGCCGTGGATCATGCCGCGGCGCGACCAGGCGATTGGCGAGCGCTGGCGCTGGATTTATCGCCACGTCCCGCTCGCGCATCGCGTGGCGCGCGCCGCGATTTACTGGCAGCACGAATCGCGCGCGCTCGGCTTCTCGGTCGAGCCGCGCCTGCTCAAGACGCCCACCCGGTTCGCGCTCAGCTATCTCGCGCACAAAGTCAAGGACCCCGAACTGCGCGCGCGCCTCACGCCCGACTATCTATTCGGCTGCAAGCGCGTGCTGCTATCGAGCGACTACTACCCGGCCCTCGCGCAAGCCAACGTCGAACTGGTGACGAGCCCAATTCGCGAAGTCGTCGCCGATGGCATCGTCACCGCCGACGGCACGCATCGCCCCTTTGACGCGATCGTGTGCGGCACCGGCTTCCAGGTCAACGATGTCGACGCGCCGTTCCAGGTGACGGGCATCGGCGGCCAGGACCTCGGCACGATGTGGCGACGCGACGGACCCGAGGCCTATCTCGGCACGAGCGTCGCGGGCTTTCCGAATCTCTTCTTCGTGATCGGGCCGAACACCGCTCTCGGGCACAACTCGATGATCTACATGATCGAGTCGCACATCGCCTATATCGCGGGCTGCATCCGTGCGCTGCAACGCTCGGGTGCACGCACGATGGACGTGCGCGCCGAGGCGCAGCGCGCCTGGAATGCGCGGCTGCAGACGCGCTTCGCGCGCACCGTGTGGCAATCGGGGTGCCACAGCTACTACCTCACGCGGGCCGGCAAGAACACCGCGCTGTGGCCCGGCTTCACGTTCATGTTCCGCCGCAGAACGCGCCGCGTGCGCACCGGCGACTACACGTTCGGGCGCTAGCCGCGAGTGCGCCTCGCCGCGCTCACGCGGGTTGCGGCCGCCCCGCGTAGACGCGCGTCTCGTAGGCGAAGTTCACGCTGCCGTCCTTCTGTGTCGCCTCGAACAGCGCGCGCAGCGCCGCGAGCATCGGTTCGTGTCGCTCGTCGCCCGCGCGCGGCGCGTACGACGACGACATCAGCCGGCCGCGCAGGCCGTCGAAATCGAGCAGTTGCGCGTTGGGGAACACCGTCTGGTGCTCGAAGCCCTCACCGAACCAGTCGGCCATGGCGGCCGAGTCGGGATACGTCTCGGCCACGCGCGCATAGTCGGGGCAAAAGCGCTGCAGGAGCGCCTCGTAGCCCTCCAGAAACGGCGAGCCATGGAGCAGACGGCTGTTCCAGAACAGCACGATCTTGCCGCGCGGTTTCAGGATGCGGGCGAATTCACGCTTCGTCTCGGTCTTGCGGAACCAGTGGAACGCCTGTGCGGCGCTCGCGAGGTCTACGCTCGCGGCGTCGAGCGTCGTCGCCTCCGCCGTGCCCGCCACGCTGCGATAGCCCTTGTAGCCGCCCAGCAGTTCGTCCGCCGCGGCGCGCATGGCCGCATTCGGCTCGACGGCGGTCACCGGGTGGCCCGCATCGAGAAAGAGTTTCGTGGAGAGACCCGTGCCGGCGCCGATGTCGGCCACGGGCGCGCCCGGCGCGATACCGCATTCCACGTGCACGAAGGTCGCCACTTCGCGCGGATAAGTCGGCCGGTATTTCACGTAATCTGCAACCCGGTCGGTAAAACGCCGGGTGGAATCGTCGATCATCGTCTGCCCTTTCGTCGTTCAACCGCCGCCGCCGAGGAGCTTCAAAAGCTCCCAGAGGAAGCGCAACACCGTCACGATCAGTTCCCAGAGCTGAACCAGTTGCTGCCAGAGCGCGACCGGCGCACTCCCGCCGCTGATTGCCTGAACTGCTCCCTCGAACATTGCCTCGATCACCTTGCTTGCGTCGTCGCGCCCTTGCGCCCTTCGTTGCCGGCTCGCGCCGGTCCGCGCTGGAAGCGCCCGAGTTCCCGATCATAGCCCCCGCGCCTGCCTCGCGCTCAAGTCCCCGTGTTACACGCCGTTAACGAGTTCAGATAGCCCGGCGATCGGACCTGCTGACGACCGGGCACGCAGCTTCCCCGCAGTCGTCCGCAGTGGCCAGCTTTGCCATCACGCGCCGGGAGCGATGCATGGGATGGCACGAGGCGCCAGGACGCGCGGTGCCGCCGACAATGGAGACACCCGATGACACGTTTGCGTTTGCTGGGCCTGCGCGGTCGCCGCCGCGCCGGAAAATCCGCCGGGATCGTCGGCGACATTGCCGCACAGGCTGGCAGGCTCGGCATCGAGATCTGCGACGTCGCGGGCCATGTCGACGAAGTCGCCGCGCGCGTGCAGCGTCAGACCGAGGTCTGCCACGCCCTGCGCGAATCGGCGGCGCACACCCTCGCCGGCAATCACCAGATCGCCACGGCGGCACGCGCCATGCGCGAGCTGAGCACCGGCACCGCCGCCACCGTGCAGCAGTCGCAGCAGACCATCGAGGAATCGCTCGCCGACATTCACGGTCTCGTGGAAGGCGTCACCGTCATCGAGACGCAGATCCGGGCCCTCAAGAGCGCGCTCGCGCATGTGTCTAAGGTTTCGGAGGAAATCTCGCTGATCGCGCGCCAAACCCAGCTCCTCGCGCTCAACGCCGCCATCGAAGCGGCGCGTGCGGGCGACTCGGGCAAGAGCTTCGCCGTGGTCGCGGCCGAGGTGAAGAACCTTTCGGCCAAAACCGCCCAGGCGACCGGTCAGATCGAGCAGACGCTCGGGCAGCTCACGCAGCAGACGGAACAGCTCATCGCCGAAGGCACCGCGAACACCGAACGCGCGCATCGCGTGCGCGAAGGCACGCACACGATCGGCGAGGCCGTGCACAGCACCGGGGACGCGATCCTGCAGCTCGACGAGCACGCTGGCCACATCGCCCAGCTCACGGGCGAGATCGAAACGAAGTGCGACGGGCTGGAAAGCCAGGTGAGCGAGATGGTCGCGGGCGTCGAGGATTCGGGCCGCAATTTCGTCCAGGCGAAGGATCAGCTCGGCAAGCTGCTCGAAGTGTCGGAAACGCTCATCGAGCTATCCGCCGCCACCGGCGTCGAGACCGACGACACGCGCTTCATCGAGACCGTGCAGCACGCGGCCGCCCAGGTCGGCAAGCTGTTCGAGGGCGCGCTCGCGCGCGGCGAAATCGGCGAGACGGCGCTGTTCGACGACGCCTATGCGCCGGTGCCGAACACGAACCCCCAGCAGCACCTCACGCGCTTCACGGCCTTCACCGACCGCGTGCTGCCCGCGATCCTCGAGCCGCTGCTGACGTTCGACGAACGCGTCGCGTTCTGCGTGGCGATCGATCCGCGCGGCTACATTCCGACGCACAACCGAAAGTTCTCGCACCCGCAAGGCGCCGATCCGGTGTGGAACGCAGCGAACTGCCGCAATCACCGCATCTTCAGCGACCGCGCCGGCCGCGCCGCGGGCTCGCACACCAAGCCTTTCCTGCTGCAAACCTACCGCCGCGACATGGGCGGCGGCACGTTCGTCATGATGAAGGACGCGTCCGCGCCGATCTTCGTGAACGGGCGGCACTGGGGTGGGCTGCGCATGGGGTATCGGCTGTAAGCCTCCAGCGCTCGACGCTCCAAAGCAAACGGCGCGCGGACATTGCCCGCGCGCCGTTCTGTCATGCGCCGCGAGGCGTCACGACGATCACACCGCCATCGCCATGCGCTTGCGCTCCGCGCGCTGCATGAAGTGGTTGCCGGCGATCACGCCGACGGTCACGACCGCGATGAACAGCGTGGCGAGCGCGTTCATCTCCGGGTTCAGGCCGAGGCGCACGCGCGAGAACACGACGAGCGGCAGCGTGGTCGAGCCCGGGCCCGAAAGGAACGCGGAGAGCACGAGATCGTCGATCGAGAGCGTGAACGAGAGCAGCCAGCCCGCGGCGAGCGCCTGCGAGATGAGCGGCAGCGTGATCTGGAAGAACACCTTGAACGGCGTCGCGCCGAGGTCCAGCGCGGCCTCTTCGAGCGACGGGTTCAATTCGCGCACACGCGACTGCACGATGATGGCGACATACGAAATGCACAGCATCACGTGGCCGATCCAGATCGTGAAGACGCCCCGCCCCGCGGGCCAGCCGATCAGCTTGCCCATTTCCACGAAGAGCAGCAGCAGCGAAATGCCCTGGATCACTTCGGGAATCACGAGCGGCGCACTGATCATGCCCGAGAAGAGCGTGAAGCCGCGAAAGCGCCCCATGCGCGCGAGCACGAAACCCGCCCACGTGCCGATGACCACCGAGGCGAAGGCCGTCAGCAGCGCGATGCGCAGCGAGAGCCACGCGGCGGTGATGAGTTCGTCGTCCGTGAGGAGCGCCTGATACCAGCGCGTGGAAAAACGCGTCCACACCGTCACGAGCTGAGACTCGTTGAACGAGTAGACGATCAGGCTCAGGATCGGGATATACAGGAACGCGAAGCCGAGGCCGAGCGCAATGAACTGCAGTACGCGATTGGGTTTCATTTGCCGCGGCCCTCCAGTTCCTTTGCCTGGTAGTGCTGGAACAGCGCCATCGGCACGAGCAGCAGGACGACCATCGCGCAGGTCACGGCGGAGGCCATCGGCCAGTCGGCATTGTCGAAGAACTCGTTCCACATGACGCGGCCGATCATCAGCGTATTCGCGCCGCCCAGCAGTTCAGGAATCACGTACTCGCCCACCGCCGGAATGAACACCAGGAGGCAGCCCGCGATGATGCCGTTCTTCGAGAGCGGCAGCGTGATTTCCACGAACGCGCGCCACGGTTTCGCGCCGAGATCGTAGGCGGCTTCGAGCAGCGTGAGGTCCATCTTGACGAGGTGCGCGTAGAGCGGCATCACGAGAAATGGCAGGTACGAATACACCATGCCGATATAGACGGCCGTGTTCGTGTGATACAGCTCGAGCGGCGAATGAATGATGCCGGTCGAGATCAGGAAATTGTTCAGCAGTCCGTTGTTCTTCAGGATGCCGATCCACGCGTACACACGAATCAGGAACGACGTCCAGAACGGCAGCATGACGGCCATCATGAGGACGTTGCGCGTAGCGGGATTCGAGCGTGCGATGTAATACGCCATCGGATAGCCGATCAGCAGACACAGCAGCGTCGAGATCGCCGCCACGACCACCGAATTCACGTAAGTCGCGAAGTACAGCGTGTCCTGGAGCAGGAACGCGTAGTGCGAGAAGTCGAGCGCGATGTGCCACACGCCCTCCGCGTACGACGTCAGCTCCGTATACGGCGGAATGCCGAGCTGCTGATCGGAGAAGCTGATCTTCACCACCAGGATGAACGGCACGAGGAAGAACAGCAGCAGCCAGAAGAAAGGGCCCGCCACCACGGCCGTGCGGCCCGTCAGATTGAAACGCTTGACGGGCCAGTAGACGATGTTCCTGAGCACGCCAGTCATGATGTCAGCACCACACCGGCCGAAGCGCTCCAGCGCACATAGACTTCGTCTTCCCACGTCGGCGAGTCGATCTCGGAGAGCGCGAGGCTCGACATGTTCGCGATCACGGTCTTGCCCGAATCGAGCTTCACGTGATAGAGCGAGTAGCCGCCCATGTACGCGATGTTCTTCACGACGCCCTTGCCCCAGTTGAACACGCCTTCGGGCGGCTTGCGCGTGAGCGCGATGCGCTCGGGCCGCACCGAGATCGTCACGGGCATGCCGAGCGGGCCCGTGATGCCGTGGTTCACGTAAAGGCGCACCGGCAGGTCCGCGCACTCGACGAACACGTGATCGGGCTCGTCTTCGACCACGTTGCCGTCGAAGAGATTGGTCGAGCCGATGAACTCCGCCGAGAAGCGGCTGTTCGGGAACTCGTAGACCTGGTTCGGCGTACCGAGCTGGACGATCTCGCCTTCGCTCATCACGGCGAGGCGTCCGGCCATCGTCATCGCCTCTTCCTGATCGTGCGTGACCATGATGCAGGTGACGCCGACCTTGTCGAGAATATTGACGAGTTCGATCTGCGTGCGCTGCCGAATCTGCTTGTCGAGCGCCGACATCGGCTCGTCGAGCAGGAGCAGCTTGGGGCGCTTGACGAGCGAACGCGCGAGCGCCACGCGCTGCTGCTGACCACCCGAAAGCTGATGCGGCTTGCGCTTCGCGAAGCGTGTCATCTGCACGAGTTCGAGGACTGCGGCCACGCGGTCTTTCAGCTCGCCTTTTTTCACGCCTTCCTGGCGCAACCCGAAACCGACGTTCGCCTCCACCGTCATGTGCGGAAAGAGCGCGTACGACTGGAACATCATGTTGACCGGGCGGCGGTACGGCGGCATCGAGGCGAGATCCTCGCCGTCGATCAGGATCTTGCCCGACGTGACGGTTTCGAGACCCGCTAGCATGCGCAGCAAGGTGGACTTGCCGCAGCCCGAACTGCCGAGCAGCGCGAACAGCTCGCCCTTTTTCACCGACAGATTGACGCCCTTGACGGCCGTCGTCTCGCCGAACTTCTTGACGACATCGACGATCTGCACGAAGTTGTCCGCGGCCGGATTTGCCGCGGCGAAGCCCGAAGGCAGCGCACCGGCGGCTGCCGGCGCGCTCGACTGGTCACTCATGATTCTCTCTGCCCTGCCTGTTTCTGCGCATATGCTGGACGGCGTTGACGAACAAAGCCCCCGGCAGCTTGCCGAGGGCTCGGGGTAAAACGGGAATTACCGCACACTGCCGTGTCAGCGGCCCGACTTGAACTCGGTCCACAGACGCGTCTGCAGACGCTGGATCTCAGGCGGCAGCGGCTTGAGCAGGAACAGCGTCTTCAGGACTTCGGGCGGCGGGTACACGGCCGGATCGTTGGCGATGTCCTTGTCGACGTACTTGCGCGCTTCCGCGTTCGCACTCGGGTAATAGACCGCGTTCGTGATCGCCGCGTGGACTTGCGGCGTCTCGATGTAGTTGATCCACTCGTGCGCGGCTTCCTTGTGCTGCGCATCCTTCGGGATGGTCATCACGTCAAACCAGATCGGCGCGCCGCCCTTCGGGATGAAGTACTCGATCTTGTAGGGCTTCTTCGCGTCGATCGCGCGGTGCTTCGCGATTACGACGTCGCCCGACCAGCCGTAGGCGAAGCAGATGTCGCCGCCCACGAGGTCGTTGATGTAGCCCGACGAGTTGAACTGCGTGATGTACGGGCGGATCTTCTTCATCATCGCGAGTGCCGCGCGATAGTCGTCCGGATTCGTCGAGAGCGGATCCTTGCCGATGTAGTGCAGCGCGGCCGCGAACATCTGGTCCGGCGCGTCGAGCACGGACACGCCGCAGGCCTTCAGCTTCGAGATGTTCTCGGGCTTGAAGAGAATGTCCCAGTTGTCGAGCGGCACGTTCTTGCCGAGGATCTGCTGCGCCTTCGTGACGTTATAGGCGAGGCCGGTCGTGCCGTACGCCCAGGGCACCGCGTACTTGTTGCCCGGATCCGCGCCGGCGACGAGCGCCATCAGTTGCGGATCGAGATACTTGAGGTTGGGGATCTTCGACTTGTCGAGCGGGGAGAAGATGCCGGCGGCGATCTGCTTGCCCGCGTAGTTGCTGGTCGGCACGACGATGTCGTAGCCCGAGTTGCCCGCGAGCAGCTTGGCCTGGAGAGTGTCGTCGCTGTCGTAGTTGTCGTACTTGACCTGAACGCCGGTCTGCTTGGTGAAGTTCGGAATCGTGTCCTTGGCGATGTAATCGGACCAGTTGTACACGTTCAGCTGCGTGTCCTTCGCCACCGACGTCATCCACGGCGCCGCGCACAGTGCGAGCACGGCCAGTTGCGCCACAACTCCTTTCTTCATCCCGTTCTCCGATCCTGACCGGTTTCCGCCGGCCGCTGCCTCGCCTCGCGCCGCGCATCGTGTCACGTATGCGCGACTCCCCTGAACTTCACGAACCTACCATCAAACATGCCCGGCAAGAAAAAAAACGCCGACGTGTCGCGCAAACGGAACATGGGCCGTCAAATCTCGGCGATCCGCGCGCGGACGGTAAATCGCGCGCAATTTTAGCCGTTTCACGGGCCGTGTCCATAGAAAACCGCTTCGGTGGCGCATGCGCGCGACGTGCCGGGCAGCCCGCCCCGGCTCGCGCGCTCCAGCTTGCTATCGGCTTGCCGTCGGCTTGCAGTCGCGCGGTGGATTCGTCATGCATCGTCGCGGCACGTCGAAAGTGAGCGCAGGGCTGCCTCGCCCCGTATCGGTTAACATAGCGGCGTTTCGTCCAGAAGCCGGCGCGCCGAGCGCATCGGCGCGCCCCAAGGCTCCTCAATGGCATCCAATCTCCACGACCTCCCCGACAGCCCCTGCATCGGCGTGTGCTCGACCCTCTTCGACGACATCTGCAAAGGCTGCGGCCGCACCGCTGGGGAAGTCTCCAACTGGGTGTTCCTGAGCGACGAGGAAAAACGCGCCGTGTGGGAGCGCATCGAGCGCGAAGGCACCGCCATGCGCTTCCAGAAAGACCGCGCCTGAAAGACAAAACGCCGGTCGAGCCGGCGTTCGGGAGAGAGTTGGCTTCCCCTTATCTGTTAGTCCGACCTCCGTGAGGCGTACCTGGCGTCAGGAGACGGGGTCCGACGCAGTTTCGACACGTGCTCAAGCCAGCGCAAAGGCCGCCCGCTGTGCGGCCGCAGGCCGCGCAACGCCCGTCAGGAGCAGCTCCAGCAGGTCACGGACGCTGCGGATCGCATTGCCGAACGGCAACGCCTCGCGGCCGCGGAAGAACAGGCCGTTCGACACGTCGCCGCGCAACGCCGCGGCAAGGCGCGTGTCGATGCAGAAGTGCCCGAACTTTTCGATGCCGTCGCGCAGCCCGCAAGCCGAAAGGCATTCGAGGCCCGTCGGGCACGCGAGCTTGAGCGAGCCGATCTTGGCGCGAATGCGCGATTCGTTGCGCAGGTAACGTTCGAGCCACGGCGTTTTGACGGCGCGCGCGGGCAGCCCCGTTACGCTCACGAACTCGACGATGTCTTCGGGCTTCGCATCGGCGAGCACACGCTTGAACTCGGGGTGAGCGTCGCCCTCCTCGGTCACGGCGAACGGCGTGCCCACCTGCACGCCGTTGGCGCCCGCCTCGAGCCACTTGCGCACCGCCTCGTGGCTGTTGATGCCGCCCGCCACGACGAGCGGCACGTCGCGCCGCGTAATGCCGAGCGTGGTGTACACGCCTTCGAGCTCCTCGAAAATCTGCGCGAACGCGAAGCGCCCGTTGCCCATGTCGGCAATGTCGGTCACGCCGAGGTGGCCGCCCGCGTGGGCGGGATGCTCGATCACGATGGCGTCGGGCAAGCGGCCCTTCTTCATCCACTTCTTGAGCACGAGCGCGACGCCGCGCGCATCGGAAAGGATCGGCACGAGCGCGATATCCACGCCCGCCGTGAGATCCGGCAGATCGAGCGGCAGGCCCGCACCCATCACGATGGCGTCGGCGCCATGCTCGCACGCGGCCTGCACGTAGTCGGCATGCGCGTTCACCGCCTTCATGACGTTCACGGCGATCATGCCGTTGCCGCCGGCAAGCTTGCGCGCCTGCGCGATCTCGCGGCCGAGCGCGATGAGGTTCGCGCGAGCGAGCGTTTCATGCCGCGGGTCGGCGCGGCACATGTCGATGAGGTCGCTGTGATGGTGGCGCAGGTCGATGCTCGCGATCGTGCCGAGCGCACCTTCGCGCGCGACACTGCCGGCCAGCCGGTGCGCCGAGATGCCGACGCCCATGCCGCCCTGCACGACTGGCAGGAGTTGACGGCCGCGGATCTGAAGCGGCGCGAAGGAGTGTGCAGGAAACATGTTGTGCTCTGTCGATGACAAAGCGCTTATGGTCGCGCGTACCCCATATATGACATTGACAAACATCAAGCAAAAAACGCGGACACCCGCAAGGGAATCCGCGTTCATGACTTTTATCAACACGTCGCACTAAAAGATTTGCGATGGCGCGACGAGATGCCTCATCAGGATTTCGGGACCTTGAATTGCATCGACTTGTATTCGAGGTACTCCTCCAGGCCATACGCGCCGTTCTCGCGGCCGTGTCCCGACTGCTTGAAGCCGCCGAACGGCGCGGCCATGTTCCAGGTGCCGCCGTTGATGTCGATCTGGCCCGTGCGGATGCGGCGCGCCACGCGCACCGCGCGCTCGTCGCTGCCGGCCCAGACCGCGCCGCCGAGGCCGTAGAGCGAGTCGTTGGCAATCGCCACGGCGTCGTCCTCGTCCTTCGCCGTGAGAATCGTGAGCACCGGCCCGAAGATCTCTTCCTGCGCGATGGCCGCATCGCGCGGTACCCGGCCGAATACGGTCGGCTTCACGAAGAAGCCCTGGGTCACGCCTTCCGGCATGCCGGGACCGCCCGTGACGAGCTCGGCGCCGTCGGCCAGGCCGCGCTCGATGTACTGCTGCACGCGCTGCTGCTGCGCTTTCGAGGCGAGCGGGCCCAGCTTCGCCTTCTCGTCGCGCGGATCGCCCACCGTGAACGCCTCGGCGGCCTGCTTCGCAAGGTCGCGCGCTTCTTCGTAGCGCGACTCGGGCACGATCATGCGCGTGTGCGCCGAGCAGGTTTGCCCCGAGTTGAGAAAGCACGCGGCCACCGTGCCCTTGACGGCGGCTGCAAGGTCCGCGTCGTCGAGCACGACGGCGGCCGACTTGCCACCCAGTTCCAGCGCCACGCGCTTGACGGTGGCCGACGCCACTTCCGACACGCGCTTGCCCGCGCGCGTCGAGCCCGTGAACGACACCATGTCGACGTCAGGATGGCGTGCGAGGAGTTCGCCGACCACCGGGCCATAGCCCGTCACCAGGTTGAACACGCCTGCGGGCAGGCCGGCTTCGTGAATCGCCTCGGCGAGCACGAACGCGTTGAGCGGCGCGATCTCCGAAGGCTTGAGCACGACGGTGCAGCCTGCGGCGAGCGCCGCGGCGACCTTCAGCGTGATCTGGTTGAGCGGATAGTTCCACGGCGTGATGGCCGCGACGACGCCCACCGGCTCGCGCACGACGAGCGAATTGCCGACGCGCTCCTCGTACTGGAACGCGCTCGCGAGCTTCGCATAAGCGCCCCAGTTGTACACGGGGCCGCCCACCTGAATGGCGCGCGCGAGCTTGAGCGGCATGCCTACTTCGCCTGCGATGATTTGCGCGAGTTCGTCGGTGCGGGCCTTGAGGTTGTCGGCGATTTTCTGCAGCAAGGCCCCGCGCTCGGCCGCGGGCGTCGCCGCCCAGCCGTCGAAGGCGGCGCGCGCGGCGGCGACGGCCGCCTCGGCGTCGGCTTCGACGCCTTCGGGAATGCGGCCCATGACCGCTTCGGTGCCCGAGTCGATCACGTCGATCGTGCCCTTGCCGTGCGGCGCGACCCATTGGCCGTTGATGTAGAACTGCGTGTAGTGGTTCATGGGCTTCTGTCTCCGTATTCGTGTTCAGCGTTCGCAGTTTCAGCGCGGTCTTGCCGCGGCGATCCTGCATTCTAGCGTGGTTGACGCTTACGTAAAGCCGATAGAAACACGCACCGCCTGGCCTCAAGAACAAAACGGGCGACGCTCACGCGCCGCCCGTTTTCGTTTCACGCCTCGATCAGGCCGATCGAAACTCAATGCAAGCCCTGGCTCGCCAGGAAATCCTCGTAGTTGCCGCTGTAGTCCTTGATCGTACCGTCCGTCCTCACCTCGATGATGCGGTTGGCGAGACCGTTCACGAACTCGCGGTCGTGGGACACGAACACGAGCGTGCCCTCGAACTTTTCGAGCGCGATCTGCAGCGATTCGATCGATTCCATGTCCATGTGGTTCGTGGGCTCGTCCATGAGCAGCACATTGTGGCGGCCGAGCATCAGCTTGCCCCAGATCATGCGACCCTTCTCGCCGCCCGACAGCACCTTGACCGACTTGCGGATGTCGTCCGCGTTGAAGAGCAGACGACCCAGCGTGCCGCGCACCGACTGCTCGTCGTCGCCTTCCTGGCGGTACTGGTCGATCCACTCCATCAGCGTGACGTCGTTCGGGAACTCTTCGTACGTGTCCTGCGGCATGTAGCCCACGTTCGCGTTCTCGGCCCACTTCACCGAGCCGTTATCGAGCGGCAGGTTGCCCAGCAGCGAACGCAGCAGCGTGGTCTTGCCCGCGCCGTTCTCGCCGATGATCGCGATACGCTCGCCCGGCTGGACGCTGATGCTGAATTTGTTGAAGATGCGGCGCTCGTACGTCTTCGTGATCTCTTCCGCGACCACGGCGATGTTGTGCAGCTTCTTCTCGAACTCGAAGCGGATGAACGGGTTCTGGCGCGACGAGGGCTTGAATTCCTCGATCTTGATCTTGTCGATCATCTTCAGGCGGCTGGTGGCCTGACGCGCCTTCGACTTGTTGGCCGAGAAGCGGCGCACGAAGTCCTGCAGGTCGGCCACGCGCTCCTTCGCCTTCTGGTTCGCGGCCTGCTGGCGCTCGCGCGCCTGCGCCGACGCCAGCATGTAGTCGTCGTAGTTGCCCGGCCAGACCTTGAGCGTGCCGTAGTCCATGTCCGCCATGTGCGTGCAGACCTGGTTCAGGAAGTGGCGATCGTGGGAAATGATGATCATCGTCGAGTTGTACTCGTTCAGAACATCTTCCAGCCAGCGGATCGAGTTGATGTCGAGGTTGTTGGTCGGTTCGTCGAGCAGCAGCACGTCCGGCTTCGAGAACAGCGCCTGCGCGAGCAGCACGCGCAGCTTCCAGCCCGGCGCCACGCCGCTCATCGGGCCATTGTGGAATTCCGTGCCGATGCCGATGCCGAGCAGCAGTTCGCCCGCACGCGCTTCGGCTGTGTAGCCGTCGTATTCGGCGAACTTCGCCTCCAGCTCGGCGGCGTGCATGTAGTCGTCGTCCGTCGCTTCGGGGTTCGCATAGATCGCGTCGCGCTCGGTCATCGCGGCCCACATCTCGGTGTGGCCCATCATGACGACGTCGAGCACACGCACGTCTTCGTACGCGAACTGGTCCTGGCGCAGCTTGCCCAGACGCACGTTCGGTTCGAGGATCACGTTGCCCGAGCTCTGCTCGAGGTCGCCGCCCAGGATCTTCATGAACGTGGACTTGCCGCAACCGTTCGCGCCGATCAGGCCATAGCGGTTGCCTTCGCCGAATTTGACCGAGATATTCTCGAACAAGGGCTTCGGCCCGAATTGCATGGTGATGTTGGCGGTAGAGAGCACAGCGCGTCCCGGTAAGTAGATCGACGAAAAACCTGTAATTTTAGCAGGTTATGCCACTTCACGCGCAAGTTCCAGCCGCATGAGGACCATGCAATGACCAGCAATAAGGGCCGCACGGCGGTACCTCGCGAGCACCGGCACGGCGCGCGAAACCGGTGCGGATCGCATAAGCGCGAAGGGCCCCGCCTCGCGAGCGTGACACAGCAAGCGGCGCCGAATGAGGCCGGCTCAGCGGCGTTCGTTACAACCGGGGCCGCATCGCCCGCTGCGACTCGATGGCCTCAGGCCTCGCCTTTGCGAGGCGTCTGCAGCACGTCGATGAAACCTGAGAAGTCGGCCTGGGCAAGACCCATCGCTGCCGCGAGACGCAGCAATTGCTGGACCGTGCCGGAGACGGGCATCGGCGTGCCGGTTTGCGCGGCGGCCGCGGCGACCGTGTCTACGTCTTTCTGGAATGTCTTGAGCGCGCCGATGGGCTCGAGCCCGTCCTGCGTCATGCGCGGCACGAACGTGCGCAAGAGCGTCGAATCGGCCCAGCCGCCCGCGAGCGCCTCGGGCAGCTTCGCCGCGTCGATGCCGCTGCGGCGCGCAAGGCTGACTGCCTCGGCAATCGCGGCGACCGTGGCCGTGACGATCGCCTGGTTGCACAGCTTCGTGGTCTGGCCCGCGCCGGCGGCGCCCATATGCGTGACGCGCGCTGCGTAGGCGGAAAGGATCGGCGTGACGGCATCGACGTCCGCCATGGCACCGCCCGCCATGACCGCTAGCGTGCCGTTCTGCGCGCCCGCCACGCCGCCCGACACCGGGGCGTCGATCCAGCCTACGCCATATGCCGCCGCGCGCTCGGCGAGCCTGCGCGTCGCGTCGGGCGGGATGCTCGAATGATCGACGATACGACGCACGCGCACGCCTTTGCCGGGGGCATCGGTCAGCAGGCCCTCTTCGCCGAAAACCACGGATTCGACGGCTGCCGCATCCGCGACGCAAAGCAGCACCACATCGGCGGCGCGCGCGAGTTCGGCGGGCGTCGCGGCCACCTGCGCGCCTTCGGCAACCAACGCCTCGGCCTTCGCCGGCGTGCGATTCCACACGCGAACCGCGTGCCCCGCGCGTAGCAAATGGCGGATCATCGGCGCCCCCATCAGTCCCGGTCCGCAAAAGCCCAATACCTGCTCGTCCATCTTTTTCGTCTCCTGCCTCGTCTGCTCCAATCGTCGCGCGCCTCGTCGCAAGCGCACGGCGAGGCCCGACTTCGTGCGAGGCGCCATGATAACCGGCCCCGGACACGGCCATGTTGCGTCCGGATCGTGGCGCGTTACCTATACTCGATTGACGCGCCCTAGCCGCGCGGCCTCCGAGGAGACACTGCCATGAGCGACCACGTCTACAAGCAGATCGAGCTTACCGGCTCGTCCACGGTATCCAGCGACGACGCGATCCGCTGCGCCATTGCGCGCGCGTCGAAGACGCTGCGCTACCTGCACTGGTTCGAAGTCGTGGAAACGCGCGGACTGATCGAAAACGACCAGATCTCGCACTGGCAGGTCACGATCAAGGTCGGCATCCGCATCGACGACTGAAGGCGGCCCGAAAGCAAAACGGCTGCGCGTTGCCCGTGAGGCTCGCGCAGCCGCGTTGCGTGCAGACGCTGCAATCATCCGACGAAGAGACTCGCGCCGCGCCGGCAGGCGGCGCGAGCGCCGGAGACACGCTTACTTCGGCAGCGAGCCGTCGACGCCTTCGACGTACCAGTTCAGGCGCTGCAGTTCCGGATCGGTCAGCGTCTTGCCGGCCGGCACCTTCACCGCGCCCGTCTGGTCCTTGATCGGGCCCGTGAAGACGTCCCACTTGCCGCCCGCGATCGCTTCGCGCTTCGCGGCGACGGCCTTTTGCGCATCGGCCGAAAGCTCGCTCGTGTTGACGTCGCCGAGATCGACGGCTTTTTGCGGGATGCCCCACCACACGGGATCGTTCTTCCACTTGCCGTCCAGCACCTGCTGGATCGCGGCGACGTAATAGACGCCCCAGTTCGCTTCGACCGAGCCGAGATGCGCGTGCGGACCGAACTTCTTCATGTTCGAATCCCAGCCGAACGCGTGGACCTTCTTCTCTTCGGCGGTGGCGAGCGTGGCGCTCGAATCGGTGTTTTGCAGCAGCACGTCGGCGCCCTGGCCGATCAGCGTTTCGGCGGCCTGCTTCTCCTTGCCCGGATCGAACCAGCTATTGATCCAGATGACCTTGGTGTGCACCTTCGGGTTCACCGAGCGCGCGCCGAGCGTGTACGCGTTGATGTTGCGCACCACCTCGGGAATCGGCACCGACGCCACGAAGCCGAGCGTGTTGGTCTTCGTCGCGTAGCCTGCCGCGACGCCCGCGAGATACGCGCCCTGATACATGCGCACGTCGTAGGTGCCGAAGTTCGGCGCCTTCTTGTAGCCCGTGGCGTGCAGGAACACGGTGTCCGGGAAGTCCTTCGCGACCTTCAGCTGAAAGTCCTGATAGCCGAAGCTCGTGCCGAAGATGATCTTGTTGCCCTTGCTGGCGAGATCACGGAACACGCGCTCCGAATCCGCCGATTCCGGCACGTTTTCCACGCGCGTGATCTTGATCCTGTTGCCGAACTTCTGCTCGGCGGCCTTCGACCCCTGATCGTGCGCGAAGGTCCAGCCGGCATCGCCCGGATTGCCGAGATAGACGAACGCGACGCCCGGCGCGTCGGCGGCCTGGGCCGCGGGCACGAGGGCCGCCATGCCGCACGTGGCGGCGACGGCGAAAGCGGTCAGGATGGTTTTTTTCATCGAGGATTCTCCTGTCGTGGATGGGATAACTGCGAGCGTTCGACGCGTGTTGGTCAGCATTGCGGATGACGTCCGTCGCTCAGGCGGCCCCACCTGGGCGGCGCCACCTAGGCGGCCCCAAAGAACGGTTTGCCGAGCGAGGCCGGCGCGTTCAGGCGGATCGTGTTCGGATTGCGCGAAATGAGCACGAGCACGACGATCGTCGCGACGTACGGCAGCATGGCAAGAAACTGCGTGGGCACCGGCACCCCCACGGCCTGCGCGTAAAACTGCGCGCCCGTGACCGCGCCGAAGAGCAGCGCGCCGATCAGCAGGCGCCCCGGCCGCCACGTCGCGAACACCACGAGCGCGAGCGCGATCCAGCCGCGCCCCGCCGTGATCTGCTCCTGCCACAAATGCAGCTGCACGACCGAGTAGTAGCTGCCCGCGAGGCCGGCCATCGCGCCGCCGAAGGCCGTTGCGCCATAGCGCACGCCGATCACGGGAAAGCCCACCGAATGCGCGACTTGCGGCGACTCGCCCACCGAGCGCAGCACGAGTCCGGCGCGCGTGCGATAGAGGAACCACGCGACCACGGCGAACATGATGAACGCGAGGTAATCGACGGGCGTGAGGCTGAAGAACGCCTGCCCGACCACGGGCAGTTGCGAGAGCCCCGGAATCGGCCACGCTGCGATGGTGGCCGACGCGGCGGCCGAGGTATAGGGCTTGCCCACGTATGCCGAAAGCCCGACGCCGAAGATCGTGAGCGAGAGTCCCGTGGCAACCTGGTTGGCGAGCATGGTGAGGACGAGAAAGCCGAACAGCAACGACATCACGACGCCCGCCGCCATGCCCGCGAGCAGACCGAGCCACGGACTGCCCGTAATCGTCGTGACCGCGTAGCCCGTAACGGCGCCCATCAGCATCATGCCTTCCACGCCGAGATTGAGGACGCCCGACTTCTCGGTCACGAGCTCGCCCACGCCCGCGAACATGAGCGGGATGGCGGCAGTGACGGCGCTCGATGCGAGCGAGCTGGCTTGCTGGATATCCATGTCGTTAGACCCGTGTCGTTTTTCTCTGGATGGGCTGGTCAGTTCGCGGCGGCGACCGGATGGCGGCGGCGCACGCGATAGTTCACGAAGAGGTCCGCGCCGAGCAGGCAGAACAGCAGCAGCCCCTGGAACACCCCGGAAAGCGCCTGCGGCAATTGCAGCGAAGTCTGCACGGCTTCGCCGCCCAGATAGAGCAGCGCCATCAACAGGCTCGCGAGCACGATGCCGACCGGATGCAGACGCCCCACGAACACGACGATGATCGCCGTGAAACCGTAGCCCGGCGACCACGTCGCCTGCAGCTGGCCGATGGGACCGGCAATCTCGCCCATGCCCGCGAGACCCGCGAGCCCCCCGGAAAGCAGCAGCGATGTCCAGATCGTCTTTTTCTCCGAGAAGCCCGCGTAGCGCGCGGCGAGCGGCGCGAGCCCGCCCACGCTCATGCGATAGCCCGCGAAGCTGCGGCGCATGAAGAGCCAGACGAGCGGAATCGCCGCGAGCGTGAGGAAAATCGATGCGTTCAGCCGCGTGCCGCGCAGCCAGTGGATGCGCCAGTCGCCGCCGAAGGTCGGATAAAGTGCGTCGCCGCTGAACATTTCGGAGAGCGGAAAGTTCATGCCGTTCGGATCGCGCCATGGGCCGCTCACGAGCCAGATCAGCAACTGCGTGGCGACATAGGTGAGCATCAGGCTCGTGAGAATTTCGTTGGTGTTGAAACGGCTCTTGAGCCAGGCGGGAATCGCCGCCCAGGCCATGCCGCCCAGCACGCCCGCGAGCATCATGAGGAACAGGATCCACCAGCCCGTTGCTTGATCGAAGTAGATCGCCACGCCGCTCGCCGCGATGCCGCCCAGCACCATTTGCCCTTCCGCGCCGATGTTCCAGACGTTGGCGCGATAGCCCGCCGCGAGACCGAGCGCGATCAGGCACAAGGGCGAGGCCTTGAGCAACAGTTCGGACCACCCATTGATGGTCGAAAGCGGCTCGATGAAGAACGCGTGCATTGCCTGCACGGGATCGCGGCCCACGAGGCCGAAGATCAGGAAGCCGATGGCGAGCGTCAGCAGCGCCGCGATCAACGGCACGGCGATGCGCACCGTGCGTGACGGCGTCGTGCGGGCTTCGAGTCGGTACGGGAGGATCATGGTGAAGAAGTGGGTGATCAGTCTCGGGGTGGATGTTGCGCGCGCCCCGTGTGGCTGGAGCGCGTTGTTGCGGCCGCGCGTCAGGCGTTCGCTACGGTCTGCGCCGGGGGCTCGCCGTCCGGGCGGCCACCGCCGTCGCCATGATTGGCGCGCTCCCCGAAGAGGCCCGCCATCCAGCGGCCAATTTCTTCGGCGTTCGTCTCGCCTGTCAAACGCGCGGGAGAAAGGCGCCCGCCCGCGAGCACCGCAATGCGATCGCAGATGTCGAAGAGTTCTTCCAGTTCCTCCGAGATCACGAGTATCGCCACGCCGCGCGCCGAAAGATCGAGCAGTTGTTGGCGGATGAAGGCCGCCGCGCCCACGTCCACGCCCCACGTGGGCTGCGCGACCACGAGCACCTTCGGCGCCTGGAGAATTTCGCGCCCTACGATGTACTTCTGCAGGTTGCCGCCCGAGAGGCTTTGCGCGAGCGCATCGGGACCGCCGCAGCGCACGTCGAACGCGCCGATGCAACGCTCGGCGAACGCGCGCATCGCGCCGGTCCTGAGCCACCCGGAACGCACCATCCCTTCGCGATGCGCCGTGAGCAAGGCGTTTTCGGCAAGCGACATGGCCGGCACCGCGCCACGCCCAAGCCGCTCTTCCGGCACGAACGCAAAACCGAGCTTGCGACGCGCGCCCGCCGAAAGGCGTCCCGCGGGCTTGCCGCAAATCTTGACCGTATCGGCTGGCGCGCCGTGGCGGCTCGCCTGCGCCTCGCCGGAGAGCGCGGCGAGCAATTCCGCCTGGCCGTTGCCCGAAACCCCCGCAATGCCGAGGATTTCGCCCGCATGCACGCCGAACGAAACGTCGGCGAGCGACGTGCCGAACGGATCGTCGCTCGGCATCGACAGATGCTTGACTTCGAGCAGCACGTCGCCGGGCGTGTGGGCGCGGCGCGTGTAGTCGGGCAGCTCGCGTCCGACCATCAGCCGCGCGAGCGACGCATGCGTCTCCTCGCGAGGAATCACGTTGCCCGTGACCTTGCCGCCGCGCAGCACGGTGGCCGTGTCGCACAGCTCCTGGATCTCATCGAGCTTGTGGCTGATATAGAGAATGCTGCAGCCTTCCGATGCGAGGCGGCGCAGCGTGCCGAACAGCTTGCGCACCGCCTGCGGCGTGAGCACCGAAGTCGGCTCGTCCATGATCAGAAGACGCGGGTTCTGCAGCAGGCAGCGCACGATCTCCACACGCTGACGCTCGCCCACCGTGAGGCTGTGCACATGGCGCTGCGGATCGATGTCGAGGCCGTATTGCACCGACACCTCGCGAATGCGCTTGCCGAGCGTTTTCAGGTCGAACGGCTCGTCGAGCGAGAGCGCGATGTTCTCGCCCACCGTCAGCGTTTCGAACAACGAAAAATGCTGGAACACCATGCCGATGCCGAGCTTGCGCGCCGCGGCCGGACTCGCGATTTCGACGGCCTCGCCTTCCCAGCGGATCTCGCCCGCGTCCGGCCGCACCGCGCCGTAGACGATCTTCATGAGCGTGCTCTTGCCCGCGCCGTTCTCGCCGAGCAAGGCGTGGATCTCTCCAGGCGCGACCGAGAGCGTGACGTCGTCGTTCGCGCGCACCGCCGGGTACTGCTTCGTGATGCCGGCAAGCGCGAGGCGCGGCACGCCCGGGGCTCGCACGTCGTCATGCATGCCCGTTGCCTGACGTGAAGGAGAATCGCCCATGAAAGTTCCGCCGTTGTCCGTTATTGCTGCCTGAAAGCCGTTTGAATCGTGCTGCCTCGCACGGGCGTCGTGCACCGCCGCGCGGGGGTGACGATACCTGTTAGCCCAGCCAACGTCGAGCCGACAAAATTCGCCGTTGCCGCGGCGAGTGCCGCGCTGCGCAGCCCGCTCGGGATAAGCCTCGCTTGACGCCACTTTTTGTCCATATTAAAAACGATATACCCCCAAGCCTTATCGATCAGCCCGAACATATAATCGGAGAATTCATGAGTCAGCAACGCGAGGCGATCGACACTTACCTCTTGCGCGTCTTGCACACGCTCCTGATGGAGCGCAGCGTGACACGCGCCGCCGTCAAGCTCAATCAGTCCCAGCCCGCCATCAGCGCGGCGCTGCGGCGCCTGCGCGACATCACGGGCGACCCGCTCCTCGTGCGCGGCAAGTCCGGCATGGTGCCGACCGAGTATGGCCTGCGCCTGCTCGAACCCGTACAGAACGCGCTGCGCGAGATCGAGCGCATCCGCTTCCAGCAGCACAATTTCGATCCGGCCACGTCCATCCGCTGTTACCGGATCGGCTGCCCCGACTATCTGAACGTCCTGTTCGTGCCGACCGTCGTCGAGCGCTTTCGCCAGGCCGCGCCCAACGCGACGCTCGAATTCCACTCGCTCGGCCCCGCGTTCGACTACGAACTCGCGCTCGAGGAAGGCAAGCTCGATATCGTCATCGGCAACTGGCCCGAGCCGCCGGAGCAGTTGCACCTCTCGAACCTGTTCGTCGACCAGATCGTCTGCCTGATGAGCAATACGCACCCGTTCGCCAAGCGCGGCGCGCTCACGCTCGACCAGTACCTCAACGCGCCGCACCTCGCGCCCACGCCCTATTCCGTGGGCCAGCGCGGCGCCATCGACGTGCACCTCGCGCGCGAGCGCCTCAAGCGCCACGTGGTCGTCACGCTGCCGTACTTCAATCTCGCGCCCTACGTGCTCATCAAGTCGGACCTGATCTTCACGACCACGCGCCTCTTCGCCGACCACTATGCGCGCTTCCTGCCGCTCACGGTCGTGCCCGCGCCGCTCGACTTCCCGCCGATGCAGTACTACCAGTTGTGGCACGAACGCTGTCATTACTCGGACGAAGTGCGCTGGTTGCGCGGCCTCGTCGCCGAAGCGACGAAAACGCTGATCGACAAGCCTTGAGGACCACGGCCGCGCGTTGCAGCGGCCGCCTGAGCCTATCCGACAGTCCCGTGCGCCGCGCGGCGGCGAGCGTCCTGGCGCGCCGCCGCTGCGTTTTGTTCCCGCCTGATCCCGCCTGATCCCGCCTGATCCCGCCTGATCCCGCTAGCCCGCCTTCAGCGCGCCATTTGCACGAGTTGGGCCGCGAGCCGGTTGTGCCGCTCGATCACCGGCCCGAGCTCCACCGTCTGCAACACGCCGTCTTTCACGACGACGCGCCCGCCGATCACGCTCAACGCCACCTGCGAAGGCGCGCAAAACACGAGCGCTGCAACCGGGTCGTGCAGCGCCCCCGCGAAGAGCGGCTGGCGCAGGTCGAAAGCCACGAAGTCGGCCGCCATGCCGGGTGCGAGTGCGCCGATGTCATCGCGGCCGAGCACCCGCGCGCCGCCCAGCGTGGCGATTTCGAGCGCCTCGCGCGCCGTCATCGCATCCGGGCCGAAGCCCACGCGCGCGAGCAGCATCGCCTGGCGCGCTTCGGCCACCATCTGCGCGCCGTCGTTCGACGCCGAGCCATCCACGCCGAGCCCCACCGGCACGCCCGCGAGCCGCATCTTCTTCACGGGCGCGATACCCGATGCAAGCCGCATGTTCGAGCAGGGGCAATGCGCGACGCCCGTGCCGGTGCGGCCAAACAGGCCGATGCCGTGGTCGTCGAGCTGCACGCAGTGCGCATGCCACACGTCGCGCCCTACCCAGCCGAGGTCCTCGGCGTATTCTGCGGGCGTCATGCCGAACTTTTCGCGGCTGTATGCAATGTCGTTGGCATTCTCGGCAAGGTGCGTATGCATCGACACGCCGTAATGCCGCGCGAGCACCGCCGATTCGCGCATCAAGTCGCGGCTCACCGAAAACGGCGAGCACGGCGCCACCACGATGCGCAGCATCGCGTACCGGCCCTCGTCGTGCCAGGTCTCGATGAGGCGTTGTGTATCGGCGAGAATCGCGTCCTCGCACTCGACCACGGAATCGGGCGGCAGACCGCCGTCCTTGCGGCCGACGCTCATGCTGCCGCGGCTCGCGTGAAAACGCATGCCGATGCGTTGCGCCGCGCGAATGCTGTCGTCGAGCCGGCTGCCGTTCGGGTAGATGTACAGATGATCGCTGGACGTCGTGCAGCCCGAGAGCAGCAGTTCCGCCATCGCCGTGAGCGTGGAGACTTCGATCATCTCGGGCGTGAGGTTCGCCCACACCCGGTAGAGATTCGTGAGCCAGCCGAACAGCTCGGCATCCTGCGCCGCGGGCACGGCCCGCGTGAGGCTCTGGTACATGTGGTGATGCGTGTTGACGAGCCCGGGCGTCACGAGATGGCCGCTCGCGTCGATGACCTCGTCGGCCGTGGCGGGCAGTTCGGCCGTCGGGCCCACGGCGACGATGCGGTTGCCTTCGGCGTAGATGCCGCCGCCGCGGATCTCGCGGCGGGCGCCGTCCATCGTCACCAGCATGTCGGCGTTCTTCACCAGCAACGTCTTTGCCCGGCGTTGCGGGTCTTGCGGATCCTGCCCTTGCGCGAGTGTGCGTTCCATCGTCCTTGATCGCTCCGTTGTCGTGCCAACGCGAGCCATTTTCACTCGATTTGGCTCGCGCGCGGCGTATGAACCCGACGCCCTCGCCGCGCCCGCCGGCACCGCCGGTCGCCCAGGCTCCCGTGCCGACGCGTCCCGGGAAGAACGCCGCTGGCCCGGTTACCCGGCGTCCACCGCCGTCTTCGGGACGCGCAGCACGCGCTGCGCATGGCCTCAACGATCCGTAGCCAAAATAGTCGTGGCAATTCTCGCCGCTGCGATACCCACCTTTACGCAGAACATATAAAGGTCGATTTTTGACGTCGCTACGATGCCTGCATGGCGCGTGCAAATGCGGGGAGCAATGCGAAGCACACCGAGGCAGCACCCAGGGCGCACCCTCATGCGCGACGCTTTATCTTTCCTATCGCTCGCGCGCGCCGGTTGCGATCGTTCTTAAAATGCGTTCACGGCGCTCGGTTCGATCCGCCGACGGGTATGTAGCCACTGACGTGGAGCCTCGATCCGCCGCAATGCATCATGGGATCGAGAGCCGCCGCTGAAACCTCGCAATCGCACCAGGCACTCACAAGGAAAACTGCGAATGGGCAAGCTGACTACCCACGTGCTCGACACCGCCAACGGCCGTCCGGGCGCGGGCATCAAGGTCGAGCTCTTTGCGCTCTCGGGCGACGCGCGACGCGCGCTCAAGACCGTCACCACCAATCACGACGGCCGCTGCGACGCACCGCTGCTGGAAGGCGAAGCGCTCGCGAAAGGCGAATACGAACTCGTGTTCCATGCGGGCGACTATTTCGCCGCGCTCGGCGCGAACCTGCCCGAGCCGCGCTTCGTAGACCGCGTCGTGCTGCGTTTCGGCATCGCCGACACCGGCTCGCACTACCACGTGCCGCTGCTCGTTTCGCCGTGGTCGTACAGCACCTATCGGGGCAGCTGACCGATCTACGGGCGCACGGCACGACGAGCAATCACAGGGCATGCCGGGCGATCATCAAGCCTGATTCATCGAGCCCGCCAAGGTCATACGAACAACAACGGTAGCGCGCCAGCGCACGGGTCGCCCAGCGGCCGCGGGCTGCGCGACGCGCTCATACCCCGCAGTTAGCGCAAGCGCCAGGGCGCGCGCGCATCGCATCAGGAGTGGAGGCGTTTCATGGAAGGCTTTATTACCGACTGGCTGAACCTCGCGTTGCGCTGGTTCCACGTCATCGCGGCGATCGCCTGGATTGGCGAGTCGTTCTATTTCGTCGCGCTCGACAACAGCCTCAAACCGCCAACGGACCCGAACCAGCGCCGCCGCGGCGTGTTCGGCGAGCTGTGGCACGTGCATGGCGGCGGCTTCTACAACATGCAGAAGTACACCGTCGCGCCGCCCGAAATGCCCGACGACCTGCACTGGTCGAAGTGGCCGTCGTACACGACATGGCTCTCGGGCGCGTCGCTCTTCACGGTGCTCTACCTCATGGCGCCGAACACGTATCTGATCGACAAGAACGTGCTCGACATGGGGCCCGTGGTGGCGATCTTCGCGGCGCTCGGCTTCCTCGCCGCAGGCTGGATCGTCTACGACTCGCTGTGCCGCCTGCTCGGCACGCGGGACAAGCTGCTCGGCGTATGCGTGGGCGTCTACGTCGTGATCGCCGCCTACCTCGCATGCCACATCTTCTCGGGCCGCGCCGCGTATCTCATCATGGGCGCAATGCTCGCGACGATCATGTCGGCCAACGTGTTCTTCGTCATCATCCCCGGCCAGCGCAAGATGGTCGCGGCGATGCTTAAGGGCGAAGTGCCGAACCCGATCTACGGCAAGCGCGGCAAGCAGCGTTCGGTGCACAACACGTATTTCACGTTGCCCGTGGTGTTCGCCATGCTCTCCAACCACTACGCGATGACCTATGCCCACGCCTGGAACTGGGCCGTGCTCGTGGTGATCATGCTGGCCGGCGCGCTGATTCGCCAGTTCTTCGTGATGCGTCACCGCGGCCAGCAGCTGTGGTATCTGCCGATCGGCGGCGTGGCGCTGATGTTCGTCGCGCTGGTGTGGACGCTGCCCCGCCCGGTCGTGCCGCAGGCCGAAGCGGCCAACGCACCGTCGCTCAAGGTGGCCGACATCCAGCCGATCCTGCAGCAGCGCTGCGCGGCTTGCCACTCGGCCCACCCGACTATGATGGGCGCGGCACCCGCCGGCGTGATGTTCGATACGCCCGACGAGATCTCGCAGAACGCCCAGCGGCTGTATCAGCAGGCCGTGACGCTCAAGGCGATGCCGCTTGGCAACGTCACGCACATGACCGACGATGAGCGCATGAAAATTGCCGCCTGGTTCCAGGGCGGAGCGAAGCAGTGATGTAGATGGCCGCGCGCGGAGCGAATCGCGCTGCGTGGGCTCTGAGATGAGCGGAGGGACCCGAAGTGCGATGCGCTTCGGGTCCTTTCTCTTTTTGCGGCGTCTGCGTCGCGTGGATCGCGTGGATCGCGCGGCAAATCGCAGGCCTGCACCGGGCTCCCGGTGAAATCGGGTGTCCGGCCACGAGATGCAACGAAGGCGAAAGCGTGCGCCCTTCAAGCAGGTGTTGCGCAAGGCATTGACTCGTAGCGAGCGCACGCTCTGCACGAGGACAGATCGTGATCCCAGCGGCAACCTCTTGGGGTGCACACCCGCGCGACCACTTCACTGACTCAGCCCGAACAAGGCATCCAGGCGCCTCATCCTCCCATGAAGCGCAGTGCGAGCAGCGCTACGACAAAGCTGCCCTACGCCCTACGCACCCGCCGCTGCGCTTCGCACGCCGAACGCAAAAAAGCCACGGTCCCAACCGTGGCTCCTTCGTACTGCTGCATAACTTCGCGACTCAGCGCATCGCAGCCTTCATCGCCTCTTGCGTCAACCAGAGCGACTCCGGCAAATCCTGCTCGTTGAGGTTGAGCCCGTCGCCGCCGCGATCGACGACGATGAAATCGCTCACCTCCCCCAACGCGATCAGCGGATGATGCCAAACGCCCTTCGCGTAGTTCACGCCCTGCCAGCCGCGCGAAACGAATGCGCGAATCTTCGTGACGTCCAGCTCGCCCGCCGGGGCGACCACCACGAGATACGGCTTGTCGTTGAGCGGCACGAACGCCTGGCTGCCCAGCGGATGCCGCTCGAGCATCCTCACTTCGAACGGCAGCTCGCGCGGCTGCCCGCGAAAGAGGTTCACGAGCGGTCGTCCGCCCTCGTCCGTGACGTCGATCTTCGCGAGATCGTGAAAACGGATCGTCGTGCCGAGATTGATCGGGATCTGCTTCGCGCCCGCGAGCTCGATCACGTCGCCGAACGGCGCGAATGCCTCGCTCGTCAGCGGTTCGATGGTGAGCGTGGTCCTGGTTTCACTCATGGTGGCCTCGTCAGCAAATCACGCGAGCGTGCCCCACAGACGCACGCGCGACACGCCGCCGTCCGGGATGATGTTGAAGCGCACGTGCGTAACAGGGCCGAGCGCCGCGAGCTCGCTTTCGTAGTAGTGCTGCTTGTCCATCTGCAGCTTCTGCTCGTCCAGCAGCATCGGCCAGAACATCGCCTGGGTCACGAGCGAGCTGTCCGTGCCGCCCGTCACGCGCGCCGCCTGGAACGAGCATCGGTCGGGGTAGTTGCCCTTGAAGTGCGCCGTGTCCACTTCGATCTTCCTGATGATGCCCGGCTGCGCGAGCGCGATGATCGCCCAGTCGTTGCCAGGCTCGCGGCGGCGGCGCGTTTCCCAGCCGTCGCCCATGTTCACGCCGCGGCCCGGCATGAGCAGCGTGGAAGCGAGGCCGAAGTGCTGGTTGTTCGCCGCTACGAGGTACGCGCCGTTTTCCATCGCGGCGAGGTCGAAGAGTTCGGTGCGGCTCGCGCCCGCCCAGTCCACCTGCGGCTGGCCATACACGCGCAGGCGCGCGATGCCGCCATCGGGATAGATGTTCACGCGCAGGTGCGTGTACGGCTTCTCGCTCGACACTTCCACGTAGTGATGGCTGTTGCCGTTGAGCGAAGTCGAAGGAACGATTTCCGTCCATTGCGTCGCGGCGCCGGGTGCGCCTTCGGCCACGTACGCACCTTCCACCGATGCCGCCGGCGGGTAGTTGCCCGTGAAGTGGCTCGTATCGATGTCGAGGCCCTTGATGACGCCGGGGCGCGCGAGCTTCACGACGCACCAGTCATACCCGGTCGTGCGCTTGCGACGCGTTTCCCAGCCGTCCATCCACTTGCCGTGCTCGTCGTACTTGCCCGGAATGAAGACGGCCGGCTCCGGACTGAGCATGCGCTCCTTAGGCGCGAAGAAGTCGTCGCTCGCCTCTAGCGCCTGCGCGCCCAGACGCGGGTCCGCGAGATTCACGAAACGACGCGTGAAATCAGGCGCATTGGGGTCGAGAGTCGGGAGTGCCATCGTTGTCTTCCTTCATGTCTTTTATGCAGGTCAAAAACGGCGCTGCGCCCTCGCGCGAAAAACCGGGGGGCGCATCGCCACGTCACGCGTCGATCAGTTCATTCAGCCTGAATCGCGCAATGCGGTAAATCTGGTCGAGGCTCGCGCGCATCTCATCCGCGCGGCTGTTGTTCATGCGTGTCTCGAAATTCGCGATGATGCCGTGGCGGTCATAGCCGCGCACCGCGAGAATGAATGGGAATCCGAACTTCTCGCGATACGCGCCGTTGAGCGCGAGCAGCTTGTCGAATTCTTCCTGCGTACACTGGTCAAGGCCCGCGCCGCTCTGCTCGCGAGTGGATTCGGCGGTCAGCTCGCCGCGCACGGCGGCCTTGCCCGCAAGCTCCGGGTGGGCGTTGATGAGCGCGAGCTGTTTTGCTTCGCCCGAAGTTTCCACGGCCTGCGACATCGTGCGATGCAACGCGTCGATGCTCGCAAACGGACGCTGTTGCGCGGCCGCGGCGGCTACCCAGGGCGAGTGCTCGAAGATGCCCGAAAGCGCCGCCACGAAGGCATCGGTCGAAGCTTGATTGAGCTGGTCGAGGGTGTAGTGCATGGCCTTCATGCGGCGGCCCCGCGGTGGTCGTTCTGCTGCGGTTGATAGGGGTGATGTTCGCGCCAGTGATGCGCGATGTCCACGCGGCGCGTGACCCACACGTGCTCGTGTTTTTCGATGTGGTCGAGAAAGCGCTGCAGTGCGCGAAAGCGCCCGGGGCGTCCGAGCAGGCGGCAGTGCATGCCGATCGACATCATCTTCGGCGCTTCGTCGCCTTCCTCATACAGCACGTCGAATGCGTCGCGCAGGTATGTGAAAAAGTGGTCCGCCGTGTTGAAGCCTTGCGGCGTGGCGAACCGCATGTCGTTCGTATCGAGCGTGTAAGGCACGATCAGTTGCGGCATGGTCTTGCCGCCCGTGACTTCCACGTCCATCCAGAACGGCAGGTCGTCGCCGTAGTAGTCGGAGTCGTAAAGGAAGCCGCCGTATTCGGCGACCAGCCTGTGTGTATTCGGACTGTCGCGGCCCGTGTACCAGCCGAGCGGACGCACGCCCGTCACGCGCTCGATCGCTTCCATGCCAAGCCTCATGTGCTCGGCTTCCCGTGCGGGCGACGCGTCCTGGTAGTGAATCCAGCGATAGCCATGACAGGCGATCTCGTGACCCAGTTCGACGAACGCGCGCGCGACCTCGGGGTGACGCTCGATCGCCATGCCCACGCCGAACACGGTGAGCGGCAGGCCGCGCTTCTCGAACTCGCGCAGGATGCGCCATACGCCGGCTCGCGAGCCGTATTCGTAGATCGACTCCATGCTCATGTGGCGCGCCGGATAAGCAGCGGCGCCCACGATCTCGGAGAGGAATTGCTCGGAGGCGGGGTCGCCATGGAGCACGCAGTTTTCGCCGCCCTCTTCATAGTTGAGCACGAACTGCACCGCGACGCGCGCCCGGCCGGGCCAGTTGGCCTGCACGGGATGGCGGCCATAACCGATCAGATCGCGGGGATAGTGGGGATCGAGTGGCATGCTGGTCGAATCAATCGAAGAGAGGATGAACCGGAAATTCCGCGCAACGGCGAGGCGCCGCGAAGCGCACGAGGCACGGCGCAACGTCCGCGCAGCCTGCTGACAGGACTGGACCAGTGTAGCGAAATCACCGGTACGCGCCCATACGCACGCCCGGATAGTACGGGTCAAGCGAGGTGTATGTGCCGGCCAGCCGGTCGTGGGACCGGCCGGCCGCGCCGGCCTGCACGCGTTGCGCGTTTACCCGTAACGCAGCGGCCGCACCGGCGGCGGCGTTTCCGTGACAGGCGCAGGCGTGCCGGGGCTGAAGCGCGCGAAGTCGCCGTCGTAGCGCTTGGCGAGCGGCCGCGCGAAGTCGCCGCGCTTGGCCGTCGTGAGGCGCAGCGCGACCAGCGCCTCCACCCACTTCACGGCGGCCGTCACGCCGTCGATCACCGGCACGCCCAACGCCTCCTCCACTTGCGCACACAAGCTCGTCATCCCCGCGCAGCCGAGCACGATCGCGTCGGCGCCGTCTTCTTCGAGCGCGCGGCGGCACTCGTCGACGATCGCACGGCGCGCAGCCGAGCCCGGCTCATCGAGTTCGAGCACGGCGACGTCGATGGCGCGAACGTTGCGGCAAAAGCGCGTCATGCCATAGCGCTCCGCAAGATGCCAGGCCATTGCACGTGTGCGCGAGAGCGTCGTGACGACCGAGAAGCCCGGCGCCAGCACGCTCGCTGCATGCATCGCGGCTTCGGCGATGCCGACCACCGGGCCGCGCGCCAGTTCGCGCGCCGCGTAGAGGCCCGGGTCGCCGAAGCACGCGATGACGTAGCCGTCGAAGCCTTCGCGCTCGCCCGCCTCCACTTCGGCGAGCAGGCCGGGGGTCGCGAGCGCCTCGTCGTAATAGCCTTCGATCGATGGCGGGCCCATCGTCGGGCTCACCGCCACGAGCTCGGTGCCCGGTGCGATGATCGCGCGCGCGCACTGCTCCATCGCGGCGGTCATGCGCTGGGTGGTATTGGGATTGATCAGTTTGATACGCATGTCGGTTCCTTCGTCGATGCCCGATATCGCATGCCGCTCATGCGTTGGCGCGAGCGCGCTCGCCGAAGGTCGCGGCGCGATAGAACAACGCCCCGAGCGCCGCGCCGACGAACCACGAGAAGTTGGCGGCACCGCTGAACGAAGGCACCATGACGCAAAGAACCGCAATCACCGCGGCGGGCAGCAGCGCCGCCACCGCGCGCCAGTTCACGCCGTTGCGGTACCAGTACGCGCCATTCGGCGACACCGTGTAGAGGTCGTCCACGGCAAGACGGCCGCGCTTCACGAGATAGAAGTCGACGATCAGGACACCGTACAAAGGCCCGATGAACGCGCCGAGCACGTCGAGCGTGTAGTGGATCACAGCCGGATTGTTGAAGAGGTTCCAGGGCGTGATGAAGATCGACGCCACGGCGGCGAGCATGCCGCCCGCGCGCCAGCTGATCAGGCGCGGCGCCACGTTGGAAAAGTCGAACGCGGGCGAGACGAAGTTCGCGACGATGTTGATGCCGATGGTCGCAATCGTGAACGTGAGCGCGCCGAGAATCACGGCGGTGGGATGATCGATGCGGCCCACCGTCTCCACCGGATCGGTAATCAGTTCTCCGAATACAGGCAGCGTGGCAGAAGTCGTGATGACCGTGACGAGCGAGAACGCGAGGAAGTTGACCGGCAGCCCCCAGAAGTTGCCCCTGTGGACGCTCTTGAGCGACTTGCCATAGCGCGAGAAGTCGCCGAAATTGAGCATCGGCCCGGAGAAATACGACACCACGAGCGAGATCGCGGTGATCATCACTGGAATCACTTCGGCACCGTGATACTTCACGCCGCCGAGATTCAGGCCGATGTTCTGCCAGCCCGCGCGATACACCATATAGCCCGCGAGCGCGAACATCACCACATAAACCGCGGGCCCCGCGAAGTCGATGAACTTCTTGATGGTCTCCATGCCGTTCCAGAACACGAACGCCTGAAGCACCCAGAGCGTCATGAAGCCGGCCCAGCCGATCGCCGAAAGCCCGAGCATGCCGTGCTTGTGGACATCGGCGTACGGCATCAGTTGCGGGACGAACTTCAGCACGACGATGACGAGCGCGCTCGAAGCGAGATAGGTCTGGATGCCGTACCACGCCACGGCGATCAGGCCGCGGATCACGGCGGGAACGTTCGCGCCGAGCACGCCGAAAGTGCCGCGGCACGCCACCGGATAGGGCACGCCGTGCCGCTGGCTCGGCCTTGCGATGAGGTTGCAGAGCACGTTGACTATGGAGATGCCGACGAGCAGCGCAATGAGTACCTGCCAGCTCGTGAGGCCGAGCGCGAAGAGACTGCCCGCGAACACATAGCCGCCGACGCTGTGCACGTCGGACATCCAGAACGCGAAGATGTTGTACGCGCCCCAGGTCTGTTCCTTGAGAGGCGCGAGGTCGTGATTGTAGAGCCGCTCGCTGTAGCCGGCCGGCAAGCGCGGGTGGTCCGCGGACTCGCTGCTTTCGGGGGATTCGAAGTTGGGCACTGCCGGGCTGCCTGGTGATGCGCTGAACTGAGCCATGATCCGCTCCTTGGGATGGATACGCCGACGGAAAAAAGACGCCTGAACGCCTCGAAACGCGTGCGAACCGGCGCTGGGCGCGGCCGCCGCGATATCCCCGAATGGTCCAGCCTGCGGCTCTCACTGCGCCGGTCGCCGCTTGCGCGCGCCCTTGCAACACCGTGCCTGCCCAGGCCGTGCGCATGCCGTGCATGCGCCCCACTCCATCCTTTTCAGCCGCGGCGGGCCTCGTCGTGGCCCGCCGCGCTTTACTGCAATTCGCTTTCTTGCCGGCCTCGCGGCCGATCAGCGTGCGAGTGCCGTTGGCTCACGCGTGCTGAACACTTCCTGCAGATCCACCGATGCGCCCGCCGGGCGGTCGAGCATGCGGAGCTCGACGCCTTGCAAATGGCGCACCATGAGATCGACCGCCTTCTTCTCGTCGCCGGCTTCGAGCGCGGCCAGAATCGCTTCGTGATCGTCGAACGAACAAGGGCTGCGTCCCGGCGATTCGTAGAGCGCCGAAATGAGCGTCGAGCGCGCCACGAGGCCGTTCAGGCAATCGCACAGCACCGTGTTGCCCGTAAGCGTGGCGAGCGACGTGTGGAACTCGCCCGAGAGCCGAATCCACGTGGGGAAGTCGCGACTCTCGAAGGCTTTGCGCTCACGCCGGATCGTCTCGCCGATGCTCTTCAGGCGACGGTTGCCGTGCTGTGCGCTGCAGATGCGCCCCACCACGGCCAACTCGATGATCCGCCGCATTTCGAACACCTCGTGCACTTCCTGCAGCGATGGGCTCGCGACGAACGCACCGCGATTGGGCTCCAGGTCCACGAGATGGTCCTTCGCCAGCAGCGCGAGCGCCTGCCGGATCGGGCCGCGCTTCACGCCGAATACTTCGCACAACTGCGCTTCTGTCAACTTCGCGCCGGGCGGCAGCCGGTGCTCGAGAATCGCAGCGCGGATTCGCGCGGCGACCGTCTCGGGCTTCATGCCAGTTGCTTCGGCGGCGATATCGGTCTTTCGCATGGCTCATATCTCTATGTTGGGTATCCTAGATTGGACATAAATATTGTCAACAATTTTATCGGCGAACCTGGGGAAGATCCCCACGGACGCTTTGGCCTACAGATGCCTCGTATCGGTGAATGCCGCTTCATATCTGGGAATTGAGCACCCGCATGGTGATTCGACGCCCCAATTTGGCCGAGTTTTTTGTCAACAATTTCCCGCGACGGCTTCGCTACTTGCACAGGTCGATCGCGGGCAGACTTGGCCGTTAGTTGCACGAATCTCAATGAAAAAAGCGCCCGAAAGCGCTTGAACCTGCCTGCAATCAACCCAGATGCGGATAGCCGCTGACGGTCAACTCGAAGCCGTGCGGCGTGGAAATCAACTGCCCGGGCGCGCCCATCGGCAGCGTGACCATATCCGGAATATGGCCGAATGGCAGGCCCGTAATCACCGGGATGCCGGCCACGGCGCGCACCTGCTCGACCATTTCGCGCAGATCGTAGCCGTTGTCGTAGTCGAATTCCTTGTGGCCCGAGAAATCGCCGAGGATGAGCGCCTGCTGGCGCGCAAGGATACCGGCCAGGTGCAGCTGATAAATCATCCGTTCGATGCGGAAAGGCTGCTCGTTGACGTCCTCGACGAACAGGATGCCGCCTTCGACCACCGGCATATAGGGCGTGCCGATCAGCGAAGTCAGTACGGCCAGATTGCCGCCCCAAAGGGTGCCCGATACGTTCGTCGAATGCGTCTGGGGCGCCTTCACCTTCAGCGTGTACGTCGGCCTGGATAGCGTCTCCCAAAAATGATGCATCGTGAACTTGCTGACACTCTCCGCGCCAAAGTCGCTCACGAGCATCGGGCCGCCGAAAGTCGTCAGCCCGGCGCGCGCGAGCAGCGCGAGCTGGATGGCAGTGAAGTCGCTATGCCCCACGAACGCGATGGGCTGATCGGTCAAGCGCCGCTGCAGCCCTTCGTAGTCGAGACCGTGAAGGATGCGCACCGCGCCATAGCCGCCGCGCACGGCGAGCACGATGTCGGGCAGGTCGCGCGACGGGTCGGCGAGCCGGTTCAACTCCGCGGCGCGCTGGCCGTCAGTCCCGGCGAAGCGCTGATAGCGCCGTTCCGTAGCCTGCACGCCATCGACGCGATGGCCCTGCGCCCGCAACCGCGCAAGCGCACGATGCACCGCATCGGAATCGTTCGGATAACCGGAAGGTGCAATCAGGTCGATGGTGCGATGAATGGTCATGTGAATGCGATTCAGCCCGGAGATTCGTCCGCACCGGCGGCACCGGTGCGCGTCAGCGCTTCCTCGGCCTGCGCGCGCGCCGCCCGGCGCGCCTCGCGGCTCGCGCGGCGGCGCTCGGCGAAGAACGCGCGCAGCGCCTCGCCGCACTCGTCCGCCAGCACGCCGCCCGTAACGTTCGTATGATGATTCAGTTGCTCGTTGGCAAAAGCATCGACCACGCTGCCGCACGCGCCCGTTTTCGGGTCGTGGGCGCCGAACACCACCCGCGCGATGCGCGCATGCATGATCGCGCCGGCGCACATCAGGCACGGTTCAAGGGTCACATAGAGTTCGCAGCCGGGCAAGCGGTAGTTACCCAGCGCCTGAGCGCCTGCGCGCAGGGCTGCCATTTCGGCGTGCGCGGAAGGATCGTGCGCGCTGATCGGATGATTGAAGCCCGAGGCGATGACTTTGTCGCCGCACACGAGCACTGCGCCTACGGGCACTTCGCCGGCTGCGCGCGCCTCATCGGCGGCGGCCTGCGCGAGGCGCATGAAATGGCGGTCGCGTGTGCCGCAATCGGGCTGGGGCGTGGCCAGGGATGCATCGGCGGGAACCGAGTCATCCGACGAGGCCGCCGCGTGTGCCTCATTGCGCTCGCTTTGCGGCGCCTCGGGCGGGACGCGCGTGCCCGTCACGCCGCCCCCGCCGCCAGCCCCGGGGACACGGGCTCGCCGGCAACGCGCTCGGACAGGCGCTCCGCAATGCGGCGGCGGTATTCCTGCGGCACGACCATGGGCCCGCCGCGCAGCGATTCGAGCGCCATGTCGAGCGCGAGCATGCGAGCGCGCAGACGGCAACGCGCGGCCTTGTCACCCACAGTGGCGAATTCGTCCTCGAGGTCGCGCAAGGCTCGCAGCTGTTCGACTGCGGGCGGCACGAACCCCGCGTTCTTCAGGATGCGGTGGGCTATGCGCACTTCTTCGGGCACGAGCAGGTCGTCGTCGAGTTCCAGCGGCGCCCCGGCGCCGGGCAGGTCGTCGAGTTCGCCGCGCGCGGCTGCGGCGGCAATCCGTTGTTCGACGAGAGCATCAAGCAATTTCATCAGCGATCCACTACGTTGCGGCTCACGCATTCTATCAGGGTAAGACCTGGAAGACCGCGCGCGCCGGGCGGGCGCGTCGCCAATCGATCACACCTTGACAGACGGGCAAACGATGCGGGATGAATGAGCGCACACAGAAAACAGGGATTCGTCCGATGACACACGCGGCGGTCGAGGCGTAGGGTGAGGTCACCCGCTGGGGCCCTCCCCTGGTTCGCTCTTTTCTTCGCCCTCCATGATGAAACGACGCCCCTCGTCCAAACGACCGACCGCGCGCCGGCTCGGCCTCGCCGCCCTGTGTTGCCTGCTGGCCGTGAGCCTTTCCGGCTGCGGTCTGTTCTGTGGAGCAGTTGGCGGCAGCGGCGGCGGAACTGCCGGCGGTTGTCGTGCGGGCATGCGGTTTTGACAGAGGAATGCGAAAGCGCCGCGGGTCTGCACGGATCGTATCG
>NZ_JAYMRY010000028.1:0-109884 GCF_038900695.1 Paraburkholderia sp. JHI2823 | reverse complement strand
GGTTGGGTGATGGCGCGCATCGCGCGGCCTACGTGCGCCGATGGTACATGAGAATCGACGTTGCGGCGGCATGCGCCGTGCCTCGCCCAACACACTGCGCACACACAACGGGCGCCTGCGCTAAAGTCTTTGCGCTTGTGGCGCGGCCAGGCTAAATTGTGTCTCGCTTGCTCGCGTGAGGCTTGCGGCGGCGGCGCACCGAAAGGGCTTCGGGCGCGGCGCGAGCCACCCTGCATGACAAGCAGGAAACGGGCGTAGACCCGTCCCGGTGGGCGCAATCATTAAATCGCGTGAAGAAGCCCGCATCGTTCACGCGCCGTTCTGTGTCCTTCATCCTTGCCTCTCGCATCGCGTCCAGACCCTGGCGGCGCTTGCACGCGCGCATTGCGCCTGGCGCTGCCATCGGTGGTCGTAACGAAGCCGTCGGACCATGGCTGACGGGCGGCACTCGAGCCGTCCGCCGGCGGGGAAGGCGGTCCTATTTCCAGGCAGAAGCCCGGAAACAACCAGTGAAACAACCGGCAACAACGCGAAGACACAAGGAGAAAACATGAAATCGATCGCTATTCTGAAGACGCTGGGCGCGGCACTCTGCCTGACGGTGGCTTGCAGCGCGTCCTATGCACAGGACGAGTCGGCGAGCGCCCCCGCCGCCACGACGTCTGCCGCTCCGGCGCCGTCGGCCAAGAAGGCCGATCAAAAGCTGGGTTACGCGGTGCGCAAGGCGCTTTCGAAGACCAAGGGGATCGACGTTTCGGATATCCATGTCCGCTCGCACGGCGGCGCCGTCACGCTGAGCGGCACGGTGCCGGATCAGGGTCAGATCGACAAGGCTGGCGAAGTCGCGAAAGGCGTGGCGGGCGTGACGTCGGTGACGAACAAGCTGACGGTCAAGCAGCAATAAGCGCTCCGGTGCGCCCCGCGAGGGGCGCCAGCGGCACAGCAGCAGGACAAGGCAGCAAAACGAAGCCCCGGCTCCCAAGGCCGGGGCTTTCTTTTTGCACGCGTGGCGGGTGACTGGCTGGCGGCGGCCCGCCGGGCATCCAACTTGCGTGGCCCACTGATGCCGCCAGCTCGCGGGCGATATGCGAGTCCTCGATGGTGCATCGCCCCCATCCCGTGTGGCGTGACACACAGTTTTCCCGCAGTTCGGGGTATACCGTGGTTATCGCGCGCTTTTCCCGAGGTCGAGCGCGGCCTCTTCGCCGAAAGCAGGAAATCGCCATGACCATTCATACCTATACCGACTTGCCGCTCGTCGACCGGGCGGCCTTCGAACTGGCCTGTGCGCGGCACGGCTTCGCGCCCATGCAGTTCGACATTCATGGCGAAGCCGATCCGAACGACCCGGAGCATGGCGACGTCCTGATCGTGCGGCGCGGCGCCTGGGCGCAGGCGTACCGCATCGACGCGCGCGGCCAGTGGCTGCGCGAGTTCGAAGTCGATCTCAACGGGAAGTTCTTTCGCCAGGCTCCCCACGCCTGAGAGTGCCGGCGCGCCGGGAATCGGCGGACTTGACGTCGCCGACGTGGCCGATGTGCCCCCTGCTCAGGCAAGCACGAGCCGCACGCCCACCAGCGTGAGCGTCGCGGCGAGCAGCACGCGCAGGAGCTTTTCGGGTGCTTTCGAAGAAAGCATGCTGCCGATCACGATGCCCGGCAGCGACCCGCACAGCAGCGAGAGCAGCATCTGCCAGTCGATCGAGCCGAGCAGCCAGTGGCCCGCGCCCGCGAGCAGCGTGAGCGGCACCGCGTGCGCCACATCGGAGCCGACGATGCGCAGCGTCGGCAGCGTTGGGTAGAGCAGCAGCAGCACCGTCACGCCGATGGCGCCCGCGCCCACCGAGGTGAGCGAGACGAGCGCGCCAAGCACCGCGCCAGTCAGGATGGTGAGGAACAACGTGCGCGCCTCCCCCGGCGCGTGGCGATGGCGCGAGGCGAACGCAGCCAGTTGCGGGCGGAAGATGAGCGCGACGGCCGTGATGAGCAGCGCCACGCCCAGCACGGCCTGGATCAGATGCCCCGCGCGCGGCGTGTCCATGCCGAAGCGATGCAGCAGGATCAGCGTGATCGTCGCGGCGGGCACGCTGCCGGCCGCGAGCCGCAGCGTGACGCGCCAGTCCACCGACCCCTTGAGCCCATGCACGAGCGTGCCCGCCGACTTGGTCGCGGCCGCGTAGAGCAGGTCCGTACCGACTGCGGTGGCGGGGTGCACGTTGAAGAGCAGGACGAGGATCGGCGTCATCAGCGAGCCGCCGCCCACGCCGGTCAAGCCGACCAGAAAGCCGACGAACAGGCCGGACAGCGAATACAGCAGATCGATATGGGGGAAGGACATCGCGTGCGAGGAGGCCGGTTCGGGAGGCTTCAGTGGACGTTAGGGATTTCGGCGCCGTCCGCGCTAGCGGCCAGCGCGCGCTGTAAGCGTTGCGTCAGGCTGGACAACGGGCAAGGCTGGCGGCGAAAATCCGCTATTGTCGCAAAACCGGCGCCCAGGCGCTGGGTAAAGCAAAAACCCGGCAAAAACCCGGCAAGAACCCCGGCAAGAACCGGCGCAGCGCGGCCGCCTTTCGACTGCCTTCGCGCTAAGGACTGGCGAGTCGCGGGCCTTCAGTGCGGCGCCGGCGTGCGGCTCGCGCTCGTGCGCCATCAACAGAACCAATATGAATCCCGGCATCCTCTACGCGTTCGCTGCCTTCGCTGTTTGGGGGCTCTTCCCCATCTATTTCAAGACGCTGCACCAGATTCCCGCGCTCGAAATGCTCGCGCACCGCATGGCGTGGTCGCTCGTGTTCGTGATCGCCGTACTCGTCGTGCGCCGACACTGGCGCTGGCTCGGACCCACGCTGCGCGACCGGCGCCTGCTCGGGCGTTTCGTGGCGAGCGCCGTGCTGCTTTCGGCCAACTGGGGCATCTATATCTGGGCCGTCAATGCGGGGCACATCGTCGAGGCGAGCCTCGGCTACTTCATCAATCCGCTCATCAACGTGCTGTTCGGCTATGTGTTTCTGCGCGAGCGGCTGCGCGCGCTGCAATGGGCGGCTGTGGCGCTGGCCACCGCGGGCGTCGCGTGGCTCACCTGGCAAAACGGCGCGCCGCCCTGGATCAGCCTCGCGCTCGCCGTGACCTTCGGCGGCTATGGGCTCTTGCGCAAGACCGCGAAGCTAGGCGCGCTCGAAGGCCTCGCGCTCGAAACCGTGCTGCTTTTTCCCGTCGCGATCGTCTATCTGACGATCGTGGGCCTCGCGGGCGCAAGCCACTTCACGCACGCGCCGCGCGGGCTGCAGCTGCTGCTCGCGGCCTCCGGCCCGATCACGGCCATCCCGCTGCTGCTCTTCGGCGCGGCGGCGCGGCGCATTCCGCTATCGATGCTCGGCATCATCCAGTACGTCACGCCCACGCTGCAACTGCTCACCGGCGTGCTCATCTACGGGGAGCCGTTCGGTGCGGTGAATGCCGTGGGCTATGGCGCGATCTGGGCCGCACTCGGCGTCTATTCGCTCGAAGGCGTGCGCAGCCTCGTGGCCGCGCGGGAGCGCCGGGCGGCGTGAACGACGTGGTCACAGCAGAGGCCCTTCCATGTCTCTCGTCAAGAGCTGGCCGGGTTGGCCAAGGGTGCGGCTTCGCAACGGCAGCAGGGTGACAGGGCGTCACGGCGTCGCCTTGCCAGTGAAATCGGCGCCTGGCGGGCTGCCGGTTCCGACGGTGCGTTTGCGCACAGTGGGGCGCCGCACGACCCAATACTCTGGACCCGGAGGCGATTTTCCGGGGCGGGCCGCCCCTCCCGACTTTCCGCCATGACCACGTAGGGGACACGCTTGCCGAGGAGCAGCCAATGCAACAGCCTCAAGAGTTCTGGAACGAACGGTTTCGCGTTCGCGCCGAGGAAGAGGAGCAGCTTGTCGAACTCCCGGACCTGAATTCGCCCGTCTATCAGCGCGCAGTTGCACACTTCGGCGATCTGAGAGGCAAAACGCTGATCGACCTGGGCTGCGGAAGCGGTGCTTCGTCGCTGTTCTTCGCGTCGCTCGGCGCGGAGGTGGTAAGCGTCGACCTCAGCACGCAAGCGGTCAATAACCTCAAGCGCTACTGCATCCTGCAGCGCATCGACAATATCCACCCGGTGGTGCTCGCCGCCCAGAAACTTTCGACGCTGCCGCCGGTGGACTTCGTGTTTGGCTCGATGATCTTGCACCACATCGAACCGTTCGATCAGTTCGCCATCGCGCTGCGCAAGGCGATCAAGCCAGGCGGCCGCGCCTTCTTCTTCGAAAACAACAGCGCGAGTGCCACGATGATGTGGTTCCGCAAGCACGTCGTGGGAAAGCTCTGGGTGCCGAAATACGGCGACGACGATGAGTGGCCTCTCGCACCGTACGAGGTCGATCACCTGCGCAAGCACTTCAATGTGGTGACTGAGTTTCCGGAAATGGTGTTTGCGCAATTGGTGTCGCTGTATCTGCTGCATGGGCATCTGCGATCGCTCACGACAGGCTTCGACAACATGCTCGGACGCTACCCGGCGGTGCGCAAGTACAGCTATCGGCAGTATCTTTGCCTTGCCTGATTCGTGGCGCGCGGCGTTCGCGCGCCGCGCTCCAGGCCGCAACCTTCAGGATCGACTGCCTGACTTCGCCGGTCGTTGCCGCGGCAACGACCGGCCTGCTGTACGCATGTCTCCCGGATATGAACAGATCGTAGTCATTGGCCGAAGCACGGACGGCTTGGCAGGGTGCCAGCACGCCACACGATATTTGATATTCTTCAAATTTTCGGGCGAAGCGCTTTGCCCCGCAGCCAACTCCCGTGGAGTGCCCCCAAGCATGAGCATCGAAGCCGTTCGCCGGTTCGAAGAAGAATTCGCACCGCGTATCGCGGCGAAACTGGCGAAACAGTTCGGCCCGTCCGTGCACGTCGATGTCGTGCCGGGCGCCGGGCTCGGCCACCCCACGAGCGTGCACCTGCGCGGCCTCGCGAACGAGCACCGGCATCCGTACGTGTATCCGCTGAACGTCTCGCTGACCTGGGACACCGACGAGATCGAGAGCCTCATGGGACCCGGCGGCGAAGCGCGCTTCGAACACTACCTCGAAGCGACGGTGCGCAAGATGGCGTCGTGGGAGTCGGCGCGCCCCGTCGATTTTGCTTCGCGCACCCAGGGGGAGCCTGAGGTGCTGATCGGCGGGCTCGATTTCGAGGGCTGATCGAGCGCTGTTCGACTGACCCCTGTCACCGGGGAACCGGGGACGAGGCGCGTGCCCCTCAATCCACGGAGTCCCGCCATGAAAGCCATCCAGTTCAAGACCTTCGGCACGCCCGAGGTGCTCGAATACGTCGATCTACCCACGCTCGCGCCCGGCGCGGAAAGCGCGCTAGTGCAGATCATGAGCGCCTCGGTCAATCCGAGCGACGTGAAGAACGTCTCGGGCCATTTCGAGCACACGGTGCCGCCGCGCGTGCCGGGTCGCGACTTCAGCGGCGTGGTGGTGGCGGGGCCGCAAGCCTGGCTGGGCGCTGAAGTCTGGGGCACGGGCGGTGACATCGGCTTCACGCGCGACGGCACGCACGCCGAGTTCATCGAATTGCCCGTGGCCGCGCTCGCGCGCAAGCCTTCGGGCCTCTCCCATGCGCAGGCCGCGTCGATTGGCGTGAACTTCGTGGTGGCGTGGCTGGGCACCGTCGATTACGCGCGCCTCACCGAGGGCGAGACGATTGCCGTGATCGGCGTGTCGGGCGGCGTGGGCGGCGCAGTCACGCAGATCGCGAAGGCGCGCGGCGCGCGCGTGATCGGTGTGGGCCGCGCGGCGCCGCTCGCGGATTCACCGGCCGCGCGCCTGATCGACGCTTTCGTGGAGATGGACGAGCGCGCCGCCCAGCGCGTGCGCGAACTGACGGGCGGCGCAGGCGCGGATGTGGTCTACGACGCGGTGGGCGGCCTCGCCTTCGAACTCGCGCTCTCGCTTGCGAAGCGTCGTGGCCGCGTGGTGGAGATCAGCGCGACCGGCAAGCGGCGCGTGGAGTTCGATCTGATCGACTTCTATCACAACGAGACACAGCTTCTCGGCGCCGACAGCGCGAAGCTCGGCGTGGCCGAATCGGCGCCGCTGATGCGCGCGATAGCCGAAGCGTTCGAAGCGGGCCAGTTCGAGGCGCCCGTCGTGGCCGCGCACTTTCCGCTTGCCCGGGCGCGTGAAGCCTACGAGGCGGTCGCGGCCGGCACCCAGGGGCGCGTCGTGATCGACATGACGTGAGCGCCGGACGAACCGCAGGCCCAGCCCGCGGTTCGAGCCCGCCCTAAACCTTTGCCTGAACCGTCACGCCTCGGCCCGCACGAGCCGCTCGGGCAAGCGCGCGCGCAGTTCGCGTGCGTCGAGCGCCGCGAGATCCTTGTCGAGTTCGAGCGTGACGAGACTGCGCGTTTGCGCGTCGATCGCCTTGCGCAGCGCGCCCAGGAACGCGGGCGGCGCGGCGAGCACGAGCGTGCCGTAGCGCGCGTCGTTGCGCGCCTTCGCGAGCGTCGTCGCGATTTCCGCGGCGAACACCGTGGCTTCGTGTTCGTGCTGGGTGGTGTCGGGATCGGTCGCGCTGCGGGCGAACCCGACGCGTTCGGTGGTGCGCCCCGGCTTGTCGGTCACGAGGCTCCCGTCCGGCATGCGGCCTTGCAGATGCAGCAGCGTCTCCACTTCGTCGATGGCGCCGAGCGGGCTTTCGGCGGCGAAGATGCGCGCGGTAGCACGGTTGGCGACGACAATCCAGATCGTTTTCGACATGTTCGACTCCCTGCCATGACGCCCGGCGCAGGCGGCCCCGGGCGGTTGAGTGAACTCGCGCCACGCGGCGTGAACACCTAGGGTAGCGCGCTTCGCGCTCCATGGGGCGCCGGGTGTAACCGGGCTCGTGCGCCTTTCGGCGTTTTCGCGTGGTCTGAAAGCGCCGCGACAGCGAGTCGCGTGCCCGACAGCCGCCTATCCTCCCGGAATTCGGGAGGACGCTTCTCATTGGCGGTGGATTCTCTTCTGCGCTGGAAGACCCTACGCTTGCGGAACCGTCCATCAACCCCGCAGCCTGCGGCGAAGGAGTCCGAGATGAGCCCGAGCGCCCCGCATACCGAGCCCGTCCATCGTTATCCCAGCGACATTGCTTTCACGCCCACGGTCAAGGCGATGCAGGAGCGTCTCGGATCGCGCGAGCTTTATGCCCGCATGGAGCGCGAGCGCGGCTGGGGCGTGGCGATCACGCCCGAGATCGAGGCGTTCATCGGCGCGCAGACCAGCATCTTTCTCGGCACCGCGAACGCGCAAGGGCAGCCGTACATCCAGCATCGCGGCGGCCCGGCGGGCTTCCTGCACGTGGTTGACGAGCACACCATCGCATTCGCCGATTTCATCGGCAACCAGCAATACATCACGCTCGGCAATCTGACCGACAACCCGCAGGCGCATCTGTTTCTGATCGACTATGCGCGGCGCCGGCGCGTGAAGCTCTGGGGCCGTGCGCGCGTGGTGGATGCAGCGGACGACCCGGCGCTCATCGAAGCGCTCATGCCGGTGGGCTACAAGGCGCGCGCGGCGCGGGCGATCGTCTTCACGGTCGATGCGTGGGACATGAATTGCCCGCAGCACATTCCTCAGCGTTTCGAGGCGGCGGACGTGAAGGCGGCGCTGGACGCGCGCGAGGCGCGCATTCGGGAACTGGAGGAGGCGGCGGCGAAGCGCGAGGAACGCGTGCGCGAGCTGGAGGCGCAAGTCGCGCGGCTGAGCGCGGGCGCGTCGGCGTGAACGGGTCGTTGCGCCATGACGCGGCTCAGTGCGCGGGTGACGCGGCTCAATGCCGGCGCGTCCTGCGCACCACGAGCCACTTGGGCGAGCGAAAGCGCACGATGCTCACGTAGAGCCACACGTAGGTGAGCGCGAACACCACGACGAAGCAGAACAGATGCAGCGTGTGCCGCCAGAACAGCGTGGCGGGAATCACGGCGATCAGGCAGAGCAGCCACAAATACGGCGAGGTGAGCGAATTGCGGCGAGTGAGCTCGCGTGCGTTGCGCGCGCCCACGACCCAGCGCATGAGCCGCTTGTAGACGAGCATGTGCAGGTGCACGCCGTCGGGAATGCCCGGCGACATGCCGCGCACGAACTTCTTCCGGTAGATCGAGAAACAGGTCTCGAAGATCGGGTACATGAAGAGCAGCACCGGATACCAGGCCGACACGTCCCGGTTGCGCATGACGAGCAGGATCGACAGTTCGGCGAGCATGAAGCCGATGAAATACGCGCCGCCGTCGCCGAGGAAGATCAGGCCAGCTGGGAAATTCCACATGAAGAAGCCCAGCACCGCGCCCATCATGATGAACGACGCGGAAAGCACCACCGGGTCGTGCACCTGGAAGGCCACGTAGGCGAGCGAGGCGAACATCATGAACGCGACCATCGAGGCGAGGCCGTTGAAGCCGTCGATGATATTGACCGCGTTGGCGAGCGCCGCGACCGCGAGCACGGTGACGACGAAGGAAATTGCAGCGTAGGAAAGGAGGAAGTCGAGCGGCGGCACGCTGATGCGCGTGACCGCGATGCCGAGGAACCAGAACGCGAGCGCGGCGGCGGCCATCGTGCAGAGAAGGCGCGCGAGCGGCGAGACGCGCTTGGTGAGATCTTCGACCAGCCCCGAGCCGAACGCGGGCAAGCCGCACGCGGCGATGCCGAGGATGCCGCCCGAGACCGCCGGATACGCGCCGTGGAGTTGCGCGGCAGCCACGATGAGCCCCGCGAGAATGCCAGTTCCGCCGATGCGCGGCACGGGCCGCACGTGGAATTTCTGCACGCCGGCGAGATCCGAGTCGACGGAGAACCTTTCATGCAGATGCGCGTAGCGCACGATCAACAACGTGACCAGCAACGAAACGAGGAAGCCTAGGGCGAAACTGAGCATGAAAGGAACGCGCGACCGGAAAGTGGAATGCGCGATTATACAAAGGCGGCGGGGCGCCTTTGCGGCACGGGGTGTGTATGCGCGCGCACAGAGGACCACGCATCGCTTTGCTTAAATCGGAGGTATCTTCGGCGGCGGCGCCGGGCCCATGCGCGAGCACGCGCCGTGAAATCTACGCAAAGAGCCATCACATGAAGAGCGGGGACGGCGACAGCACTCGCAATGTCGAGGCTATGCGCGGCATCGCCGCGATGATCGTCGCGTATTTTCATTGCCGGGTCATAGCATGGGTGGGCATCCGCGAATACATTGCGGGGCACCATGCGCTGTTTTCGCTCGATACCGCGCTGGCCTACCTGACGATTCCGTTTGTCTGGGGCTCGATCGGGGTGCCGATCTTTTTCGTGATCAGCGGCTATTGCATTCATCGCAGCCACGCGGCGCGGCTCGCGCGCAACCCGCTCTATCGGCTCGACGCGGGCGACTTCCTGCTGCGCCGTTTCATCCGCATCTATCCGGTGCTGTTCTGCGCGCTGATGCTGACGTTCGCGCTAGACAGTTTTAGCGCCAGTTACTGGCCGCATAACGACCGCCTGGGCGACACCGGCCTCTTCGCTTTTGCCGGCAACCTGCTGGCGCTGCAGGGCATCACCGCGCCGACTTATGGCTCGAACGGCGCGCTCTGGACGCTCTCGCTCGAAATTCAGTTCTATGCGCTCTATCCGCTGCTGTTCGCGGTGCGGCGGCGCATCGGTACTAACTGGACGCTCGCGGGCCTGATCGTGCTGGGCGCGGTCTCGTACGCGTGGCTGGAGCGGCGCGGGATCATCGTGTTCAGCTCTTACTGGGCGTCGTGGTATCTCGGCGCGTGGATCGCCGAGCGCGAGGTTCGGGGCCAGCGAGTGCGCAAAGGCCTCGTATTCGCCGTTGCGCCCCTCATGCTCGTGCTGGGATGCGTCGCGCCGACGCAGTACGTCCAATTCCAGTTCTGGGCGATGGCATTCGCGCCGTTCCTCGAATGGATGCTGCATGCTCGCGCGAGCCGGGCCCTCGTCGTGCGCGCGCTGGAGAAAATCGGCGAATTCAGCTATTCGCTCTATATCGTGCATATTCCGATTTTCGTCGCGCTGGTTTCGTGGCGCTTTCATTCGATCAGGCCGGTCAGCATCCTGTGGTCGATGGGTTTCTTCCTGGTCGCGCTCGCTGTTGCGTATGTGTTCCATCTGCTCGTGGAGCGCCCGGCGATGGGCGTGCTGGGCAGAATGTCCGCACGGCGCAGCGCCGCTCGCGCGAGTTTGCCGCCACAGACGCCGGTGCCCGTGGACGGGCGCAGCTAATACATTTTTTTATACCGCGTTTTTTGTTCGCATTCCTATGAGCTAAGCGCATTTTGGCCGCCGCGGATGCAGATCATCTGTCGAGCTGATGCGGCTCGCTTGCCGGTAGCCAGGCAGTCGCGTGAACCGGACGGCGAAGGCCAGCGCGAGCGCGGCAGGCACAGGGCCTTTTGTCGGGCTCGAACGCAGGTTGTACAGAGGCGACGCGCTCGCGGCGCCGAGCGCGCGGCAGGCACGAGGTACAGCGGGAACGTAGTCCCGTGGGCCAACGCCTGTGGAGTCGTTGCGGGCCGGCGCGAAATTACATCGCCAGCAGCATGCTGAGCCCGCAAAGCGCGACCACGGCGAGGCTCGCGCGATCCTTGAAAGCGAAGACGATCGGGTCGTCGTGCATGTTGCCGCGAAACGCGCACATCCAGATCCGGCTTACCCAGTAGAGCGTGAGCGCGAAGGTGGCCCAGAGTGCCTGGGGATGCTGGTACAACTGCCGCATTTCGGGTGTGTTCATGTAAAGCGCGAGCACGAGAACGGCCAGGTAGGCGGAAGCCGTGCCGAACGAGCGCAGGATCGACATGTCCTGCGTGATGTAGCCGCGGCCCGCCGCTTCGGCTTTGCCTTCGCGCAGGATCATGTCGAGTTCGACATAGCGCTTGACCATGGCGAGCGAAAGGAAGATCGGCACGCAGAACAGGATCAGCCAGTACGACAGCGGAATGCCAGTAGCGGTGCCGCCGGCGATCACGCGCACCGTATAAAGGCACGCGAGCGTGAACACGTCGACGAGCGTCATCCGCTTGAGCGCGAAAGAGTAGGCGACCGTAGCGACGAAATAGGCGGCCAGCACGGCGCCGAACTTCCACGGCAGCAGCACGGCGAGCCCGGCACCGGCAGCGAGCAGCACCATGGTCAGCACGATGCCGAACTTGAGCGTGAGCCGTCCCGAAGCAAATGGCCGGGTGCGCTTGCGCGCGTGGCGGCGATCGGCATCGAGGTCGAGCATGTCGTTGAGCAGGTACACGGACGACGCGAGCAGGCTGAACGATGCGAACGCGATGCAGGCGGCCACGACCGTCCGGAGGTCCGTGAAGCGGTGCGCGGTGAGCAGCGGCACGAAGATCAGCACGTTCTTCACCCACTGATGCACGCGCATTTCCTTGAGCACGAGCGGGATCAACTGGCGCTTTTCTTCGAAGAAGATGGTGGCCGCGTTCGCCTTGCGCGCGGCGGCGGCAATATGCTTGTCGCCCACCACGATCGCCTGCCGCGCCTGGCGCCAGACCGGTACGTCAGCCCGCGCGTCGCCGCAATAGTCGAAGCCGTGGTCGCCGAACTGCTCGACGAGCGCCCGCGCCTTGTTCTTGCCGAGCAGATTGTTACTGGCAGTGCTCGCGAGCACGCCCGTGAAGAGGCCGACGTGCGCCGCAATCTGCGCAGCGAGACGCTGGTTGGTGGCCGTGCATAGGTACAGGTCGCGCCCATTCGAACGCTCGCTGTGCAACCAGGCGAGCAGTTCCGTGTTGTACGGCAGCACGCCCACATCGATGTTCACGCGCTGGGCGATCTGCTCTTTCAGGTAGGCGCGCCCGCGCAGTGCCCACGCGATGCACAGGAAGATCGATAGCGGATTCTGCTTGAACAGGACGAAGAAGGCTTCGAAGAGCAAATCGGTGCGCATGAGCGTCCCGTCCAGATCGACGCATAGCGGGACCGCGTTCGCTGCGGGCGTGGCCATCAAATTTCTCCGTGCCGGCGCCAGGCAAGGCGGGGCGTCAGCGGCTGAAGCGTTTGCCGGAGCGAGGCGCAAACGCGTCGCGCGCGCAAGTCCGGAGTCTGAGCCCATCGTAGCGACGGCGGCGCGCGGGCTCTGTGCGGCAACGCACTACCGTGCGCCGGGCAATGGCTCAGGCAAACACGAAGCGCTTGTCGAGGTGATATTTCGTGACATAGCCGATCACGAGTCCCAGCGCGCCGCCGGCGAGGCGTGCCGTTTCGTTGTGAAAGAGCGCGTCGGCGCCGAACTCCACCACCCAGAACACGAGGGTCGTGCCGAGCCCCATGGCCACATAGAGCGCGAAGGTGCGCACGCCGTGCGCGACGCTGCGGTGCTCGTAGCGGAAGATCCAGGCCTTGTCGAGCAGGTACTTGACGACGAGCCCGACTGCGGTGCCAACGCACACCGAAATGGGCACGGCATGAGCGCCCTGGTACAGATGAAACGCGAGGCTCTGGCTGCCGAGATTGGCGCCGATCGAAATAGCCGCGAACACCGCATACCAGAATACGAGCCGCGTGCGGCTGAGCGTCATGCCGGCGGCCGGGCTGCTCATAGCGAGATCCTCTTGAACACGAAGCCGGGCAGCGAGCGGATCACGAGCATGATCTCGGCCCAGAACCACGGCGTGTAGATCGAGTCCTTCCCGCGCTCCACGGCGCGCACGATGTCCGTCGCCACGCGCTCGGGCGAAGCGACGAGCGGGCCCGGCAGCGTAAGGCCGGCCGTCATCGGCGTGTCGACGAAGCCGGGCTTGATCGTGAGCACTTTCACGTTCGATTTGAAGAGGCGTGCGCGCAACCCTTCGCAGAAGGTCGTGACGGCCGCCTTGGCGGTGCCGTAGACATAGTTCGACGGCCGCCCGCGGTCGCCCGCCACGGACGAGATCACGGCAATCGAACCGCTTTTCTGCGTTTCGAACACGCCGGCGAGCAGCGTGAGCAGCGCGATGGTCGAGAGCGCATTGACGGTGATCTCGCGCACCGCGGCCTGCGGGTCGCGCTCGCATTCGGACTGGTCGGAGAGCGTGCCGTGCGCGAGCAGGACAATGTCGATGCGGCCGAGTTCGGCCACGGTTGCGTCGAGCATCGCGCGGTGCTGGTCGAAGTCGTTGACGTCGAGCACGAAGGTGCCGACGCGTCCCGCGCCGCGTACGCGCAGGTCCTGCGCGACGGCGTCGAGCCGCGGTGGGTGCCGCCCCGCCAGCATGAAGTTTGCGCCGCGCTTGATCCACTCGCGTGCGCACGCCACGGCGATGGCGGACGAGCCGCCTACGATCAGGATGTTCTTGTCCATTACCGGGTTGTCCGTTGCCAGAAGCGCGACATCAGAAGCGGGTCGCGCAGTTGTTCGAGCGCCTGCCATGCGGGATAGGCGGTGCGAAAATCCGCGCCGCTCATGTGTGCGTCCTTGGCCGGGTACTGGCGGCCGCCCGCTTCGCGCACGATCGCGTCGAGCCGCGCAAAGAGCGCGGTGTTGCGCGCCTCGTTCTGCGGGAAATCGAGTGCGAGCGAGATGCCCTGCATCGGGAACGACAGCAGGCCCGGCGAGACGAGCGGGCCGCAGCGCTTGAGGACCGCGAGAAACGAGCCCGCATTCGTCGACGCGATGGTGTCGAGGAACGCATGCAGTGCGTCGCGCGCTGTGGCGTCCGGCACGACGAGCTGGTATTGCTGGAAGCCGCGCCGCCCATAGAGTCGATTCCAGTTCTGGATGCTGTCGAGAGGATAGAAGTAGCTCGCGTAGTCGACGACGGCAGAGCCGGCCTTTGCGGCTTCGCGCCGGTAGTAGAACGTATTGAAGAGCTTGAGCGTGTAGCGGTTCACGGGCGACCACGGCGGCGCGAACGGCACCTGGCGCTCCCGGCGCCTTGGCAGGTCGTAGCATTGGTCTGTGGCGTGATCGGCGCAGACATAGATGCCCCGGCCAAGCGCCGCACCGCGGCCAAGGCAGTCGATCCACGCCACGCCGTATTCGTGCTGCGTGTCCAGTTCGTGCGAGAGCGCGAGGAACTCGTCGAGGTTGCCGAAGGGCACTGTCTCGGTCGCAAGGCGGCTGGAGGCGATCGGCGTCAGTTGCAGCTCGATCCACTCGATGATGCCCGTGAGCCCGAGGCCGCCAATGGTTGCGCGGTAGAGGTCCGTGTTTTCGCCGGGTGCGCATTCGAGCGGTTCCCGGTCGGAGCGCAGCAACGAAAAGCGCCGCAGGTGGCGCCCGAACGTGCCGCGCACGTGGTGGTTCTTGCCATGCACGTCGTTGGCCACGGCGCCGCCCAGCGTGACGAATTGGGTGCCGGGCGTGACGGGCAGCATCCAGCCGCGCGGCACGCAAAGCGCGAGCACTTCGCCGAGCGTGACTCCCGCCTCGGCGCGCAGGACGCCGGTTTCCCAGTCCGCTGCAATGAAGCGGTCGAGCCCGCGAAGCGCGACGACGTGATCGGTCGCGGCGAGACAGCTGTCACCATAGCTGCGCCCGTTGCCGAACGGCAGCGTCGTGCCGAAGCGCGTGCCCGCGTCGCGCAGCGCGCCCTGCACGCCTTCGCGCCAGCCGGGCGACGGGCCCGTTTGCGGCGCATAAGGATAGTGGCCCCAGGAACTGAGCTTCGCTGCGCTCATGATATGCGGATCGATGGGCAGTGGAGTGGAAATGATCCCATCTTAGGCACGCCACGTTCTGCCGACCGTTAGCAGAGGCACACAACGCGCACGCGTTTGAACATTCACTCGCTGACGTTGGAAATCATCTGCTTCATCTGGTCGATATACGCCCCGACTGAAAAACGCTGCGCGACATCGTCCAGCGCCTGCGTGGCAAGGCGATTCGCCATCTCGGGCGCGGCGCGCAAGGTTTCTATCGCGTCCGCGAGTGCTGCGACGTCGCGTGGCGGCACAAGCCACCCATTTATCCGGTGCTGCACGATCTCGGTCACGCCTCCGGCCGCTGCCGCGATGACGGGGCGGCCCGCCGCCATGCCCTCGATGATCACGCGGCCAAACGGTTCGGGCTCGGTGGACGTGTGCAGGATCACATCGACGGCCTTCATCCATGCGGGCATGTCGTCGCGAAATCCTGCAAAGATCAGACGATCCTCCACGCCAAGGCGTGCGGCCTGGCTGTGCAGCGATTTCACATATTCCTGTTCGCCGAAGAGCGCCGAGCCGACCAGCACGAGATGCAGGTCCGGCACGCGCGCGAGCGCTTCGAGCGCGATGTGCTGGCCCTTCCATGGCGCGAGACGCCCGAACAGCCCGGCGAGATAGACATTCTCCGGGAGTCTGAACTTGCGGCGCAGTCCCGTCATGTCCGGCGCGTCCTTGCAACTGAACTCGTCGAGATCCACGCCGTTGTGCACGACCGGCACGTCTTCGGGCGCGCAGCGCGCGAGCGCGATGAGCGAGTCGGCCGACGCGCGCGAGTTCGCGATCACGTGATCGACCGCGTAGCGCGTGAGCCAGCGCACGACGAGCCGTTGCAGCGGGCCGAAGTGCTCGGTCGACATGATGTCGTGCAGATGCCAGACGATCCGCTTGCGATGCAGCGGCTTGCCGAGCGCGCCGAGCACGAGCGCCTTCTGTGTGTTGAGGAACAGGATGTCGAATGATTCCGCGTGGCGCGCGATGGCGCGCACCTGGCGCAGTATGCCGGGCAGCGCGCCAAGCCAGTGCAGACGCAACGTGTCCTTGCGGATATCGGAGACGCTGGCCTCGCATGCAAGGCTCACCGGCACGCCGAGCGATTCGAGGCGCGCGCGAAACGGGCCGTCCGAAAGCAGCAGCACTTCGCGGCGCGCACCCCACGTGGCCGCGAGCGGCATGAGCGAGAACTCCGCGCCGCCAAGTTGTCCGCTCTGGTCGACGAACAAGATGCTCGCAGGCCCTTGCTGTGCGCGAGTTTCAGCATACGTTTCCACGTACACATCCCCGTCGCTTAGCAGGCCTGACGCCAGAATGGGCGGGGTTGCCTGCGTGGTTTCCTCGAACATGATTATTTAGCCAGCAAAAAGGGGTTTTTTATGCTGGCTATTATTCGCGGCCAATCACTTCGCATGCGTGCCCCTCCGCACTTACCCCAACTGACATCGGCATTACATTTGCATGCGATCTTTTCGATCGTCGTTAGCTAACTGAATGGATGGCTGCGATTCACATACGCTCGAAGGCGCAAAGGAGGCGCGCATCGGCAGATACGAGGCGCGGGAAGGCAAAGCGTAGCGACGCTGCTTTACGCTAATGCGGGTGATACGAGAGGAAAAGAGGAGGCGCGCCTCACACAGGGCGGGCGCCCCAGACTGACAGCCGCGGCGACAGGTCTCGGCGTTCGTTGGCGGAAACGCGCACTACCGCACGCCCAGGCGCATTCCTTCTTCGGTGTGCGGCGTGTCGCGAAGCACGCTCTGTGCGGCGATGGTTCGCATCACTTCCATCATGAACGTGCGGCGGAACACGGCGGGCGAGAAGCGTTCGGCGTTTTTGCGGCACGCCTGCGGAGTGAAGCTGTCGATGCTGCGGTCGAACGCCATGACCGCGGCGCTGAGCGACTGCACCGTCTGCTCGGGAAAGTAAATGCCCGTCGGTTCGGGTTCGCCGAGCGGTACGACGGTTTCCAGCACGCCGCCCTTGCCATAGCAGATCACGGGCGTGCCGCACGCCTGTGCTTCGAGAATGGCGATGCCGAAGTCTTCCTCGGCCGCGAAAACGAAGGCCTTCGCGCGCTGCATGTGGTCTCTGAGGACTTCGAAAGGTTGATAGCCGAGAATATTCACATTGGACGTGGCCTTGGCGCGCACGTCCGCTATCTGCGGGCCGTCGCCGATCACGACGAGACGGCGTTCGGGCATGGCGGCGAAGGCCTCGACGATGAGGTCGATGCGCTTGTACGGCACCATGCGCGACGCGCACAGATAAAAGTCTTCTTTTTCCGCGCGCATCTCGAACCCCTGCACGTCGACGGGCGGGGCCACGACGCAGGCTTCGCGGCGATAGGTTTTCATGATGCGCCGCGCGACGAAGTGCGAGTTGCACAGCAACTGGTCCACGCTGTTGGCCGAGCGCGAGTCCCAGTTGCGCAGATAGTGCAGCAGCGCGCGCGCGGCCCACGAACGCATGCCGTGCGTGAGGTGCGATTCGCGCAGGTACTGATGCTGGAGATCCCACGCGTAGCGGATGGGCGAATGCACGTAGCTCACGTGGGTCTGGTCGGGGCCGACCAGCACTCCCTTGGCGACGGCATACGAACTCGTGATGATCAGATCGTAGGTGGCGAGATCGAACTGCTCGATGGCGAGCGGCATGAGCGGCAGGTAGCCCCGATAGCGGCGGCGCGCGAACGGCAGGTGCTGAATGAACGACGTCTGCACGGCCTTCTCGCGCACGATCGAGCGATCTTCGAGAAAGTCCACGAGGCTGAACAGGTCCGCGTCGGGGAAGCATTCGATGATCTGCTGCAGCACTTTTTCGGCTCCGCCAGAAACGACGAGCCAGTCGTGCACGATGGCCACCTTCATGACTGCGACTCTCCTCCTGGGGGGTGCTAGTGCTCGAATGCATGAACAGGCATTTCTACACAGCGTAGAGCCACGTTCATCGCGCGTAAGTGCGGCCGGCCACACTGCTCCACGCGAGCCGCGTGAATAATGTCGCCGGACGTACACGGTAACGCGCCTCGCCGCGAGGCATCGATCAACCGAGTGGATCCGCCGCCATGCATACTCTCGCGACCGTTGCTGTTTCCTCGGATCAGGTGCCGCCGTCCGCTCGCACGAACGTACCCAGCGTGCTGTTCGTCGACCAGAGCGGACAACTCGGCGGCGCGGAGTTCTCGCTCATGCCGCTCGCAGCTACCTGGGGCGCGCGCCGCGAAGTGCTGCTGCTCTCCGACGGCCCCTTTCGCGCGCGCCTCGAATCGCTCGGCGTACCGGTGAGCCTTGCATGCGAGGCGAGTGTCTCGGGCATTCGCAAGGACACGCTGCGTCTTAAATGGCTCGGCGCGCTGCCCGGCATCGTGCGCCAGGTGCGCGCGATCGCGCGGCACGCGGAGTCGTTCGACGTGCTGTTTCTCAACACGCAGAAGGCGCTCGTGCTCGGTGCGCTCGGCAAGCCGCTGCACCGCAAACGGATCGTCTGGTACTTGCACGACGTGATGTCGTGCGAGCACTTCGGCCCGCTGCAACGGCTCGTCGTGCGCTGGCTAACGCGCTACGCGGTCGATCACGTGATCGCGAACTCGCGTGCATCGGCCGACGCGCTCGTCGCGCTCGCACATTGCGCGCCGGAAGACGTGCCGGTCGTCCACAACGGCATCGATCTGGAGGCGTTCAACTCCAGGCACATCTTCGATATCGGTGCGCTGCGCCGCCGGCTCGGACTGCCGGAGAACGCCTATCTCGCCGGGCTGTTCGGACGTCTCGCGCCGTGGAAGGGCCAGCACATCGCGCTCGAAGCGCTCGCGCGCGTGGCGGACCTGCACCTCGTGCTGGTCGGCTCCGCGATGTTCGGCGAAGACGATTACGAGAAGGCGCTCCACGAACAGGCCGCACGCCTTGGCGTGGAGGATCGTCTGATCTTTGCAGGGTTTCGCGACGACATGCCCGCATGGATGAAGGCCGTCGACGTGATCCTGCACACGTCCACCGAGCCCGAACCGTTTGGCCGCGTGATCGTGGAGGGCATGGCGGCGGGCCGCCCGGTGATTGCGTCGGCGGCGGGCGGCGTGACCGAGATCGTCAGTCATGGACGTAACGGCTGGCTGGTGCAACCCGCCAATCCTGTCGCGCTAGCCGAAGCGATCGAAACCGTGCGCCGCGCGCCCGAGATGGCGCAAGACGTGGCTAACCGCGCACGCGACGACGCGGCGCAGCGCTTTTCCGTCGATACCTATCTCAACCGTATGACGAGCGCGATTGCCGGTTGTGCCGCTCGCGCTCATGACGCGTAGCCGCGGCATTGCCGTTCAAACCGCGACCCGCGCTCGCGGCGCGTGAAGCGACCGCGGCACGAACGCGGGCGACCATGCAGCGAACCCGACTGTGGACTACACGGCGGCGACGCCCGGATTGTGCTGGAAATGCGTGGCGTAGATCGCCTCGAAGCGGCGCGCCAGTTCGTTCCACGAATAGCCTGCCGCGGTTGCGAGCGCAGCGCGGCGCAGCGCGCGCCAACGCGCCGGATCGGCGATCAGCGACTCGAGCCCGGCACTGAGCGCTTGCGCGTCGCCCGGCTGGACGAGCACGCCGTTCTCGCCATTGCGGATATAGGTGCGCAGCGCGCCGATGTCGGTCGCCACAGGAACGAGACCGCAGGCCATGGCTTCGAGCGGCGAAAGCGGAAAACCGTCGAAACGCGAAGGGTAGGCGAGCAGCTGACAGTCAGCCAGAACCTCGTGAAGGCGCGCATTGTCGTAGCGCGGCACGACGATCACCTGGGCTTGCACGGCCGCCTCGAACCGCGAGCGCGTGAGCTCTTCCGGCTCGCCGGCGCCGAGCACCTTGATGGTCGCTTCGGGATGGCGCGCGAGCAGCATCGACGCCGCCGCGACCAGGGTGTCCATGCCTTTCCAGTAATTCGCACGCCCCATGAAGGCGATCCGATGCGGACGCACGGCCGCGTCGTCTTCTCGCTGCAGCGTCAGACTCGCGGCTGTGGCGAAATGTTCGTCGATGCCATTGTCCACGACGGCCACGCGCCTTGCCGGCATGCCAAGCTCGCGCATCGCGTAGCTGCGCTCCGTATCGTTGAGCACGAGCGCGAGGTCGGCCCACACGAACGATTTCGTGCATTCCCAGATGCGCAGCCCGCCCCAGTAAATCGGGTATTTCCAGTTGGTCGTGAGATGGCCGTGACGGCGCGCGTCGAGCAGGGCCTGGTGCACCATGGGCTCCATGCCGTGGCTGCGCGTGGCCGACAACTGCCGCGCTCGCCAGCCGAACGCGCGGCGCAGCAGATTGATGACCCACCCGTCGCCGGCGGAAAGGTCGAGCACGTCATAGTCGGGGCGGCGCACGACGCGCGCGAGGACGAACCACGGAAAGAGCAGATTGATGGCAATCGAAGGCAGCGCGGGCATGTCGTCGTAGGACATCAGCTCGACGTTGTGGCCGCGCGCGCGCAGCGCACTGGCGAGCTTCAACGTGACCCCCGGTGCGCCGGCGTTTGTATCGAGTCGGTGGTGGATGGTCATCAATATGTTCATCGCGTCCTCATTGCTGTGGGGTGGCTGCGCGCCGCGCATCGTGCGCGAACGCGCGCCCCACGTCTTTCGTTTTTATGACGGTGTGGTGCGCGGCACTGCTGTGCATTCGGAGAGTGACGCTCGGCGCGTGGGGCGTCTGTGCGGCATCGCGCAATTGCACGGACGATGGGCGGCCTGCACGGGTACACAGAAACGCAATGTTGCCCTTCGAACGGTTTCGGGCGGCCTCGCGCGGGTATCGTCGGACGAGGTTCGAGATCGGATAACGCGCCCGCGAACGCGGCGCCCGGGAGCTGGCAATGACCAATATGGAAGCACCGGATAGAGGGGCGTCTTCGCTGACGCACGGCGTCGTGCTGCTGTGCGTGTACGTGCTCGTCGCCGCGGCGTCGTACTGTGGCTTCTTCGCGAAGTACGCGTTCCGCGACGATTCGGTGCACGACTCGATGGTGCGCATGCTCGACGCCACGGCCGATCGTCCTTATGTGTATCGCCAGCTCATTCCTTATGCTGCGAACCTCGCTCAAAAGGCGATGCCCGCCGACGTTGCCGGGCTTCTGGTCGAGCACCTGCAGCAGGAGTACCCGAAGCACAACTGGCTTGCCAACACTTTCGCGCGCGCCACCGACGCGGGCAAGCCCGCCTATACGCTGCGCTACCATCTCGTCTACTTCATGGACTTCGCGGCGCTGCTGGCCGGCATGCTGATGCTGCGCGCCGTGTGCCTCGAACTGACCGGCCACGTGGCCGCTGCGACGCTCGCGCCGCTTGCTTTCGCACTGGTCATGCCGGCAGGCAACTTCTGGGACTTCCCCGAGCTGTTTTTCATGGCGCTCGCGGTATGGCTCGCAGCGCGGGGCAAGGGTCTCTGGCTCATTCTGCTTACGCCGCTTGCCACGCTCAACAAGGAGTCGTTCCTGTTCTTCGCGGTGTGCCTTTATCCATTTCTTCGCGAGCGCTTCAGCCTGCGTCACGCGCTGGCCGTGGTGGGCGCCTGTGTATTCACGGCCGGCGTCGTCAACGCGGTCATGAAGCTGCGCTATGCGGGCAACCCCGGCGACGTCGCGCAGTTCAACCTGATGACGAACCTGCGCTTTTTCGCCGATCCGCGCAATTACTTCCTGAGCGACTGGACGTATGGCGTCCTGCTGCCGAAGGGCTTCAACGTCGTCATCCTGTTCGTGCTCTTTACGATCGTGCGCACGGGCTGGAAGCGGCTGCCGCGCGCTGTGCGCCAGCACGCGTTGATCGCTTGCGCGATCAACGTGCCGCTCTATCTGCTCTTTGGCTGGGGCGACGAAGTGCGCGCGCTCAGCATGATCGACGTGACTGCGGCGCTACTGCTGTGCGAGGGCATTGCCGTGTACATGCAGAATGCGCGGCGCACCGCTCCGGCGCTGACGAGCGTGCCGCGCGCCCGTTGCGAACCGTCAGCGACGCCTTCGGTTGCGCGGCAATAACTGGCGCAGTCGGCACGCTCGAGGCGCCGCGAATGGCCGGCGGCGTCAGTGCGCCGTCAAGGCCGGCAACGTGGGTCAATGCCGGTCAATGCGTATCCCGCCGCAGCGCGAGCAGTTTCGTGCGGAAGTTGGGTAGCCAGCCGTGCACATCGACGCTGGCGATCGTGTGGTAGCCGTCCTCTTCGCCGAACTGCACGATGTACTCGTCGTCTATCACCCACCAGAAACTCTTCGACGGCGTATCGACATACTTCGGATCGTACGTATACGTACCATTGAATTCCTCGCCGCCGTCTATCTGCGCCGGCTTCACGCCCTGGCTAAGCAGCGCGTCGAGCAGGGTCCAGCGTGCGCGGTTCCAGCTCATGTAGTCATGGGTGCCGGCCACGGCGTAAGCGCTCGTCAGCAACAGAACGAACACGGCTGCCGCGGCGAAACCGCGCGCCGGCGGGCGCGCCTTCCCGGTGTGTTGCGCGCTCGCGCTGGTTTGCCACTCGATGGTGAACAGCGCGAGCAGCGCAAAGGTCGGCACGAGCAGATAGCGGTCGAAATAGCCCGCCAGGAAAAGCGGTGCGAGATAGATGAGCGCGTTGAACAGCAGGAACGCCCGCACGGTCATCGACGTGTCGAACTGCCGCTTGCGAGAGGCGCCCACGAGCCTGGCGGCAACCAGTCCCAGTTCCAGCAGCAAGAGCGTGGCGCCGCCGACCGCGATCAGTGTCACGAGGAGCCAGAAAGCCTTGGGCAGCGGCTCGGGGCCGGGCAGTGTGCCGGGCGCGTTGTGCAGCCTGACGGGGCCGAGGCCGTTCTCGTGGATCGTGACCCAGTCGAGCGGCATCGGGCGAACGGCGGCCATCAGCGCGAACCAGACGAGGCCGGTTACGGCGGCAGCAATGAGGATTGCGCGGCCATGGCGCAGGCGGTGGTAGCGAGCGATCATGGCAGGCGCACGCCAGAGGAGAACCGGACAGAGGAACCAGCCCAGGTGCACGAGCATGCCGCGCGTATATTGCTCGACCTTGATCCCGAGCGTGAGCGCGGAGGCGAAATTGCGGGCAAACGAGTCGGTCGAGTCGCTCGCCTCGACCGGGAGAGCGTGGCGAGCCTTCAGCCAGAGCACGAGACCGACGATTAGCACGACGCTCGCGACGATCCCCAGGGCGCTCATGACGAGAGCCCGCTTGTCCTTGCGCGACTCGAACACCAGCGCGGCAAACATCGCCATCGCCAGATTCAATCCGAGCTGCCGCACCGAAACCGCGGCGAGCGCGAAGGCGATCGCTGCGAGCAGCGTGACGGTGCTGCGCGTGTGCAGATAGCGGCAGAAAATCGCCGTGGCGACGATCGAGTACGCGGCGAACTCGATATCGGTCATGAACGACACGGAGAGCACGAGCCAGATCGGATTCAAGCCCAGCACCAGCGTCGCGACGATGGTCTTGCGGCGGTCGCACCCCGCGTCCTGCAGGAGCAGCGCCAGCGCGGCGAGCGCGATGGCGGCAGCCGCGAGTGTCGAGATGCGTAGCGCCGTATGCGAGAAACCGAAGGGCAGACAAAAGAGCGCGCCCCAGAGCGTCTGCCCGATCAGCGTCATCGACGTGTACCCGCCCGGCGTGAACTGTCCGGTTTCGAGCAGCGTGCGCACCGGGATCGAGTACGACCAGTCGTCGTTGAGCGGGATATTGCCAACCGGATTGACCAGGATGACGGCGACTAGCCAGATGGCGAGCGGTATCAGGATGGCGGCGTAATCACGCCGGCCCCTGACAAGCGGTTTGGTCGAGAAAAGCGTATCCATGTCTGCAAAGGCCGAGTGAGGTTCCGGAAGCCGGGGGATCGGCGGCGAGAGGACGACGGAGCGTGCGTTGCGCACGCGCGGGACGCCCACGAAGCCTGCGTTGCAGCGGGCACGGCCGGCTCTCGCGCGGCTGCGGCGTCTTGCCGGGGCCACCCGGCGTCGTCTGGCGTGATGCTACGAGCGAGCGCCGCGCTGCTCTGTACGGCAGCGCACCATCCGGCGCGCATCGGCTCGAATTGATCAGGTGCGGCGGCTGAGCGCCTGCCGCCAGCAAAGTGCCTAACTATCGTTGACCGCCCCGGCGGATCGGACCGGCAGCACTCGGCCTGTGACGGCTGGCGAGTCCTCGGTTATGACGGTCCCGGCGTGCCGCCGGTTTGCCGCGCTGGCGAGATAAGCCGAAATGGAGGTGCACAGCAGCAGCGCAGCGCTCACGTCGAGCATGCTCAGCGCACGCACTTCGTCGACGTAGCCGAGCACGAGAAAGAGCGGCACGTTGCACGCGGCGGCCAGCAAGGCATGGCGGCGCGCACACTTTGGCAACCCGCGCCAGCCCTTGACCACGAGCAGTGCGAGCAGCGCGAGGATCACGATGTGGGTGGGGCGCGGCAGCGGAATGCCATACGTCCACGCGGTCAGAAAGTAGTTGCGAGGGTTGGCATAGAAGTGGAGATTCACCCAGAGATTGAACAGCGCCGGGCTCCCGACATTGCCTGCATAGCGGTATTTGATCAGCGCATTGACGAGCGCGCCTGCTACGACGCAGGCGCCGACGCGGGCCGCCGCGGCGCGGCGCGAGGCTCGCAGGCGCAGGAATGGGTAGAGGGTCACCGCAAAGATCAGGAACGACTCCTTGTTGAACGTCGCCACGAGCGCGATGGCCACGAGCCACACGAACTTTGCCCGGCATGCGAGCCATACGGCGATCGTCATGAACATCATCTCGGGAAAATCGTAGAAGTACGTAGCCGGTACGGCGATGGCAAACAGGAGGGGTGCCAGCGTGGCGGCCACTTCGTCGCCGACGAGGTCGAGGCAGACGAGCCGCAGCATCAGCATGGCGACGAGCAACGCAAGGAAGGAGAGGCCATACACGAGGTAGTAGGGCAGCGCATAGGCGGGATCATCGGTGCTCGTGGCGCGCGCGAACGTCGCGCGCAGCGGGTTGTGCGCCGGGGCGTCCCTGGCAAGATGCTCGAGAACGTGCGTTCTCACGGACCCCGGCAGCAGCTTCGCGCCTGCGTTCGCGATAGCCGGCAGCAGTTGACGGTAGACGTACGGCTCTTCGCCGGTGCCGTCCAGGATCGCCGCGAGCGAGGTTCCCTTGTTGCCGTCACCGAAGCTGTGCGCGGCGTAATTCCCGCAGAAGGCCGCTGCCGCGACAACCAGATAGGTGCATAGGAGCATCACACTGCGAGTCACGCGCGCGCCGAGTGGCTGCTGCCGTTCCATGGGACACTCCGTCAGGAAGCGCGAGGCCGCACCTTCGCACGGCCCCGCGGGCTCGTGTCAGGGCTGGGAATAGTCCGTGCCGGACGGATCGCTGGTGTACGTATAGGCGTACGCGTAGTCGTAGTGTCCGTAACGAGCGCCGCGCTTGACCTCCACCGCATTCAGGACACCGCCCACCACACGCGCCCGTGCCCGCTGGAGCTTCTTGAGCGAGGCGCCGATTTCGCGCTCGGTATGCGCGCCCGCCCGGATCACGAGCACCGTCGCGCCGGCGATGTTCGCGACGATCGACGAGTCGGCCACGGCGAGCAGCGGTGGGGTGTCGACGATCACGAGATCGAACTCGTCGGAGAACCGATGCAGCACGTCCGTGAAGCGGCTCGAGGTCAGGATCTCGGAAGGATTCGGCGGGTACGCCCCGGCCGCGATGAAGTGCAGTCCCGAAACGCCCGTTGCGCGCGCGGCGATATCGAAGTCGACCTGGCCCGTGAGCAGCTCGGTCAGGCCGCCTTTGGGCGACTTGCCGAAGTATTGCGCGAGGCGGCCGCGCCGCAGGTCCGCGTCGATCAGCAGCACGCGCTTGCCCGATTCGGCGAACAGGGCGGCGAGATTGGCGCACAGGAAGCTCTTGCCGTCGGCGGGCGTCGGGCTGGTGAACGCGACGATGCGGTTCGGCGTATCGACGAGGCCGAATTGCAGCGTTGCGCGCAGGCCGCGCAGACCCTCAACCGAGGTGTCGAACGGATGCGTCTTCGCGAGCAGCGCCCGGGTGGGCGCGTAGGGCGCCGGGATCGGCAGCATGTCGGCCGCCGCCGCGTGGCCGCGCTGGCCCACGCGCGCACCGGTGCGTGCACCGTGCGGGCGGAACAGGCGCGCGACGCTGTGGGGCAGCGCACGCATGATGCCGCTGCGTTCGGGCGCGGGCAGTGCGGCTTGCTTGCTGTTGGCGAGCTGCAGATCGCTGCGCGTTTGCTCCGACGAAAGCGGAATCGAGCCGAAGATTGGCAGCGAGAAGCGCCGCTCGATCGTCTCGGGATCCGAAATACCCGTGATGAACATATGGCGGCAGAACGCGAAGCCGATGCCCGCGAGCACACCGAGCAGCGCGCCCGCGGAAATGATGAGGCCGGCCTTGGGCGCGACCGGCACGGTCGGCACGAGCGCCTGGTCGATGATGTGCACGTTGCCGACCGTACCCGCCTTCTGGATCGACAGCTCCTGGGTGCGGTTGAGCAGGGCAACGTAGATGTCGTTGGCGACCTTCGCGTCGCGCTGCAGCGAGACGGCTTCGCGCTCCGACCCCGGCAGGTCCTTGAAGTGATCTTCGAAGCGTGCGCGCTCGGCGGAGAGCGCCGCGAGCTGCGCATCGGTCTGCTGAACTTCGGGGCTGTCGGTCGTGAAGCGGGTAAGCAGTTGCGCGCGCGCGACGCGCAGCGCCGCGATCTGCTTTTCATATTCGAGGCCGCCCTGGAGGTACACCGACGCTTCCTGGGTGGGCTGGAACGTGCCGGCCCGCGCCTGGTACTCCGAAAGCGCCCGCTCGGCGCGTTGCAGGTCGGCACGCAGCCGCGGCAGTTCGCTGTTCAGGAAATCGAGCATCTTGCTCGCCTCTTCCTGCGCGCGCGTCGTGCGCTGCGCGAGGTAGGACTGCGCGACCGCGTTGGTGATCGCGGTGATCACCAGCGGGTCCGTGCCCATGAACGAGAGTTGTACGATGCCGGTGTCGTGCCCGCGCTCGCTGACTTGCAGGCTGCCCGCGAGACCCATGACGGCCTCGAGCTGATTGGCGCGCGTAACGAAGAACTCCGTGCCAGGGCGCGCGACGAGCTGGTTGACCGTGATGCTCACGCCATTGCCTTTGGCCGGCATGCCGGCCTCGCCGGTGAGCAACTGGCGGCCCGCTGGATCGACGAGCTCGAAGCGGCCCTCTCCCAGTGCGCGGAGCGTGAGCTGCACCCCTTCCAGCGACTTTGGCACGTTGATCGAATCGACGGCGAATTGCTCCCCGCCCCATGCATACGAGCGCATGCCAAACCAGGCCGGCATTGGGCGGCCCGGCCGCGCGAACAGCTGCGAGATGCGCGAGAGATAGGGCACGGACTTCGGGCTGGCGCTGAAGTTGAGCTTGAACTGCTCGACCACGGGCTCCACCACGCTGCGGCTCTTGATGATTTCGATTTCGGCGTCTGTGTGGATCGTGTTGCCACCGGCGAGCGAGAGCGAGCCGAGCGCCGCGGCGGAGGCCGAGCCTTGCTGCGAGGGGTCGATCTGCAGCATGGCGTCGGCGGAGTAGATGCGTGTGGCGGTCTGGGCGTAGAACACGGCGCCCGCGAGCACGATGGCCGCGATGCCGATCACCCACCAGATCTGGTCGACCACCATGCGCACCAGATCGCGCATGACCTCGTCCTCGTCGCTCCCGCGGGCCGGCGAGACGTCTTCAATGTCGTAGGTACTCATTGTCAGGTTCTCTCGGTCGCGATCATCAGGGGTGAACGAGTTCTTTCGTGAAGAAGATCGTCTGCAGCGACGGGGTGATCAGATCGAGCAGGCGGTTAAAGCGCGCCGACTGGGCGATCTGCACGTACACCACATCGCGCGGCTCCAGCTCGAACCGGGTCATCAGCATGATCGAGTCGACCTGGGTCATGTCGAGGCGGTACACCTCGGGCGTGGCGAGCTTCGTCTTCACGGTGTGGTTCGGGCCGGGCTCCGGCTCGATGCCGCGAACCACGTAAATGGCGTGCGGGTTCGACGTGCGGTTATCGATGCTGTTGGCGTTCGCGATGGCGTCGGCGAGCGTGAGCTTGCCGCGATTCATCGGCACGATCGAGGGGTGTGCGATCTCGCCCAGTACGAACACGCGGCTGTTGGAGCGATCGGGCACGTCGACGATGTCGCCGTCGTGCAGTATCACGTTCTGCTGGACATTGCCGGTAGAGACCAGCGAATCGACGTCGACCTGATGACGCACGCCGTCGCGAGTGACGCCGACGTTCTGCAGATCCGCATCCTGCTGCGCGCCGCCCGCGCGGCTGATCGCGTCGACGATGGAAAGCGGCATGTCGGTGATTGCCTGGCCCGCGGGCTGACGCACGTCGCCGAGCACCTGGATCTGCTTGCTGTTGAAGCCCGTCACGCGCACGTCGAGCTGCGGGTTGCGGATCGTCCTGCTCAAGCCCTGCGTGAGCTTTTGCTGGACCTGTTCTGCCGTCAGGCCGAGCACTTTCACGCGGCCCACGCGCGGAAAGAAGATCGTGCCGTCGCTTGCCACGCGCAGCTCGAGGCCGCCGATCTGGCCGCCGCCGGTGGTGCCGCCGAGCGCGCCGCCGCCCACCCCGGCGCTGCCGGGTGAACCGCCGCCGGCGGTCGCCGTGCCGGCGCCGCCGCCCGCCGCGCCGCCAGGCAACGGCGGCGTGCCCGTGCCGGCCCCGCCCTGCGAGGTCAGCTCGGGGTGATCCCAGACGATCACCTGCAGTGCATCGTTGATGCCGATGTGATAGACGTACGCCGCGCGCGTGGTCGGTGTGAGACACGTGAGAGGGCAGGTGCGCAACGCGGAATCGTCGTCGGGATGCTGGGCGAAGTACTGCGCGTTGATCGGCTGCACGTCGTAGACAGGCCCCGCCGTCTGCTGTGCGGGCGGAGGGGGTTCGCGCAGGTTGCTTTCGTCGAAGAAGCCGCCGGGCGTGAACGCGCATGCGCACAGCGACAACCCTGCCAACCCGGTGATGATCGTTCTTGTCTGCATGGTCGGTTTCCCCGCGTTACACGTGCGCGCCGATCTTTTCAGCGTCTTTCCTGCTGCCAGGCGCCTAAAAGTGCGCATACGCCAATCCACCACTGCTGCATGGCCACCGACGGCCCGGTCCGGCCGAATGCCAGCGTGAGCGCGCGGCCAAGCCCCGGGTCCGCGCGCGTGCCAATCAGCGTGGCGTAAAAGATGAAAGCCCAGCGACCTGCCGGTGAGAGGTGGTCGCGCATGATGAAACGCAGATTAAACGAAGCGTTGTAAAACGCCGTGCGGTTGAACACATAGCGCTGATCATCGTCGCTGCGCGGGGCCGGATAGTGATCGACGAGGATCGTCGGGTCGTACATCAGCTTCCAGTTGCGCCGTACGACGTCGAGGCTGAACAGCATTTCGCAGTGCACCTGGGCGCCGCTGCCGCGCAGCCGTTCGTCGAAGCGCACGCCTTCCACCGCGGCGCGCCGGAACGCCATATTGACGGCCTTGAGCACCTGCACGCGGCGTGCCGAGCCCGCGCCGATATGATGATTGCCGACCGGGCGCCCGTACCAGCTGATGAGGCCGACATTGGGCGCCGCGCCCACGAGGATCGTGCCGAGCTGGTGCACGATGTCGCGCCCGCCGATGCCGCCGAGCGTGCGGTCGCACGCGAACGCCTCCGCGAGGCGCTGCGTCCAGTCGCGATGCGGTGCGGCGTCGTCGTCGGTGAAACAGAGGATGTCGCCGCGCGCGGTTTCGATGCCGAGGTTGTATGCGGCCACGACGCCCGACCGCGTGACGCGCGCGACGCGCAGGTTGCGCGTGCCCGGCCCCGCCGGGCGCGCGGCGAGCAGCGCGTGCGTTGCATGATCGTCGTCGCGCGCGACCACGATCACTTCGTCGGGCGTGCGCAGCTGCGCGTCGAGCGCTGCGAGGCAGCGTTCGAGATCGGTGGGCCGGCGGTAGGTCGGCACGATCACGGACAGGCTGGTTGCGGCGCTCACGATTGCGCTCCCCGATGTTGGCGTCGATGGATCAATAGGCGTTGCGGCCGACGAACCCTTTGACGAGGGTGATCAGCACGATCTTGATATCGAACCAGAACGACCAGTTGTGGATGTAGAACAGGTCGAACTTCACGCGCGCCTCCATTTTTTCCACCGTGCGCGTGGCGCCCCGGTAGCCGTTCACCTGCGCCCATCCGGTGATGCCGGGCTTGATACGGTAGCGGTGCATGTAGCCGTACACGAGATCCTTGTAGAGGTCGTCGTGCTCGAGCGCGTGCGGGCGCGGTCCCACTACCGACATCTGGCCGAGCAGCACGTTGAAGAACTGCGGCAGCTCGTCGAGGCTCGTGCGGCGCAGGAACGCGCCCACCTTCGTCACGCGCGCGTCGTGCTGCGACGCCTGGGTGACGACGCCGGCAACCTCGCGGTGCACGGTCATCGAGCGGAACTTGTAGATGTCGAACGTGCGGCCGTCGATGCCCTTGCGCTTTTGCCTGAAGAACACCGGGCCCGGCGAGTTCAGCTTGATCGCGATAGCGATCACCGCGAAGAGCGGCATCAGCAGCGTGAGCGCGGCGAGCGCGAACACGCGGTCGAACACGAGCTTCGGCCACATTTGTGGCGTGGGGATCGGCATGCCGGTCAGGCTGATCGTGGGCAGGCCGAGCACGTCGACGAGCGTGTGGTTGAAGAGCGCGAGGCTGCGTGTATCGGGAATCAAGCGCAGATTGACGAAGTCGTTCTGGAACGCGCGCGTGAAGCGGTAGATCGTATGCTCCTCCGAGAGGGGCAGCGCGAGCCAGACTTCGTTGATGTGCTCCTCGCGCACTTTCTGCACGAATGCATTCATGTCCTCTAGCGTGGGCAGGCCGTTGATGCTCAAGTGCGGAAGATCGCTTTCGGCGTTGGTCGTATCGAATACGCACACGGGCTTGAAGCCCGCATGCGCGCGCTGCTCGAGATGCGCGAGCAGCGTGCGCGTGAAGCCCGGCGCGCCGACGAGCGCGACCGTGCGGTAGTTCAGGCCGCGCCGCCGCGCCACGCGCAGCAGCAGATGCGCGATGAGCTTCGTGGCGAGGATCAGCGCGCCCGAGATGAGCGTCGCGTAGGCGAACCACAGCCGCGAAATCGAGTCGGCGCGGTGTAGCGTGAAGACGAGCATGAGGCCGCTCACCACCACCACGAGCCAGGCTGCGGCGACGCGCGCGAGCATCGTCGGAAGCGACTTGCCGCGCCATGTCTCGTAGATGCCGAACACGGGGAAGAGCAGCAGCACCAGCGCGCAGTTGAACGCAACCAGCAGCCGCTGGGTGTCCTCGAGTCCGATAGCCGTCGAATAGCGCACGCCGTGGGCGAGCAGACCGCCCGCGATCACGAAGAGCGCATCGAAGACCCGGGCGGTATTGCGGAACATGTTGAATCCCTGGCTTGTGCGGCCCGCTTAGGCAACGGTTTCGGCTTGACGCAATCGCGGCAGCAGGCGGTCGAACTCGCACCGTACGAGCCGGTAGCATTCGCAGGCGCGCGCTTCGAGCCCCTCGCGGTCGAGCACCTGGATGCGCCCGCGATTGTGATGGATGAGGCCGAGGTCGTGCAGCTTCCCGGCCGCCTCGGTGACGCCCTCGCGGCGCACGCCGAGCATGTCGGCAATGCGCTGCTGCGTGACGGCCAGCTCGTTCGACGCAACGCGGTCCGTTTCGCTCAGGAGCCACCGGCACAGCTGGCTGGAGAGCGAATGGTGACGGTTGCAGGCGGCCGTTTGCGCGATCTGCGTGAGGAGCGCGTGCATGTAGAGCATCATGAGCCGGCGCAGCAGGTCCGAGCGCGCGAAGTGCTGGCGCAGCGCCTGGGCGCTCATGCGGTAGGCGAAGCCCGCATGCTGAACCTGCACGCGGCTCGGCATGGTCTCTCCGCCGGTGAGGATCGGCACGCCGGTCATGCCTTCGCGGCCGACCGCGGTCAGTTCGACGGAGCCGCCGTCTTCCATCGTCGACATCATCGAGATGACGGCCGTGGTGGGAAAGTAGACGTGGTGGATCCGCTGGCCGGAATCGCAGAGCAGCTGCTCGGCACGCAGATTGACGAGCTCGAGATCGGGCGCGAGCGCCTGCCACTCGTGCGACGGGAGAGCACCAAGCAAATGATTGCCGTGCAGATCGGATTGAAGAGTAAGCATGACTGGTCCTCGCACGAAGCCGTGTTGAACACGGCGTTCTGTTTGTTTCCCGCCACTTCGTCCCATGTGCCTTCGTGTGCCGTCGTGCGGCCTTGAGCGCGGCTTGCGGCCATAAGTACGTCGTGTGGTCCCCGTATACCCCCGGATGCGTCGGTCCTTGTTTAGGATGACCCGCTACGCGTCGGTATGGTCGGTCACATAGCGAGGAGCGTGCCAGCGGACCCTAAAGCGAGCGGTGGCGCGACCCTTGAGCGCATATGGCGGATCGCAATCTGGAAAAGTCCCCGTTTTTGTTTCAGTTCTGTACAGCGAAAGCGGACCGGCCGGACGTGCCAGGCAGACTCGTTTGGGCGGCAATGCCTTGATTTGATGGGCTCGATCGGCGCACACGCGTGATCCTGAGCGCGCTGCGATGGCTGAAACTCCGTGCCAGCGCACGCGAAACGAAATTGATTCAGATGTGTTCCATGAGCAGCGTGGGTTGGCGCACGGAATGTTGGGACTGCGCAAACAGCCGCCGCGAGCGCGTAAGCGAAAAACCGACAGGCCCCGCGCGCGCCGTCTTTGCAAGAACAAGCGTCCATGCAGGTTTGCACGGCGTGCGCGGCGATAGCCCATGGCTTCGCGTGCGGCGCCACACGAGCGTGGTTCGCGACCCGTGACCTTCTCGCTTCTGCACGCGCGCACAGCGAACGTGTTTCGTTGTTGTTGCATTGCACTTTGCGCGTTTCACGACCCGGTAGATGGGCCTGCAAACACCTTTGCGCGCGCCTCTCGAAGCGTGCGCCGGCGTACATATCGCGCTCTTTCGATTGTCTAGATTTTCTGTTTGGGCTACTGCGCCGTGCGTCTGCAAATGGCATGCAGCGGCTCATTATTGGCATGAATATTCTGCGCGGGCCTCGCAGGCGTGTCGGCGCGAGCCGAACTCAGCTGACGATCAGATGGGCGTGGTCGCGGCGGGCGGCAGTGTCGCAGCCTGCGTGCGGCGTGCGCGGAAGAACGCGCGACGCAGCTTCTCGGACGGCTCGTCTACCCAGCGATAAATGAGCAAGGACAGCGCCGCGACAACGACCAGCATCAGCGCAGTCCACGGCAGTCGCGCCATGCGCGGGAGCTGATGAAAATGCTGCAGAAAGACGGTGAACGCCGCGCCATGCACGATGTAAACCTCATACGAGAGATTGCCGAGCATGCGGTCGAGGCGCGTGCCCGGCTCGCGCACCGTGGCGAGCGCATAGGGAATCAGCAACAACGAAAGCACGCAGTTCGCGGCGAGCGTGTAGCGGGTCAGCGGGCCTGTGAAACTGCCCCACAGGAATAATTCGTGCGCGCGAGGGAGTGCCAGGCAGCCGAAGAAGAACAGTGCACCGGCGGCGAGACTCGCGTGAGCCGTTCGCTTCGACGGGCGCCAGTCGTGGCGGGCGGCCAGCATGCCGGTGAGAAAAAAGATGAAGTAGAGCGGCAAGATCGAATGGGATGGCCAAGGCCCGAAATTGCCGAACAGCACGACGAAACCTGCCAGCGCCACGGCGATGATGGCTGCCTCGATGGCGGTGCGGTTCGTGTCGCGTGCGAGCAGCCAGATCACGATTGGCGCGACGACATAGAACTGCAGTTCGATGTCGAGCGACCAGACGGTGGGGATCACGTTGTCGGGGGCATCGAGTTGCGCGTAGCCGAAGATGGCCAGATGCGACTCGTAGAAGTTGAACGCCGACGGCGTCCATTGCGCGGGCAGGCGGAACGTGAAAATGCCGAGCGGCCAGACACATAGCGCAAGCAGCACGAGCGTTGCATAGAACACCGGCAGAAGGCGCCACGCGCGCGAGAGCACGAACGACGCGTAGGGGCGCGGCAGCGGCGCGTATTCCGCGTGCCACATCTGGTAGATCCAGTAGCCGCTCAGCGCGAAGAACAGATGCACGGCGGCGGCGCCGATCGAAACAGGCAGCACGTGGCCAAGGCAAACAGCGCTCGCCAGCATGAGGCGGAATGCGCCGGGCGGCGCGATCAGGTTGCGTGCGTTCATGGCCTGACTTTGTTCGATGTGAGTCTCGTCACGGATAAAAGACCGTTGCGGACGCATTGATCGTACGAATCTCGCCCTCGGGCGGCGCATGCCGCGCGGCGTCATCGTGCACTGTGAGCGCAACCGTGCGCGGCCTGCCGGGCACGAGATGGAACCAGTTCGGCGTCGCGATGTAATGCGCGTCGGCCACGTGCACGTAGCGCGCGAAACGCTGCGCTTGCAGCACGAGCTGCCATCCTCCGGGCGTTTCTTCGAGTCTCGCGGCGATGCCGAGCTCATGCCGGTCCAGCGCGCGCTTCTCGGGCAGATGGAACGCCTCCGCGAGAATCGCGCCGCTCGCGCGCTCGCGCAGCGTCGCGATCGTGACGTCGTGCGGGCGCGGACCGAAGCGGTACGCGTGCGTGAAATCGAAGAAGCGTCCGAGCAGGTCAGCCGCGCTCACGGTGAGTCCACGGCGAGGCGCTACGTCCAGAGCGCGGCTCGCCTCGGCGACCTTCACTGCGCCATCGCGCAGGCACAACAGTTCCAGCGTCGCGTCGAGCGGCTTCGCCGTCTCGTTGACGACGTGGAGATCGAGTCCGTTGAGCCCTTCGTCCGTGATGCCGAGATGCACGGGCCTGAAAGCCTGGGCGAGCGCGTGCCACGCGCTCTTGGGTCGGCGCAGCGCGTCGATCACGCCCCAACCCGCGCCCGCGCGCAGGTCCTGAAACTGCCACACGAGCGCGCCGCCGCAGCGCGAGCCAGCGCGACGCCATTCGGCAAAGACGTCGGTCATCAGCTCGGCCACCACGGCGCGCGAAAGGTCCAGAAAGCGTTGCGGATCTTCATAGCGCAGCCGCGCGGCCTCGTGTCCGTACACGGCCTGCACGTAGTGGTCGCGCACATCGTCGAAGTCCCAGCCCGCGCCGGGGTCGCGCGGCACGGCGGCCTTCCAGCGCGGGTCATGGCAATGGATCGTGCCGAGGCCGTCGTGCAGCGTGGCGTCGTCGGGGATGTTGGCGAACGCGAGACATTCGGCCGCGAAGCGCACGTCCGAGCGCCGCACGTCGCTCATGGGCCGCTGGTACGCGCTCACGCCGTAGTAATGGGTGATGCCCGCGCGCGTCCCGAACGGCCACGAGCCGCCCGAGGGCGAATTCGTCACGTACTGGATGTCGGGGCGCTCGCGTGCGACCAGTTCGGGCAGCAGCTGGGTAAAGAGCGGCTGCTCGCGCTGGTCGGGTGTCAGGCCGAACATTGCGGCCTGCTGGTCGATCTCGCTGCCGCCGCACGTCACCGCGAGCGCGGCATGGCGGCGCGTGCGTGCGAGAAACTGCGTGGCTTCGCGCGTGACCGAGGCAATGAACGCTTCGTCGGTCGGGTAATCGAAGTTGGCGAACGCGAAGTCCTGCCAGATCAGGATGCCGTGCTCGTCGGCGAGACGGTAGAACGCATCCGATTCGTAGACCATCGTGCCGCTCACGCGCAGCATATTCATGCCGGCGTCGCGCGCGAGCGCGAACCACTGTGCGAGTTCGACGGGCTTGCCCGCGAGCGTCACGAGGTCGGCGCTCGTCCAGCACGCGCCGCGGCAGAACACGGGCACGCCGTTGACACGGAGTGCGAAACCGTTGCCGTCGTCGCCGTGGTCTGCTTCGATGGTGCGAAAGCCCACGCGGCCCAGCTCGAAGGTTTCGTCGCCCAGCTGCAGCGCGAGTGCGTGGAGCGCGGGCCTGCCGTGCGTGTGCGGCCACCAGCGCTCGGCGTGGGGCACGCGCAGCCGGCCAGTCAGCGTGCGCGCGTCGCGCCAGGCTAGCGCACCTTGCGCGCCGCCGCATGAAAGCTGTGCGCTCGCCTGCGCCATTTGCTCGCGTACGAACGTGAGCGTGAGAGAAACGATGCCGTCGTCGCCTTCAACCGAGGTGGAGACGTCGATCGTATCGAACGCGTGTGGCGCGTCGCCGAGCCATTCGATGGGCCGCCACGGGCCCACGGCCTCGACGTTCGGACACCAGCCCGGCATGTGACCCAGCAAGGTGGTGCGCACGTTGCGCAACGTGGGCGGATTGACGAGGCGCGGCCGCCAGCGCGCCCGCCCGCGCCGTGCCGCGAGCAGCGGCCCGAGCGAGCGGAAGCACAGCGCGAGCGTGGCGCTGCCCGCGAGGGCGATGTCGAGATCGTGCGCGACGAACATCGAATCGGAGTCGAGCAGCTTCGTGCCGTCGAGCCAGACTTCGGCGAGCGTCGCGAGGCCATGCAGGCGCAGGCGCTGCACGCCGTCGCCTTCGATGCGCACGCGATACCAGTGGTCGTCCTGCTGAAACGGCGGCGGATGGCCGATGTCGAGCCGCCCGGCGTCGTGCCACGCGGCCGCCACGGTGCCCGGCACCGTCGCGGGGAGCCAGCCCTCGGCGGGCCAGCCGGCAGGCGACGCGCAGGCCCCGGCGCGCGTGGTGAGGTATTGCCAGCCGGTATCGAGCGCGCGCGGCCAGACGGAGGCCGCGCGCCGCGCGGCTTCGGTTGGCTCGGCCGGTGCGCCGGGGGGATCGAAGGTATCGGTTGGCAACGACCGCACGGCGGCTCCTTTCTTGAACGCGTGGTTGCCGCCCGGTGGGCGCGCAGCCCCGTCAGCTCCCTCGCCGGTTATCGGCCCCTCGGAGCGTCAACGTCAGCCCATCAGCCCGGCAAGCGGCGGCAGCGTGCTCTCGTAGGCCGCTTCGAGCGTATCGAAGCAGTCCGCGCACAGGTCGGGGCGCTTGCGCGCCATCGCCCGCACGAGCCGGAACTGCATCACCATCGACTCGGACGCGATGGTCTGCGCTCCCGCCACGATCGATTCCGGCATGTCGTAGCCCTGTTCGCCGAGCCACAGCAGGTACCTGGAGAGGAACTCGAAGTTGGCGCCCAGTTGCCGCATGAGGTTGAACGAGTACAGGTGGAAGAACCGCTCGCCGCGCGTGAGCACGGCGTCGAGCTGCTCGGGAAACACCTCACGCCACTGCGCGATGGGGTTGTGACGCGGCCTGCGCGCGAGATGGCCGCGCAACAGTTCCGCGGAAGCCTCGGCGAGCTGCAGCCCATGGAGCGGCTCGCGCGCCTGCTTGCAGAATTCCACATACGGAAACAGCAGGTCGGGCTGGTCGAGAAACTGCGGCAGCTTGCGGAAGATGCCGTCGTAATCGACGCCTTCCAGCCGGTGGTAGCCCGTGTTGTGGAAATAGCCCAGCCGCCTGCCTACGGGGTCGATGAAGTCGATGCCCACCGTGGTTTTCGGGTGCTCGCGCCGGTACGACGTGGCGCGCGTGTTGGGCAGGTAGTAGCCGTCCACTTCCACGAGCACCGTGTGGCCGCGCAGCGTTTGCGCATGCACGCGGTCTTCGAGCGAGTCGTAGATCGCCAGTTCCTGCACCTGGGTGCCGTAGAGCGTTTCGAGGTCTTCGAGCGGAAACTTGAAGAACGTGAACTGGTCGCCCTCGAAGTCCTGCGTCACCGTGAACGCGAAGCCGGCGCGCGGATCGAGGCCAAAGCCGTGCAGCACCTCGATCCACAGGTCGACGTAGCAGTTGGTCTCCACCCACACCCGCTCGCCCTGGTGCAGCGCGTGCGGTGCATGCTCCGCGCGCGGCGCGTGCAGCGGCACGACCACGGCGGGCGCCGCGGGCGCGTCAGGCGTCGCGGGCGCGAGCGACCCGGCGGTCGTGAGCGGCGCGCTCATGCGTGGCCCTCCAGCGCCTGCGCGATGCGCGCGCGCGTGTCGCCCCAGAGCAGCGCGCGGACCTCGTCGGGCCACGCGTTCACATCGAGGCCGTGGTGGCGGAAAAGCGCGAGCGTGATGCGCTCCATGCCGAAGCCGACGCAGCCCGTGTGCGCCACCGAGCCGTCGGCGCAGGCGATCTTCCAGATCGCGCCGAAGTGGTCCATGTGATAGTTGAACGACAGGCACGCGGTCTTGCTTTCGGGATTCGCCACCGGAATCAGCAGCTCGAACTTGAGCGCGAGCGTGCGCTGGCTGTCCGCGACGATCTTGCCGCCGCGCCCGAAGAACGGGTCGTTGGCGAGATCGACGTCGAGCGGCAGGTTCAGTGCGCGCACGAGCGCCGAGCCGCGCTCGATCCACATCTGGCGGAACGCCATGACCTGCTCCGCGTTGCCGAGGCGCACGTATTCGCGCTGGCGGAACATCTGCATGCGCGCCGGGTCGAGCGAAGGCTCGTGGCGGAAACAGTACGACAGCACGTCGATGGTCGCGCCGCCTTCGGGCAGCGGGCCGCGCTTCGCAATCACCGGATAGATCGGGTAGCACGCGGCCGGCGTGAGCACCACGCGCGTGGGCTTCTGCTGGCCGAGCCAGGCATCGTCGCGGTTGTCATCGCGCTCGGCCATGGCGTCGTCCAGCGCGCGCAAGAGGCGCCGGTGGCCGCCGTCGTCGCCGCAGAACGAGTGGATCGTGCCGGCCAGTTGCGGGAAGTTCTTCAGGTACTCGCTGTCCTCGAAGTCCGTGCGGCGCATGGCGGGCGGAAAGCGCAGAAGCTCGGGCTGCTGGTCCGCGCCGAGGTGCGAGATCGCCACGTTCAGACGGTCGACGATGTCCTCGAAGATCGCGCTGCGCCCGTACAGCCCGTTTTCGCCGGTGTCGATCAGGATGCCCTTCGCGAGCAGGCGCTCGCGCAGCGTCGGATCGGCTTCGAGTTCGGCGGCCGTTTCGCGGGCCGCGGCTTCCTGGGAGGCGGCGGACGTATCGGTGATCGTGCTCATGTCAGACTCCCCCAGGAGCGGCCGGACGCTGGGCCAGCAGCAGGCTCGCGGTGTTCTGCGCGATGCGGTCGTTGTTGATCATCAGCGGCGCCGAGTAGAGGTCGCGCAGGTGGCGCGCCACGCTGTAGTCCGTGCCGTTCTTGTAGCCCGCCATGCCGACGATCATCAGGACTTCCTGGACGACCTCGAGCGCCGTCGACGAGATGCTCGTCTTGAGCGTGTTCATGTCCGAGGCGAAGCCGAGCAGTGCCGAGAGCGGCAGATCCGCCTGGTTCGCGCCGTGCTTGGCGTGGTGCGCGGTGCGCGCGGCGTCGAGCGCCACGGCGAGGCGCGCCTGCATCATCTGCAGGAGGCCCGTGGCTTGAGCCAGGCGCATGCCGGCGGGCGGAACGAAACCGGCCGGGGCGGGTTTCGCGCGCGCCTGGGCGCGGAAGAACGCCTTGGCGCGGTTCACGGCGTCGGCCGCCACGCCGGTCCAGACGGCCGACCACAGCGTGTGCGAGACCGGCAGCATGGTCTGGTCGGCGATTTCGCTGAACGGCGTGGGCAGGATCTGCGCGGCGTCGCCGTTCGCGATCAGACGAAAGCCTTCGCTGCAGGTGCCGCGCATGCCCATCGAATCCCACACGCCGCGCTTTTCCAGCGTCGTCTGCTCGCGCAGCGTGACGATCATGACCTGGTCGGAGGCGGCCGCTTCCGCGCTGCGGCGCGCCGTCACCAGAATGGCGTCGGCCTGCGCGCCGTAGGAGATCGTCGGCGCCAGTTTCTCGATACGGAAGCGCTCGCCTTCCACCTCCACCGCGCACGCGCTCGTGCGCACCGCGCCGCCGATGGTTTCCTCAGACGTGGCTGAGGCGAACAGCAGCTGCTCCGCGACGAGGCGCTCGAGCAGCGCCTCGTGCCACGGCGTGCCGCTGCCGTGCTCGGTGACGGAAGCCACCTGGATCTGGTGCATCGCATAGACCATCGCGGTCGAGGCGCAGCCGTGCGCGAGCGTCTCGCAAATCGTCGCGACGTCGGCGAGCGAAAGGCCCGCGCCGCCGAAACGCGTCGGCACCATGGCCGAGAGCAGGTGCTCGCGGCGCAGCACGTCGAAGGCTTCGGTCGGGAAACGCGCTTCGCGGTCCACCGAATCGGCGTGCTGCGCGGCGACCTCCATGGCGCGCTGTGCAGCGGCGCGCCAACTGGCGGCCGGCTCGATCGCGGCGAGCGGGGCGGCTTGTGCTTCGCCGGCGGCGAGCGCGGCGTCCTGCATCAAGGGTGCGTTCATACGGCCGCCTTTGCCTGCTGAAGCTCGGTCACGGCCGCGGCAAGCGAATCGATGCTGGAAAAGAGCCGGCGCGTGAGCATCCGGTCGGGAATCTCGATGCCGAATTCGTCTTCGATCGCGAGCATCAGGTGCACGGTCGCGAGCGACGAGAGCCCGGCGGCGTAGAGATCGGCGTCGTCCGCCAGGGTGTCGGGCGGCACGTCGAGCCGGGCGGATTCGGACAGGATGCGGCGCAGTGCAGTTTTCATGAAATTGCCCCCTTCTGAGGAAAGGTCGCGTAGACGCTTCGGGTTGTTTCTTCGCAGGTCGGGTCCCGGACTGCCGTTGCGCGGCGCTACATGACGCGCGGGCAGCCGGGCGTGCCGGTTCTGCGTATTAAACGGATCGCGATGCAGCATCGTCGGTACGCTTCCGCACGGAGATCGACGGGTCGCGAGGCGTAACGTGTGGCTATGGCGGCACCGCGTGTCGCGACGCAATAAAAGCTTGAGGAGGATCAATGAACTGGAAAGCGCTCGAATTCGAACAGTTCACGGCACGCGAGCTGTATCTGATCATGCGCGCGCGCAGTGCGGTGTTCGTGGTCGAACAGTCCCACGTGTGTCTCGACGCGGACGGCCATGACGACCGCGCGCTTCACGTATTCGCCGTGGAGGACATGAGCAAGCCCATGCCGGTGGTCGCCTATGCACGTATCCAGCCCGGCGATGCAGAAGACCCTGAAATCACGCTCGACAAGGTGCTCACCAGCCCCGCGCGGCGTGGCGACGGCACCGCCGAGATGCTCATCGAGCGCGCGCTCGCGGCGATTGCCGAGCGCTGGCCGGGACGCGCCGTGCGCGTGAGCGCGCCGGCGAGCTTGCGCGGCTTTTACGAGCAGTTCGGCTTTCGCAAGACGGAAGGGCCGTTTCTGGAGCATGGCGTGCCGTTCATCGGCCTCGTGCGGCAGATGCGCGGCGAGCACAGCACGTTCGCCGCGCGGCGGCGCGAGCGCGGCGCGGTTTCGGCCGCGAGCACGTTTGAGCTGCTCTGAGGGCGCGCGATGAGCGAGGCCACAGCGATTCCGGGCTCGTTGCCTGGCTCGGCAACTGGCGCGTTGCCCGGTCCGGCCCCGTCGCGCGGGCCGCTGCGCGCATCGGCTCGCGCGCCGCGCCGCGCCCGCTCGCGCTCGATGTCGAGCTATCTGATCGGTCCTTTCGCGACGCCATTCGCGGTATTTGCGATCACGTTTGTCCTGATCCTGGCGCGCCAGGGGCGGCTGCTCGAGATGACCTTCATGCCGATGGGGGTCGGGGTCGCGTACTGGCTGTACCGGCGCTATCCGGCCCACTATCTCTCGTTCGTGTGCTGGCTTTTCTTTCTCACGCCGGAAGTGCGGCGCTTCGCGGATTACTACAAGGGCGTGTTCAACCAGACCAGCATCATTATGGCGACGCCGCTAATCGCGGCAGGCCTGAGCGGCATGTCCATGCTGCTCAATTACCGGATGCTCGGCCAGCGCCGCGCCGCGCCGCTGGTCATGATGCTGATCGCCATCCTGTACGGCTACGTGATGGGCGTGGTCCAGTTCGGGATCATGCCCGCGACCTTCACCGTGATTGCCTGGCTGCAGCCGCTCTTCATCGGCTGGTACATCATGCTGAACTGGCGTCTTTACCCGCTCTTTCGGCGGGTGCTGTTCAAGACTTTCGTCTATGGAACGATCCTGATGGGCTTTTACGGCATTTACCAGTACGTGTTGCCGCCTCCCTGGACCGTATTCTGGCTGGTGCAATCAGGCATGGGTACGTCGTCGGGCAGCCCGGTGCCGTTCGGCATGCGCATTAGCAGCACGATGAACTCCACGGGGCCGTTCGCAATGACGATAATGGTTGGCCTCCTCATGACGCTCGCCTCGCGCAGCAAGATGAAGATCGTCGCGGGCCTTGCGGGCGTCCCGGCAATCATGTTCACGGCTGTGCGCACCTCATGGGGCGCACTCATCATCGGCCTCATCTATCCGCTTTCCATGCTCGATGTGCGAAGCCGTTTGCGGCTCGTCATGGCCGTCGTGCTCTTCGCGGGCCTGTGCACACCGATGCTGATGATCGATCAGATCAGCGCCCCGCTCATCAAGCGCGTTTCCACGATCGGGAACCTGAGCGAGGACAACAGTTTCCAGGCCCGGCAGGGCTTTTATACGAACTTCGCCGCCATCGCAGAAGAGAGCTTCGCCGGGCACGGCATGGGGTCGACGGGGCTTGCGTACAAGCTCGCCGACCCTCACGCACAGATCATCGCGTCGCTCGATAGCGGCGTGGTCGACATGTTGTGGGTGCTCGGCTGGCCCGGCATGATGCTCTACGTGGGAGGATTGTTCGCGTTGCTCTGGCGGGCGTTCACTGCGAGCCTCGCGCGGCCGGGAGATCGCTTCGCGATCAGCGGTGTGGGCGCGGCGATCGCGATACTGGCGATCATGGTCATGCTCGATACGATGCAGGGCATTACCGGGACCTACTTCATATTCGGCGTGGTGATGCCCGTGATCGGCGTGCGCTATTCGCGCGAACAGCAGCGGCGCAATGAGGCCATCGGCCGCGCGCGCCGGCAGGGACTCGCATGACGACCGCAAACGAACACAAGGCACTGCGCGTGCTGATCGTCACGCACGTCGTGAGGGATAACGACGGGCAAGGGCGCGTGAACTACGAAATCGCGCGTGCGCTGCTGGCCGCGGGTCATCACGTCACGATAGTGTCTTCGATGGTGGCGCCGGAGTTGCTCGCGCATCCCTGCGCGCGCCATGTGCTGATTCGCGAAAGCCGTCTGCCGAGCCGCCTGCTCCAATACCAGATGTTCGCGTTGAAAAGCGGCGCGTGGATCCGGGCCCACCGTCGGGAATTCGACATCGTGCATGTCAACGGCTTCATCACGTGGGCGCGCGCGGATGTCAACGCCGTGCATTTCGTGCACGACGGCTGGTATCGCTGCGGCTTCTATCCGTTCCGGCTCGCCAGCGGGTGGTATGGCGCCTATCAGGTCATCTATACGCGCCTGAATGCATGGTGCGAGCGCTGGGCGTTTCGGCGCTCGCGCGTCGTCGTGCCGGTTTCGCACAAAGTGGGCGAAGAGGTGCGCGCGCTCGGCATCGAGTCGTCGACGCTGCGCGTGATCCACAACGGCGTCGATGCCCGGCAGTTCTCGCCGGGCGCCAGCGAGCGGGATCGCTTCGGACTTCCAGGCGAACCGTTCATGCTGCTCTTTGCGGGCGACCTGCGCGTGTCGCGCAAGAATCTGGACGCCGTGCTGCGCGCGCTGGTCTCGACGCCCGCGCACGTGCATCTCGCCGTGGCGGGTATCCTGCGCAACAGCCCCTATCCCGCGCTTGCGCACGAACTGGGCGTGGGCGACCGTGTGCATTTCCTCGATCTCGTGAAGGACATGCCCGCGCTGATGCGCTCGGTCGATGCCTTCGTGTTTCCTTCGCGCTACGAAGCGATGAGCCTCGTTATGCTGGAGGCGCTGGCGGCGGGTCTGCCCGTCATCACCGTGGCGACGGCAGGCGGCTCCGAGGTGATCGACAAGCGCTGCGGCGTGGTGCTCGAAAGCCCCGAGGATATCGAGGGCCTCGCGCTCGCCATCGAACGTGTCGCGCACGACAGGGCGTACGCGCGCGAGATGGGCCGCGCCGCGCGCGAACTCGCCAGAACGCTGACGTGGCAGGCCATGGCAGAACGCTATCTCGCGCTGTACGAGGAGCTCGCGCGCAGCGGCGAAGCGAGGCGAGGGCAGGTCTCTGCCCCCGCGATGTCGGCGCGATCATGACCGGGCGCATCGACTCGCTGCAGATCGGCATGCACTGGTTTCGGGAGCGTCCAGGCGGACTCGACCGGATGTTCATGGCCTTGATCGAATCCCTGCCGGCGCAGGGCGTGGACGTGCGCGGCCTCGTGGCCGGCACGGAGAACGTGCAGACGGAAACCAACGGCGTGGTTCAGGTGTTCGCCGGTGAGCGCGACGGTCTGGGCGCGCGGCTGCGCGGCGCGCGCCGGCACTCGATTCGCCTCAAGCGCACCCGCGTGCCCGACGTCGTGGCCAGCCATTTCGCGCTGTACGCGGCGCCCACGCTCGGGGTGTTCGCGCGAGTGCCGCGCGTCGTGCATTTTCACGGGCCTTGGGCCGCCGAATCGTCGGCGTCCGGCCGCGGCAAGCTATCGTATGCCGTGCGTCACGCCATCGAGCGATCGGTCTATCGCGGCGCGAGCCGGCACATCGTGCTCTCGCGGGCGTTTTCGCGCGTGCTGCAAACCGACTACCGCGTGCCGGAGGAGTCGATACGGATCGTGCCGGGCTGCGTCGACGTCGCCCGTTTCGACACGCCTCATACGAAAGTGCAGGCGCGCGAGCGTCTTGGCTTGAGCCGGGACCGGCCGCAGCTCTTCTGCATTCGCCGCCTCGTGCCGCGCATGGGACTCGAGGATCTGGTCGACGCGATGTTCGTGGTCAAGCAGGCGGTGCCGGACGTGCATCTCACGATCGCGGGCAAGGGGATGCTCGAAGGCGCGCTGCGGGCCCGCATCGCGGCGCGCGGTCTGGAGTCGCACGTCACGCTCGCGGGCTACGTGCCCGACGAGGATTTGCCCTTGTGGTACCGCGCCGCCGATCTGAGCGTCGTGCCCACGGTCACACTCGAAGGCTTCGGGCTGACCACGGTGGAATCGCTGGCCGCCGGCACGCCGGTGCTGGTGACGCCGGTGGGCGGGCTGCCCGAGGCCGTCGCGCCGCTCTCGGAAGGGCTGGTGCTGCCCTCGATCGGCTTCAACGCGATCGGCCGCGGCATTGTCGACGCGGTGCTGGGCACCCACCCGCTGCCGAGCGCCGAGAGTTGCCGCCAGTACGCGCGCAGCCGTTTCGATCATGCCGCGATGGCCGCGCAGGTGGCAGCGGTGTATCGCGAGGTGCTGGGCGAGCGCTGAGCGAAGTCGGTGCGGTGCGAACCGGGGCGGCGCGCGATGGAGCGCGGCCGCACAGACGCGCGCGCGCGCCGCTTTCAGGATCGGGGTGTTGCCGGCGCGCTTCGTTGCGCGCCGGTTGTCAGGCGAAACGGCGGCGCGCAAGCCGCTTTTCTCACCACGGGACAGCCCTGGGCGCAGCATGAAAATCATCCATCTGGCCAATCACGCACAGCTGATCGGCAACGGCATCGTCAACATGATGACGGACCTCGCCTGCCTGCAGGCGCAGGCAGGCCACGACGTGGTCGTCGCGACCTCGGGCGGCGAGTTCGAAGCGCTCTATGCGCGCTACGGCGTGCGTCATGTCACCGTGCCGCAGTCGCGCAAGCTGCGGCGCGCGCCGGCGATGCTCTCGCGCTATCGGCGGCTGGTCCGCGACTTCCAGCCCGACATCGTGCACGCGCACATGGTCACGGGCACGATGCTCGCGCGTTTCGCCTGCGCGCGACGGCCCTATGTGCTGTTCGCAACAGTGCACAACGAGTTTCAGAAGAGCGCCGTGCTGATGCGGTTTGCCGACCGTGTCGTCGCGGTGACCGGCGTCGTCGCGAAGTCGATGGAGGCGCGCGGCGTGCCGGCGAGCAAGCTGGCAGTCGTGCGCAACGGCACCGTGGGGTCGCCGCGCCGTGTCGGCTTGCCGCTCGGGCCCGCGCCCGAACTGCATCGTCCGTCCATCACGACGGTCGCGGGCATGTACGAGCGCAAGGGCATTCATGACCTGTTGCGCGCGTTCGCCGCGCTGCCGGAGCGTTTCGCGCATGTCCATCTGTATCTCGTCGGCGACGGGCCGGATCGCGCGATGATGGAGGCACTCGCGCGTGAGCTCGGCGTGGCCGACCGCGCGCACTTCACGGGTTTCGTCGCCAACCCGACGGGCTATCTCGCGCAAACGGATGTGTTCGTGAACGCCGCTCACCGGGAGCCGGGCGGACTCGTGCTGTGCGAGGCCCGCGAGTCGGGATGCGCCGTGGTTGCGACGCGCGTGGACGGCAATCCGGAGATGGTAGGCGGCGAAGACGCCGCGCTGCTCGTGCCGGCAGCGCAGCCGCAAGCGCTCACGCAGGCCATCGTGCGCCTGCTTGACGATCCCGCGTTTCGCGCGCAACTGGCCGAACGCGGCCAGAGCAATCTCGGGCAGTTCTCCGCGCAGACCGTATGCGACGGCTATCTGGCGCTCTACGACCAGGCGCTCGCGTCGCTGCGTTCGCCTCGCGGCCGGGAGGCCGTTGGCGCCGCACCGTCGCACGAGGTGTCGTCATGAGCCGCCGGGCGCAGGCGGGTGCTGCCGGGAGGCCATGCGGAGAAACGCTCGCGGAGCCGCGCTTTGCGGTTTGCGTGACGACGATGAACCGCGTCGAGGTGCTGGCCGCCTGTCTCGCGCGACTCGCTGAATGCGATCCGCCGCCGGCGTGCATCGTCGTGAGCGACGACTCGGCGGACCCGGCCATGCGGGCGGCGAACGAAGCCGTCGTGCGTGGGGCGGGCAACTGCGTCTATCTCGCCGGGCCGCGGCGAGGCGTGTGCGCGAACCGCAACAACGCCGTGCGTCACTGTCTCGAGCATTGCGCCGGTTGCACCCATGTGTCTTTCATCGACGACGACATCCTGGTCGAGCGCGACTTTTTCGCCGCGGCCGGGCGCCGTCTCGCACAGATCGCGCCGGAGCGTCGCGCAAAGACGATGCTCACCGGCGGGGCGTCGAGCGGGCCGAACCTGCACGAATGCCGCTCGCTGCGTCTGTCGTTCGCCTGCTATTTCGAAGAGGGCGACGAGCCGCAGTGCGTGAACCTTCACGCTTCGGTGTTTCCGCTCGGGCTCTTTTCAGGTAGCGGCTGGGACGAGAATATCTTCTTCGGCACCGAGGACGCGGAACTCGCCTTGCGCGCGCTGCACCAGGGCTACACGATTGAACTCGAGCCGGCGCTGCGCTCGCGCGACACGATGCCGGGCGATGGGGTGCTCAAAGGCGATGAGCGGCGTGCCGGCCTCACGCGCTATCAACTGAGCTGCGAGGCGGCTAGGCTCTATATCGGCGTGAAGCGCTATTGGATCATCGAGCCGAGCATACTGCGCTGCGCCGCTTTTCTCGCCGTCTATTTCGGCAACCTGACCGTTTTCCTGGCGAAGCGCCGCGCGCTTTCGCAGCTTGGGCCGATCGTGCGGCTTTCGAAAGTCTGGCGCGTGGGCGCGGCCGGTTAGCGCGTGCCGCAGGCGGCTCACGCGCGCCCGCGCGAACTGCCACAGGCCGCTGCCCGCTAGCAACCTCCCTCATCTACCGCTAAGTCACGTCAGCCGATCCTGACCTCGAGACACGCGCGCACGCATGAAGAAGCGTCGAGCGAGGTTGCGCAGCTGCGCCGATTGATGCAGCGACAGCGCCAGATTGGCCGCGACGGTGGCGAACGCAATCGCCGCTGCGGCCGCGATGCCGAGCGGTAGACAGGCGAGGGCGAACGCGACCACGAGAAACGCGAGATGCGTGAGCATGTTGCCGACGATGTCGCGCGTCTGCACGCGGGCGAAATACGTATAGGCGGCGTAATCGCACAGCGCTTTCGCCACGACCACGGCGCCCGTGCCGACAAGGCCGAATGCCTGCGTCGCGGCCCATAGCGCGGCGGCGAAGAAGGGCAGTAGCAGCCAGCTGATGCGCGCGACGCTGCGTGGATTGGCCTGGGCCTGGATCAGTATCCCGAGTATGCCCGACTGCCCTGCAAGCCATACGCCGATCACGAGCACGCGACCGACGGGCGCCGCGGCGTCCGCGATCGCCGCGCCGAGCCAGAGTTCGAGGAACGGCTTGAGCGCGAACAGGGCGACGATCATGCACGGCGTGAACACGCCATTCAGGAACGCGAGCGCGTCGCGCGCAAGCTTGTGCGCATCTTCGTGCGTAGCCGCGGAGAGGCGCGGGAACAGCGTGCGCAGCATCGCGGAAGGCAGCATGTTCAGCCGTGTGACGAGGTTCTGGGGCGCGGCGTAGTAGGTCACGTAGCGCGCGCCCAGAACCGCACCGACGAGCACGCGATCGAGCGTGCCGGCGATCGCGCCCGCGCCCGAGAACAGCAGCGTCCATTTGCCGTAAGCGAACAGATCGGCCATGACCTTGCGCTCGGGCATGCGCAGCCGCGTGATGCCGAGCGCGCGGAAGGTGGCGACACCGAGCAGCACGCCGGCGATCAGGCGCGCGATGACGGCGGCCGGAATCGCCACCGAAAGCGTGGGCGCGAGCCACCAGGCGGCGGCGAGCGGCAGCAGCTGGAACAGGAACGTGCCGAGCGTCTGGTTCGTGTTGTAGCTGCCGAAGCGCTCCACGGCCGTGATCGCGCCCGCGAACACCCACGTGACGTTGGCGAGCGGCACGGCCACGGCGATCCACGGCAGACTGCTCGTCAGCTCCTGGCGGAACACCGGTTCGACGTGCATGCCGTACGCGATGTAGAACGACGCGCACGACCACACGACGAGCCCGCCCACGATGCCGGTGCAAAGGTTGAGAAAGCACGCGCCGAAGAAGATCCGCTCGACGGCATCTCCTCCGGTGTTGCGCACCTTGGCGATCTGGTTTTCGGTGGCGAGGCTCGTGCCGAGATCGAGCAGGCTGAAGTAGCCGATCAGCGCCCACACGAGATTGATGACGCCATAGCGCTCGACGCCCAGCAGCCGGATGTAGGCCGGCACGGTCATCAGCGAGACCAGCGTCGGCGCGACGAGCCCGGCGAAGTTGATGACGATGTTGCGCAGGACGGCTTTTTCCATGAAGGTGGCGATCGATGGATCAGGAGAGTCACATGGCGTCGAGAATGGCTTGCTTGAACAGCAGCGAACCCTGCGCGCTCACGTGGTTGTCGTCCTCGTACACCGGCACGCCGTCGATCACGGCCTGGCAGGTCGCGCCCGCGCACAGGCGCGGCACGGGATCGAACACGCGCACATTCGGTATCGACGCGGTCGACTGGACGAGCTTGCGCTCGAACGCCTCGGTCTGCAGGTTAGCGGCCGCCGATGGCTCGATGCGTTCGGGGTCCGCGTAGAAGCGCGGCAGCAGCTTGCCTTCGAGCACGGGTGGGTTCTGGAAGACCACGAGCCGCGGCGTGCTCGCGGCGAGCGCCTGGACGGTGAGCGGAAGCTGGCTCGCGAGCGCCGCGCGCGAGGTGGCGAGCGTGGCACGGCCGTTAGGATCGGTGGTCACGAAGTGCGTCGCCTTCTGCAACTCGCGGAAGAGCGACCAGCCGTTGCCGTAGAGGCTCCAGCGCGCGATGTAGAACACCACGGCCGGCTTGAGCTGCCCGATGGCCGAAACGATCGGTTCGGCGAGCCCGAGGCGGCTGCAGTCGCACCCGCTTTGGGCGCCGTCGCTGCGGCGCGAGCGAGTGAGCGGCGGACAGCCGACGTGCACGAACGCCATGAGACGCATGTTGCGCTCCACGGCGATGCTATGCAGCACGGGCAGCCAGGCGCCGCCGTGCGAGTCGCCCCACACGACCATCAGCTTCCCGGTGGCGGTCGTGTTGTAGGCGGTGCAGAAGTTTTCGGCTTTCGGGTCTGCGAGATGGCAAGGCTCGGGCTGGAGCGCGATCCGCATCTGCTCGTTCTGCGAGTAGAGCGCGAAGCCGCGATTGTCGGCCGCCGCGCGCGTGGGCAGTCCGGCGCGTGCGAACAGCACCGCGCCTGCCGCGCCCAGCGTGGCCAGCATCAGGCACAGGGCACCGATCTGCCGACGATTGGCCCTTTTCGTGCGGACTGGCAGCTCGACGTAGCGGTAGGTCAGCGCGGCGAGCACGGTGCTCGCGAGCGCGAGCGCGACGCGCATCCACACCGGCACGAAGAGGCCGCCGTACAGGATGTTCGCGAAGGAGAGCAGGGGCCAGTGCCAGAGATACAGCGGGTAGCTGATGAGGCCGATCGAGACGGCCATGCGATTGCCGAGCACGCTCTTGTTGAGCCAGGCGCCTGGCCCCGCGCAGATGACGAGAAACGCGCCGACGGTTGGCAGGAGCGCGCGCCAGCCGGGGAACACGTCGTTTTCATTGATCAGCAAAACCGCTGCGACGATCAGCAGCAGGCCCGCCGCCGAGAGCATGTTCGACGCGCCAGGCCCGTGCTGTACGAGATTCGGGCGGTGCAGCAGCAGCCAGGCAAGCGTGCCGCCGATCATCAGTTCCCAGAAGCGCGAGAGCGGCGAGTAGAACGCCGCCGTCGGATTCGACACCGAGGTTACGAGGCTCAGCGCGAACGAAGCCGCGGCGATGCCGCCGAGCAACAGGGGAAAGCCGAGCCGTCGGCGGTACGCGAAGCTCGCGAGGAGCGGCCAGAAAATATAGAACTGCTCTTCCACGCCGAGCGACCACAGATGCAATAACGGTTTGGACGCGGCCGTATCGTCGAAATAGCCGGCTTCACGCCAGAGTGCGATGTTCGAGAGAAAAGTTGCGCCAGCAACGAGATGCTTGCCAAGCTGCTGGTACTCCTCGGGCATGAGCAGGAACCAGCCGGCCACGAGACAGGTGGCGAGCACGACGAGCAGCGCCGGAAAGATGCGCCGGATGCGCCGCACGTAGAATTCGACGTAGCTGAAGCGGCCGTCTTCGATGCTCTCGAAGATGATCGTGCTGATCAGGAAGCCCGAAATAACAAAGAAAAGATCGACGCCGACGAAGCCGCCGCGCAAAAGCGACGGAAACGCGTGAAAGGCCAGCACGGAGAGCACGGCGACGGCCCGCAGCCCGTCGATATCGGGCCGGTACTTCGGTGCCCGCAGGTGCTGCGGTGCCGAGCGCGTCGGGGTCGGCGCAGTTCGTGCCGGATGAGCGAGCGCATCGGCCGCTTCGCCCGCGTCGCGATAGAGCGCGCCGGCGCCCACGAGGACGCCGGACCCCTCGATGCTCGATGGCGCGCCGCCGTCGCTTGCGGAAAGAGGGGCAGCCTCGTTGGTCATTCGCATGGCGGACTCATGCTGGGCGGATCCGGTGGATGGGCAGCGCGTGCCGGCGCGCGCCGCAGGGCCGCGATTCATGACTGAAAACGGCTGTTCCTTGCTGACCCAATTGTGCCGCTGGAGCGCGGCATGCAGTGTGGCCGGGCGTACAGATACGCCGATAGGCGTCTGGTTAAATTCCCCCAACCAGGTAAGGGTTTGTCCCACACCATTGCGTTGCGCCGGTTCGCCGGTTCATTCAGGCGACGCGCCCGGGCGGCTGTCATTGTTCATTCTTGCCGCGTCATCGCATAGGGATATCCGATGGAACCTGTCGTCTTCGACGGCTGCTTTGGCTGGCTTCATCCGGCGACCGGCCGCCATGGGGTGGTCTTGTGCAATCCATTCGGCTATGACGCGCTCTGCACCCATCGTGGCTGGCGGCGTCTCGCGGAGCGACTCGCGGCCAGCGGCATGCCCGTATTGCGCTTCGACTATCCCGGCGCCGGCGATTCGCTCGGCGACGAGGAGGATCCTGGCCGCATCGAGGCATGGATCGACAGCATCGCGGGCGCGGTGCGCCATCTGCGCGAGCGCACCGGCGTCGGGCAGGTTTCCCTGTGCGGCCTGCGCCTGGGCGCGACGCTGGCGGCGCTGGCGGGCGAGCGCATCGGCGATATCGATGGCCTCGTGCTGCTCTCGCCCGCGTTGTCGGGCCGCAATTATCTGCGCGAATTGCGCGCGCATCGGCAAAGCTGGCTGAGCACGCCGGCCGGCATGTCGGCCGATCCGATTCCCGAAACGGCCGCCTATGTCGAGGCGTTCGGCTTCGGCCTGCATGGCGACGATATCGCGCGGCTTGGCGCAGTGGATCTGCGCGCCGACACGAAAGCGCCCGCGCGGCGTGTGCTGCTGCTCGACGCGAGCGACCGCGTGCGCGCCGGCGCGCTCGTCGATCATTACGCGGCACACGGCGTGGCCGTGGAGCGCCAGTCGTTCGGCGAGGCCGATCGCTTCATGGTCGAAGCGCTGTACAGCGAAGAACCCGTCGTTGCGTTCGACGCCGTGACGCAGTGGCTCGCCGATGCCCCGCCGCGCGAGGATGCATGTGCGGCTCCCGCGTTCGCGCCGCGCGTATGGGAGGAGCCGCAGCTCGCGGCGGCGGACTTTGTCGAGCAGCCCGTAATCTTCGGCGACTACTTCGGCGTGCACTGTGAGAGCGCCGCGCCGCGCGCGGATGCGCCCGCGGTGCTGTTTCTCAACACGGGCGCGAGTCACCATATCGGCGACGGGCGCATTTTCGTGCTGTTCGCGCGCCGGCTCGCGGCGCTCGGCATCACGTCGCTGAGAATGGATCTGGGCGGTCTCGGCGACAGCACGCCGGCCGCGCGTTCGGTCACGCTCGACACGATCTATTCTCAGGAATCCTGCTCGGATGCGGCGGCCGGCGCGGACTGGCTCGTCGCGCGCGGCCACGCGCGCGTGGTCGTGTTCGGCGTGTGCGGAGGCGCGTTCGTCGGGCTGCACGCGTGTGCCCAGCATCCGCATATCGTAGGCAGCTTTGGCGTGAACCTGCAGAAGTTCATCTGGGACGGCGCCGATCGCACGCCCGGAACGATGGGCCTCGCGTGCAACAGGGTGCTGCGCCAGTCGGCGCTCAGCCTCGAGAAATGGAAGAAGGTATTGCGTGGCGAGACTTCGCTGTCGCGCGTGGCGCGCGGGCTCTCGCAGCGCCTTGCCCGAACACTGACACGCCGTGTGGCGGACTTCGTCGACGCGACGACGGGCTGGTCGTTGGCCCCGAGCGAGGCGCGCCGCCTGATGCAACGCATCCACGCGAAGGGCGCCGAAGTGCGGCTCGTGTATGGCGAATACGATCTCGGCCTCGACGAACTAAAGATCCAGTTCGGCGCGCAGATGGGCGGCTTGCGCGCCTTTACGCGCGTGCGCGCCGCGGCGTTGCCGAAGCTCGATCATGCGCTGTTCACTCAGGCTGCGCGCGAAGCGGCGATGGCCGACGCGCGCCAGTGGTACTTCGAGCGCTTTTGCCAGCCGCAGTCGCAGGCGGAAGCAGCGTGGCACGGCCCGGTGCCGGTTGCGCGGCCGCGTGTGGCGGCCGAACGTGCAAGCCAGGTTACGTGCAGTTCTCATCTTGATGGAGCGCATCAATGAACTTCGAGCTTCCGCTTGACCAGATCAACCAGCGCGCGTGGAACTCGCAGGATGCGATGCGTGAATTCACGATGGGCAAGACGTTTACCGACCCTGGCGAAGAAGCCGCGTTCGACTGGGTCTACGCCGAGTGCGCCGGCGAGCCGATCCTCGACATCGGCATTGGCGCTGGCCGCACGATTCCGCTGATGATGCGGATTTCGCACAAGTACACCGGTATCGACTACACGCTGAAGCTGCTGGAACAGGCGCGTGCGCGCTTTCCGGGCCTCGATCTGCGCCACATGGACGCGCGCGACATGGCGGATCTCCCGTCGGACCACTTCGCACTCACCGCGTTCAGCTGGAACGGCATCGACTGCGTCGACTATGAAGACCGCGTTCGCATTCTCAAGGAGATGTACCGCGTCACGCGGCCCGGCGGCCTCGTGCTGTTCTCGACGCACAACCGCGAAGGCCCGGGCTTTCAGGAAACCATCTGGAAGCTGCTGCCGCGCTTTTCCCTGAATCCGTTGCGCTTCGGCTGGCGCATGCTGCGTTCGCTGCGCCTGTTTCCCGTTGCTGCCTACAACTACCTGCGGCACGTGCGATTTCATCGCGACTATCCGGGATATTCGATCAAGACCGCTGGCGCGCATTTCTTCGGCATTGTGATCGTCTATACGACGCTGCCCGAGCAGCGGCGCCAACTCACATCGCTTGGCTTCGAGATCGACGCGGTGTTCGGCAGCGGTGACGGCTTGCGCATTCCGGCGGAAAAGACCACCAGCGACGCTTTCTGGTTTCATTTCATCGCGCGCAAGCCGAGAGCGCACTAATGCCTCTGCTGCGCTGGCCGATCCGTGGAAGCACGCACAGGTCGCCACAGCGGCGCGGATCCATTGCGACTGAGACGTTGCACAATGGGAACGTTGCGTAGCGCCTGGAGACCACGGTTCGGCGATGATTGCAGCCGTATTCGGGAGAGCAACATGCACGCGAGCGTAATGCGCCACGCTGGGAGCTCCACGTCCTGTGGCGAACTGGACGAGCGGCGCTTGCGCAACGCGCTGGGCCGCTTCGCCACGGGCGTAGTGGTGATTTCCACGGGCACGGGCGACGAGTTGCATGCCATGACGGCGAACGCGTTCATGTCCGGGTCGCTCAGGCCGCCGCTGATTGTCGTGTCGGTCGGCCATCGCGCGCGCATGCACGAACGGTTGATGAGTACTCACCTCTTCGGTGTCAGTGTGCTTTCGGAGGAGCAGGAATCCCATAGCCGGCACTTCGCGGGCGAGCCGCAGAGCTGGCTGGCTCCGCGCTTCATGGAGGTCGAGGGGCTGGCCGGCGTCGCACTGCTGCATCGCGCTCTCGCCCGCTTTGCCGCGCGGGTCGTCGACCGGCACCCTTGCGGCGACCATACGCTGTTCGTCGGCGAGGTGCTTTCGTTCTCGCTGGAGGAGGACGCGCCGCTCGTGTTCTATAGCGGCCGCTATGCTTCGGTGGCGCAGGGGCGCTGAATGAGGCCACCCGAGCCTGTGTGTATCTGTACGTTCCGCACGCCAGGTCGGCGTCAGGCTCTCCGTGCACCGAGCGGGGAAGCGCAGCGATGAGTTCAAGGCTGGACCTCGAGCGCAATGACGGACGTTGGGCCGAATGGTTCGGCTGGCCGCGCAACAGGCGGTGGCTGCTGTTCAGCCTGCTTGCGCTCGCCTGTTTTGCGCTGAAGGTATGGATGACGGTGCAGAATTTCGCGCGGCTCGGCCTCTTGCACGATCAGCCGGACTTCAATTTTTTTTACTTCGCATTCGATACTGTCCACAATCATCTTACCGACATCGGGCGGCTATACGACCGGGGCTATCTGTTCGACCGTCTCGATGCGCTCGGCGTCGGCATCGACCGGCGCCGTCACGATATCTACGGGTATCCGCCGCAGTTCGCGGTGCTGCTGTCGCCGCTCGGCGCGCTGGGCCTCGGGGCCGCGAAGATCATCTGGCTCGTCTCGGGCGGCGTGCTCTTCATTGCGTCGCTGTGGATGCTCGCGGCGATATTGATGCCCGACGACCAGGCCGATGCGCGCCGGCGGTTTTTCCTGTTCTCGCTTGCGATTGGCGCGCTTAGCCACCCGCTCTATCTGGAACTGCAGTTCGGGCAATCGAACCTGCTGATCTTTTTTCTCGCGGTATCGACGTTCTATCTGCGCTATGAACGCCGCAACAGCTGGCTGGCCGGTGTGCCGATCGGCATTGCGATCATCCTGAAGATGAGTCCAGCCGCGATTGCGCTCTTCTTTCTGCTGCGCAAGGACTGGCGGCTCAATCTCTCGGCTCTGCTCGCCGCCGTAGCGGGCACCTTGCTGACGGCGGCGGTAGCGGGCTGGGATGTGCTGCTCCGCTATCCGTTCGAGTCGCTACCGGCGATGATGAAAGTCGCCGCGCGATTCGGCCCCGCGCCATGGAACAGCTCGTTTCGCGGTGTGCTCGAACGCGTGCTGGCCGACCTCGGGCTGGCCGTGCCGCACGCGCTGGTGTCGGCGGTGGTGGGCCTGTACCTGCTGCTGGTGCTCTGGGCGTTCGCGTCGGTCACCTGGAACACAAGAGCCGACCGGCATCGCGATATTGCGTGCGCCGCGTTGCTGCCTTTGATGGTGTCGCCGGTCGTCGAACGCACGCATGCGATGCTGTTGATCGTGCCCGTTCTTGCGATGACAGCGCTGGTGTGGAATCGCCCCTTGCCCGGGCCTTCCGGTCCGGAACGGGTCTGGCTCACGCGACACGTGATCGGGATCGGTGTCGTGGTGGCGATCGTCGCGATCAACCCGATATGGGTTTCTTATTATCTGGGTATCCTGGCGATGTTTTTTGTCATCGTGCGCGCACGGACATATTGACTCCCGATTGCCGTCGCACAAGGCGTGAAGAAACGCGACGAGCAGGACCTGGCATCTTGCTTGAGCGCATGATCGCGCCCGGGGCGCCTTCAGGTAGCCCTCGGCTGGCCGGCGGCCGCGGGCAGCGATGCATGCTGGCCCAACATTCGATTGGACTCCCCGAACGGGCTCTGGGCGCTGAGTCGCTGAGTGGGCGATGGCCGCGGCAAGTCTGACCCTTGAATCGACTGGCGCGTTATAGCGGCGATTGGGGATTTCACCAGGAGGCGACGGGTGCCTCCGCGCGCGGGTATTTGCTTCTCTGAAACGCTTTTCCACCTGACGTAGCGCGTCTGCAGGGCGAAGCCTTGGTGGTGGGATAGTGCATTGTTTTTATTAAAGAATTCTGCGGTTTTGCAACCCCGTTCCGGGCGCCCTGAAAGCGGCCAATGTTGCGGGTTGAACCGTTCTCGACACATCCATTTCCCCGTTCCGCCCCCCTCCTTGAATTTGTCACACCCCGTCCATATAATTAGCACTCACCGCACGAGAGTGCTAACAACTCTGGTGCTAACCGAATCTCTGGCTGGCGGTTACCGGCAGCCAGGTTTTCTTGAGTCTCTTCAAGTCCTAAATCAAGAGAGGATCTATCCATGAACCTTCGTCCTTTGCATGATCGCGTGATCGTCAAGCGCCTGGATCAAGAAACCAAGACCGCTTCGGGCATCGTGATCCCGGACGCAGCGGCAGAAAAGCCGGATCAAGGTGAAGTCCTGGCCACGGGCCCGGGCAAGCGCGACGACAAGGGCGCCCTGATCGCGCTCGACGTGAAGGTCGGCGATCGCGTCCTGTTCGGCAAGTACGCTGGTCAGACCGTCAAGGTCGACGGCCAGGAACTGCTCGTGATGCGCGAAGAAGACATCATGGCCGTGGTGAACAAGTAAGTTCAGACCACCGCACATTCATCAAGAATCCCAAGGAGTTAGAAGATGGCAGCTAAAGACGTCGTGTTCGGCGATTCCGCCCGTTCCAAGATGGTTGAAGGCGTGAACATTCTCGCCAACGCAGTGAAGGTCACGCTGGGTCCGAAGGGCCGCAACGTGGTTCTCGAGCGCTCGTTCGGCGGCCCGACGGTCACCAAGGACGGTGTCTCGGTCGCGAAGGAAATCGAGCTCAAGGACAAGCTCCAGAACATGGGCGCGCAAATGGTCAAGGAAGTCGCTTCCAAGACCAGCGACAACGCCGGTGACGGCACGACGACGGCTACGGTTCTGGCCCAGTCGATCGTCCGCGAAGGCATGAAGTACGTTGCATCGGGCATGAACCCGATGGACCTGAAGCGCGGCATCGACAAGGCCGTCTCGGCAGCGATCGAAGAGCTGCGCAAGATCAGCAAGCCGTGCACGACCAACAAGGAAATCGCGCAAGTCGGCTCGATCTCGGCAAACAGCGACACGTCGATCGGCGACCGCATCGCTGAAGCGATGGACAAGGTCGGCAAGGAAGGCGTCATCACCGTCGAAGACGGCAAGTCGCTGCAAGACGAGCTGGAAGTCGTCGAAGGTATGCAGTTCGACCGCGGCTACCTCTCGCCGTACTTCATCAACAACCCGGACAAGCAAGTCGCCGTCCTGGAAAACCCGTTCGTCCTGCTGTTCGACAAGAAGATCTCGAACATCCGCGATCTGCTGCCGGTTCTGGAACAAGTCGCCAAGGCTGGCCGTCCGCTCTTGATCATCGCTGAAGACGTCGAAGGCGAAGCGCTCGCAACGCTGGTCGTCAACAACATCCGCGGCATCCTGAAGACCGTTGCCGTCAAGGCTCCGGGCTTCGGCGACCGTCGCAAGGCCATGCTGGAAGACATCGCGATCCTGACCGGCGGCCAGGTCATCGCTGAAGAAACCGGCCTCACGCTCGAAAAGGCATCGCTGAACGAACTCGGTCAAGCGAAGCGCATCGAAGTGGGCAAGGAAAACACGACGATCATCGACGGCGCAGGCGAAGCCGTGAACATCGAAGCGCGCGTGAAGCAAATCCGCACGCAGATCGAAGAAGCGACGTCGGACTACGACCGCGAAAAGCTGCAAGAGCGCGTTGCCAAGCTGGCAGGCGGCGTGGCAGTGATCAAGGTTGGCGCTGCGACCGAAGTCGAAATGAAGGAAAAGAAGGCACGCGTGGAAGACGCGCTGCACGCAACCCGCGCTGCCGTTGAAGAAGGCATCGTCCCGGGCGGCGGCGTCGCGCTGATCCGTGCACGTACGGCGATCGCCAGCCTGAAGGGCATCAACGCCGATCAGGACGCAGGTATCAAGATCGTCCTGCGCGCCATGGAAGAGCCGCTGCGCCAGATCGTCACGAACGGTGGCGAGGAAGCGTCGGTCGTCGTGGCAGCGGTTGCAGCTGGCCAGGGCAACTACGGCTACAACGCAGCGACCGGCGAGTACGGCGACCTGGTGGAAGCCGGCGTGGTCGACCCGACGAAGGTCACGCGCACCGCGCTGCAAAACGCAGCTTCGGTTGCCGGCCTGCTCCTGACGACGGACGCAGCTGTTGCTGAAGTGCCGAAGGAAGATGCCCCGATGCCCGGCGGCATGCCCGGCGGCATGGGCGGCATGGGCATGGACATGTAAGGACGGCTTCGGCCCAATTACATCGACGTGCAGGAAACACACCGCGAGGTGTGTTTCCGGGCCCGAAGAAAAAGAGAAAACCCGCAGGGGCGCAAGCCCGTGCGGGTTTTTTCGTCTGTGCGTCTTTTGCGCAGCCCGGAATCCGGACGTAACGCTGGCTCTTGGCTTATTGCTGCACTTCCCCCGGCGATGCCTCGCCGTTATCCGCGTCATTGCTGCGCGCCCAGAAGAACCGGTCCGGCAGCCAGGCGCCCATGCCTGGGCGGAACGCGTTCTGCACCGCCTGATACACGTACTCCTGCGCTTCGCGCACGGCCTCCGGCACTTCCTGCCCGTTCGCGAGCAGCGCGGCAATTGCTGCGCCGAGCGTGTCGGTCAGGCCCATCATCGGCTGCGTGGCGCGGTCCCACAGGTCCTGGCGCAACTGGCCGTCTTCGCAATAGAGCGTGTTGACCACGCGATGCGTGCCCGTCTCCATCGCCAGGATGTATTCGCAGCCGGTGGCGAGCAGGTGCGCAATGGCGGCGTCGACGGTGGGCGCGTCCGCGTCGCCGTCCGGCTGGGCGAGCGCGATCAGCACCGAGGCGTCGGCGACGAGCAGCGTGGTCTGCGGCACGAGCAGGTCCGCCATGGTCTCGCGCAGCTCGTCGGCGGCGAGCACGTGTTCGTCGTCGAGCGTAAAGTCGGGGGCGAGGATGAGCGGCACGTCGTCGTAGTCGGCGACCACTTCGGCGATCGCGCTCACGACTTCGGCGCGCGCGCCCGCGCCCACCTTGAACGCGGCGATCGGCATGTCTTCGAGCAGCATGCGCGCCTGGGTGGCCACGGTTTCGGGATCGAGCCCCGTCACCTCGTCGCAGCCCGCGGAATCGCGCACGGTGTAGCCGGTCAGCACGGTAACGCCGTGGCAGCCCATGCTGGCGAGCGTGAGCAGGTCGGCCTGGAGTCCGCCGCCGCCCGTCGGGTCGGAAAGGCCGAAGGTGAGAACGATGGGAGGGGTGTCGCTGGGCATGAACGTGGCGAGATGGAGTGGACGTCGGCTGCGGCGCGCCGCGCCGTCGTATGAGATGCGTCAATTATGCGGCTTATCCGTGCATCCGGGGGACGGATGCCGTCGGCGGCCGAGGGTTTTTGTGCGTCGCACGAGCCGCCAGCGCCAGCCGGTCTCACTTGATCTTTTGCAGGCCAGGTCTCCTCTTGCTAGGCATGGAAACGGCAACAAGGTACCATCATGGCTCTCGATTTCCCCGAGTTTTCTCCGATTTTTTCCCGATTGGTTTCGGACTTTTCGACGCGGCATAAGAATGGAATATAGAAGCTGGATGTGCCTGATCTGCGGCTGGATTTACGACGAAGAAGCCGGTTTGCCAGAGGAAGGCATTGCGCCGGGCACGCGCTGGGAGGATGTCCCGATCAACTGGACCTGCCCCGAGTGCGGCGCGCGCAAGGAAGACTTCGAGATGGTCCAGATCTGAGGCCGCGCTAGCATCGGCTGGCGCGCCTCGGGGGCCGGCGCGCGGTCTGATGGCAGTTTCCTGAAGGATCGTGGGCGGAAATGGCGGTGCGGGCAAGGCGGGTACCGCAATTGCTCACGCCGCGAGCGGCCGCGCAGTCGGGCTGCGCTCCAGCGTTGCACCCGTCGTCGCTTTCGAGTCGCTGTCGTTGGTGTTTTCGTCGGTGTCGCTGTTGTCGATCCATCCGTCGACGCTGTTGTCGCGCTGTTGTCGATCTCCCCCGATCTGGTCGGCCCGCAAATTGTTCCCGGCGCTGCCCCATGAGCCTTCGTTCAACCACTGTTGTGCGGTTCGAAGCGTTGCCCAATCCGCGCGGCGGCCAGGTGCCGTTCGCGCACGGTGCGCTCGCCCAGGCGCTTGCCGCCCTAGACGACCAGCGCGACGTCGCCCGGCCGCTGCGCCAGGCGGCCCGCACGCTGCACGACGCCGGCTGGCTCGCGGCCGCGCGCTTTGCCGACACGCTGCTCGTTGCATCGCCACTCGCGTTGGCGGCGCCCGTTGCAGTCGAGCCGCCGCCCGGCATGCCGGCGCGCCCGCTCCATGCGCCCGAGGAGCCGGAGGGGGCCGCAATTCGCCCACTGTTCCGCGAGGCGCTAGGAGCGCTCAGCGGGGCGCTGGAGCGGCGCAATCTGCGCGAGCAGGCGTGCTCGCCTGCGCTTTTCGCGCAGCAGCACGCGCTCGTGGCCGCGCTTGCGGAGCACGTCCCGGGCATTACGCTGGCCTACGAGGACGTGGCGCTGCAAGGCCGGCCGCTCGCGCCCGCCACACTGCATCCGCAGCCGGCGCAGCGCTTTGGCCAGGTGCGAGCGCGTTACGAAGAAGCGCTTTTGCATGCGCTCAAATCGCGCCTCGGCAATGCCAGCCGCGCGGCCAATGCGCTCGCGCTCGCGGCGTTCGACGAGATGGACGCCTGCATGGCCGAACTCTCGAGTTCCGATCCCTACGACTTCTGGCGGCTTGCCGCGGCGTGCGGACGAACGCTGCGCCGCGGCGTGGCGTCATGGGGCGATGAAGAAGTGCGGCGCCTCTACGCGCGCTGCAATCTGCTGATCGGCGAGCATGCGCGCGGCCTGCGCTTCGCGCCGCAAACGCTCGTGCGCTCGACGCTGGCCTTGCTCTGGCGCGACTACGCGCTGTTCGGGGCCGCCGCGGAAGACACCGCCGATGTCGAACTGCTCCACGATCACGGATTGACCGTGGAATGGCATGTTGCCGGCACACAGGCGTCCGAGGCGCTCTGGGAAGCCGGCAGCGAGCAGGCGGTCGCCCTTGCGGCGCGGGTGGCGCCCACGCGCGAGCTCGGCGCGCTGGTGGTGAACGGCAACGCGTATGAAGATTTTCTGCAGACCGCCGATGCGTCGATGGTCGCGCTCGGCACGCACTCGCGCACGCTCGCGTTGCGCGGCGAGGGCGCGATCGCCGAGCCCGCCGAAGCGCTCGTCGCGGCTGAGGCGGCATACCGCATCGGTGCCGCCGCGTGGGCGCTCGGTCTCGGGCATGTCGGTCAGCTTGCCGACGCGCTAGGCCTCGCCTGGCGCCGCACCGCACACGCCGCGACGCTCGCGTCGCCCGCCGCGCGGGGCGCGCCGTCCATCACGCCGCCCGGCGCCGAGGCAATCGAGTACGCGAGCGAGGCGCTGCGGGCGATGCTGCACAAGGTCGCAGCGGGCGTTGCGCAGCCCGACGCGACGCCCGCGGTGCGCGCGCTGGCGGCGGCGATCACTGTCAGCGCCGTGCAAGGTGTGGCGCACTGAATACATTTGAGCTTCGAATCCGCGCGCCGGGCGCGCGGACGGTGCCGCGGTTGCGCCGGGCATCGCGCTTGCAACGCTGCCGATTGCCTTGCGGGGGCATCGTTCGCGCGTGGTAGAGTGAGCCATTCATGCAATGCGCAACGCGCAGCGTCTGGCAAGGGCGAGGCAGCCATCGGGCGCCCGCCGTTTGGCCGGTCAGCGCGCCGCCATTGCGCATCGTCTTTGCTAGAATTCAAACCATGTCCAAGAGTAACGATCGCATCAATCTGACCAACCAGTTCCTGATCGCCATGCCGAACATGGCGGATCCCACGTTTTCAGGAACGGTGGTCTACCTTTGCGATCATTCGGAGCGCGGTGCGCTCGGCCTCGTCATCAATCGGCCGACCGACATCGATCTGGAGGCGCTCTTTTCCCGCATCGACCTCAAGCTCGAAATCGAGCCGCTCCTGCATGTGCCCGTGTATTTCGGCGGCCCCGTGCAGACCGAGCGCGGCTTCGTGCTGCATGCACCCGCCCAGGGCACGAGCTATACGTCTTCCATGACGGTGCCGGGCGGGCTCGAGATGACTACCTCCAAGGACGTGCTCGAAGCCGTCGCCAACGGCAACGGCCCCGAACGCTTCCTGCTCACGCTCGGCCATGCCGGCTGGGGTGCGGGCCAGCTCGAGGACGAAATCTCGAAGAACGGCTGGCTCACGGTCGAAGCCGACCCGAAGATCGTTTTCGACGTGCCCGCCGAAGAGCGCTTCGAGGCGGCGCTCGCGCTGCTCGGCATTTCTTCGTCGATGCTCTCCGGCGAGGCGGGCCACGCATGAGCGTGGCTGTTGGGCGAGGGGCCGGCGAGGCCACCTTGCTTGCGTTCGATTACGGCGAGAAGCGCATCGGCGTGGCGCTCGGCAACGCGCTCACGCGCAGCGCCCGGGCGCTCACCGTCATTCCCAACAAGAGTCGCGATTATCGCTTCGAGGCGATCGGCGTGCTGCTGCGCGAGTGGCAGCCCGATCTGCTCGTGGTCGGCCTGCCGTGCCATCCTGACGGCACGCCGCACACCATGACGCAGCAGGCCAGGCGCTTCGGCAACCAGCTCAATGGCCGCTTCAATCTGCCGGTCGTGTGGGTGGACGAGCGCTATTCCTCAGTCGACGCCGAAGCGCGGCTGCGCGAGCGCGGTGCACGTGCCGAGCATGTGGACGCCGAAGCGGCCTCCGTGATTCTCCAGCAGTATTTCGACGAACTTCCGCTCTGACTTTCCCTCGAGTTGGCCGCGCATCGACCCATGAACGCCCCCGACGCTGAAAGGCTCTACTGCGCCCTGCTCGATGGCAGCGGTAGCGGCAGCGACGCATGCGCCCGGTGCGTCCCGCGTCGACACCGTCCATCACATCCAGAATTCACCCGATGAACAAACAGCCCATGCCCGCAGCGTCCCCAGCGGACGACAAGCGATTTCGATACGGCTTCCTGAAGGGCAATCCGCAGCTCACGAAGAACGGCGAACTCAAGCATCTCCTGTCGATCGAGGGCCTCTCGCGCTCGATCCTCACCCACGTTCTCGACACGGCCACGCAGTTCGTGAGCGTGACGGACGGCGACGTTAAGAAGGTGCCGCTGTTGCACGGCAAGTCGGTGTTCAACCTGTTCTTCGAGAACTCCACGCGCACGCGCACCACGTTCGAGATCGCGGCCAAGCGTCTTTCGGCCGACGTGCTCAACCTGAACATCAACGCTTCATCGACGAGCAAGGGCGAGTCGCTGCTCGACACCATCGGCAACCTTTCGGCGATGCACGCCGATATGTTCGTCGTGCGCCACGCGTCGAGCGGCGCGCCGTACCTGATCGCCGAGCACTGCGCGCCGCACGTGCACGTGATCAACGCCGGTGACGGCCGCCACGCGCACCCGACGCAGGGCCTGCTCGACATGTACACGATCCGCCACTACAAGCGCGACTTCACGAACCTGCGCGTGGCGATAGTCGGCGACATCCTGCATTCGCGTGTGGCGCGCTCGGACATTCATGCGCTGACCACGCTCGGCGTGCCCGAGGTGCGCGCGATCGGCCCTCGTACGCTGCTGCCAGGCGGCCTGGAGCAGATGGGCGTGCGCGTGTTCCATAACCTCGACGAAGGGCTCAAGGACGTCGACGTCATCATCATGCTGCGTCTGCAGAACGAGCGCATGAGCGGCGCGCTGCTGCCTTCGGCGCAGGAGTATTTCAAGAGCTGGGGCTTGACGCCCGAGCGCCTTGCGCTCGCCGCGCCCGACGCGATCGTCATGCATCCGGGGCCGATGAACCGCGGCGTCGAGATCGACTCGCAGGTCGCGGACGGCCCGCAGTCGGTGATCCTCGACCAGGTGAGCTTCGGCATTGCGGTGCGCATGGCGGTGATGGGTATCGTCGCCGGAAATAACGACTGAAGCAGACGATTGAAGCGGCGATAACAACCAAGGCAGCGCATGAAGATCCATATTCAACGCGGCACGCTGATCGATCCGGCGGCCGGCACCGAAGAGCAGCACGACGTGTATATCGAAGCGGGCAAGATCGCCGCGATCGGTGCGCCGCCCGCGGGCTACCAGGCAGACAGAACGCTCGACGCGCGCGGGCTCATGGTCGCGCCGGGTCTCGTGGACCTCAGCGCGCGGCTGCGCGAGCCGGGCTACGAGCACAAGGCCACGCTCGATTCGGAGATGAGCGCGGCGCTCGCGGGCGGCGTGACGGCCCTCGTGTGCCCGCCCGACACCGATCCCGTGCTCGACGAAGCAGGGCTCGTCGAGATGCTCAAGTACCGCGCGGGCAAGCTCGCGCGTGCGCACGTGCATCCCCTCGGCGCGCTCACGGTGGGCCTGCAGGGGCAGGTGATCACGGAGATGGTGTCGCTGACCGAGGCGGGTTGCATCGGCTTCACGCAGGCCGACGCGCCGATTACCGATACCCAGGTCCTGCTGCGCGCGCTGCAGTATGCGAGCACCTATGGATACGCCGTGTGGCTGCGGCCGCAGGACGCCTGGCTCTCGAAGGGCGGCGTGGCCGCGAGCGGCGCGCTGGCGTCGCGCCTTGGCCTCTCGGGCGTGCCGGTGAGCGCGGAGACGATCGCGCTTAATACGCTTTTTGAGCTGATGCGCGTGACGGGCGCGCGAGTGCACGTGCAGCATCTATCGTCGGCGGCGGGCGTGGCGCTCGTGCGCGCCGCGAAGGCCGAGGGTCTGCCCGTGACCTGCGACGTGACCGCCAACCACCTACATCTGATCGACATGGACATCGGCTATTTCGACGCGCAGTTCCGGCTCGATCCGCCGCTGCGCCAGCAGCGCGATCGCGAGGCGCTTCGCGCGGGCCTTGCCGACGGCACGATCGACGCGATCTGCTCGCAGCACACGCCCGTGGACGACGACGAAAAGCTCCTGCCTTTCGCCGAAGCGACGCCGGGGGCGACGGGCCTCGAACTGTTCCTCTCGCTCACGGTGAAATGGGCGCAGGAAGCGCGCGTGCCGCTCGCGAAGGCGCTCGCCCATGTGACGTCGGCGCCGGCCGCGGTGATGCAGCGCGAGGCGGGGCGCATCGCCGTGGGCGCGAGCGCGGACCTCTGCGTGTTCGATCCCCATGCGCATTGGCGCGTCGAACCGAGCGCGCTGAAAAGCCAGGGACACAACACGCCGTTCCTCGGCTACGAACTTCCCGCTGTGGTGCGCGCGACGCTCGTGGCGGGGCGGGTGGGGTACGAGCGTGGCTTCGAGCGTGCGTGACAGATTTGTGTCATGTGTGTCTGCTAGCATCGTGCGATTCAGCTATTCGTAGACCATGAGCCTTTTCATCCGCAAGACCCGTCTGCTCGCGCATATGCTGCGCGGCGCCTGCATCGTGGCGCTGCGCTTTCCGCGTGCCAGCGCCGATCAGCGCCACGCCATGAACCGTGCATGGTCGCTCAAGATGCTCGAACTGTGCGGCCTGAAGCTCGTCGTGCACAACGACTCGGCACGGCTCGACTCGGGCGCGCTCGTCGTGAGCAATCACATTTCGTGGATCGACATCTACGTGATCAACGCGTGGCGGCCCACGCCGTTCGTCTCGAAGGCGGAGATCCGCAACTGGCCGCTGATCGGCTGGTTCGCGCAGAGCCTCGATACGGTGTTCGTCGAGCGCGAGAAGCGCAGCGACGCGAAGCGCATCATGCACGAACTGGCCGATCGCCTCACGCGCGGTGAACTGATGTGCGTGTTTCCTGAAGGCACGACGACGGACGGCCGCGCGCTCAAGCCGTTTCACGCGAACATGTTCCAGGCGGCGGTATCGGCTGGAAGGCCTGTGCAGCCGCTGTGCATTTTGTATGAGGATGCGCAAGGGCGGCAGTCGGTGGCGCCGGCGTATATCGACGACGTGTCGCTCAAGCAGTCGCTCGACGCGATGCTAAAGGCCGGGCCGCTGACCGCGCATGTCTATGTGGGCGAGGCGATCGAGGCTGGGGACGATCGGCGCAAGCTGGCGGCGCGTGCGCAGGAAGCGGTCGGGCAGGCGCTGGAGGTGATGCGGGGTGAGGGGGCGTCGTCCCGGGAGGCAGTAGCACAGGCGACATGACGCCAGGCGGGCCGCGTCTGCGCGCCCGCGAGTGGCGCTAGCCGTTCGTTGCGCGACAGCTTTCGCAAGGCACTTGCGTGAGGATGCGCTCCTGCGGGTCGGAGACGAGGTGCACTGCGGAGAGTTGCTCGCCCCAAACGCAGCCCGAGTCGAGCCCGATCAGGTTCTTGCGCAACGTGAGGCCAAGCGCGGCCCAATGACCGAACACGATGGTGACGTCTTCCGTTTTGCGGCCGGGCACGTCGAACCAGGGCATGTAGCCCGGCGGCGCGGAATCGAGGCCGCCGCTCGTGCTGAAGTCCATCATGCCGTCGCGATTGCAAAAGCGCACGCGCGTGAGCGCGCTGCAGGTCACGCGCAGCCGGTCGATGCCCTTCAGGTCTTTGGACCAGCGGTTCGGCTCGTTGCCATAGAGGCCCGCCAGCGTCTCTCGCCAGTTGTCGCGGCGCAACGCCTTTTCGAGTTCGTGCGCGAGTTCCATCGTGAGATCGACGTCCCATTGGGGCAGCACGCCCGCATGCACCATCAGCATGCCGTTGTCGTAGTGCGCGATCGGGCGGTGACGCACCCAGTGCAGCAAGTCCTCGGCGTCGGGCGCGTTCAGGATGTCGTCGATGGTGTCGTCTTTCTTCGACTTGCGAATGCCTGCCGACACCGACAGCAGATGCAGGTCGTGATTGCCCAGCACCGCCACGCCGCGATCGCCGAGTTCGATTACCTCGCGCAGCGTCTCCAGCGACGCCGGACCGCGATTGATCAGGTCACCCGCGAACCAGAGCGGCGTGTCCGGCGAGGGCGCGGCCTTGGCGAGCAGCTCGCGAAAAGGGGAGAGGCAACCCTGAAGGTCGCCGAAAGCGAGAGGGGCGAGATGCGGCATCGTTGGGTTGGGATGGATTGCAGTGCGGCGTGGAACAAGAGCCTGTGACGGTATCACAGGAATAGCATCGACGCGCGATCGCGGAAATGTGATGAAAATTCTTTAAAGCTCGAGCGGTCTGACCCCAGCATGGCATGAAATATGCGGTCCAACGATTTTGTCAAGCTGTTTCAAGATGTTAGGGGGGTGGCGTTCGCGCTGGCGATCCTTATAATCTCTACGGATAAAATGAGAGCCAGAATATGCGGCGTGGATCTTTGAAAAAATTTGTCGCGTAACTGCCCACGCTGATCTCGCGTGCAACCTTCGTCGAAGCGTCTGGCGCTGGGATCTCAACAGTGAGTTTCACCACGCGCTAAACAGGAGTTCCATGATTCTGGTTACGGGCGGCGCCGGCTTTATCGGTGCCAATTTTGTGCTTGACTGGCTGCGTCAATCAGACGAAGCCGTGTTGAATGTCGACAAGCTGACCTACGCGGGCAATCTTGGGACGCTGAAATCGCTGCGCGATGACCCGAAGCATGTGTTCGCGCGCGTGGACATCTGCGACCGTGCAGCGCTGGATGCGCTCTTCGCCGAGCACAAGCCGCGCGCGGTGTTGCATTTCGCTGCCGAGAGTCACGTTGATCGTTCGATCCACGGTCCGGCCGACTTCGTTCAGACGAATGTCGTGGGTACCTTTACATTGCTCGAGGCGGCACGCCAGCACTGGAGCGCTCTACCCGAAGATGAAAAGGCCAGGTTCCGTTTCCTGCACGTCTCGACGGACGAGGTGTTCGGTTCGCTTTCCGCCACGGATCCGCAATTCTCCGAAAGCACGCCGTACGCCCCCAACAGCCCGTACTCGGCGACCAAGGCCGGTTCCGACCATCTCGTGCGCGCATACCATCACACGTATGGCTTGCCTACGCTGACGACGAACTGCTCGAACAACTACGGCCCGTACCAGTTTCCGGAAAAACTCATTCCGCTGATGATTGCCAATGCGCTGGCCGGCAAGTCGTTGCCGGTATACGGCGACGGCCAGAACGTGCGCGACTGGCTCTACGTGGGCGATCATTGCAGCGCGATCCGTGAAGTGCTCGCCCGCGGCAAGGTTGGCGAAACCTATAACGTCGGCGGCTGGAACGAGAAGAAGAATCTCGAAGTCGTGCACACCCTGTGCGACCTGCTAGACGAATTGCGCCCGAAGCCAGTCGGCTCGTACCGCGATCAGATCGCGTATGTGACGGATCGTCCCGGTCACGATCGCCGTTATGCGATCGATGCACGCAAGCTCGAGCGCGAACTCGGCTGGAAGCCCGCCGAGACGTTCGAAACCGGGCTTGCGAAGACTGTCCGCTGGTATCTCGACAATCAGGCCTGGGTGGAAGACGTCGTGTCTGGCGACTACCGCAAGTGGGTCGAGACGAATTATGCGAAGCGCGGGTGAGGGACAAGGCGATGGCACGTAAAGGCATCATTCTCGCGGGCGGCTCCGGAACGCGGCTGTATCCGATCACGCACGTCGTGTCGAAACAGCTGCTGCCGGTGTACGACAAACCGATGATCTACTATCCGCTGTCGACGATGATGATGGCGGGCATTCGTGACGTGCTGATCATCTCGACACCGCAGGACACGCCGCGTTTCGAGGCGATGCTCGGTGACGGCGGCCAGTGGGGCATGAACATCCAGTATGCAGTGCAGCCCTCGCCCGACGGACTCGCCCAGGCGTTCATCATCGGCAAGGATTTCGTCGGCAACGATCCCTCTGCGCTCATCCTTGGCGACAACATCTTCTACGGTCACGACCTCGCAAAGCAGCTCGAGCGCGCCTGCGCGCAAGAGACCGGCGCGACGGTGTTCGCCTATCACGTGCACGATCCCGAGCGTTATGGCGTCGTCGAATTCGATCAATCGTTCCGTGCGCTGTCGATCGAAGAAAAGCCCGCAAAGCCGCGCTCGAACTATGCGGTCACAGGGCTGTACTTCTACGACAATCGCGTGTGCGACATCGCGGCCGACATCAAGCCGTCGGCGCGCGGCGAGCTCGAAATTACCGATGTGAACTCGCGCTATCTCGCCGACGGCACACTCGATGTGGAGATCATGGGGCGTGGGTATGCCTGGCTCGATACCGGCACACACGATTCGCTGATCGAGGCGGCGACGTTCATCGCCACGCTGCAGAAGCGCCAGGGCCTCGTGGTCGCCTGTCCCGAAGAGATCGCCTATCGCAGGCAATGGATCGATGCAGAGCAGGTGCTGAAGCTTGCAAAACCGCTGGCGAAGAACAGCTACGGACAGTACCTCCAGAACATTCTCACCAATCAGGTCGCATGGCTATCCAGGTAACGGCTACGGCATTGCCCGAAGTCAAGATCATCGAGCCGAAGGTGTTCGGCGACGCGCGCGGGTTCTTTTACGAGAGCTTCAACGCGCGCGAGTTTGCCGAGCACGTGGAGAAGGGTGTCGAGTTCGTACAGGACAATCACTCGCGTTCATCGAGGGGGGTGCTGCGCGGACTGCATTATCAGATCGCTCATGCGCAGGGAAAACTCGTGCGCGTGGTCGAGGGTGAAGTGTTTGACGTGGTGGTCGACATTCGCAAAAGCTCGCCGCGTTTCGGCAAGTGGGTCGGCGTGAACCTGTCGGTCGACAATCACCGGCAATTATGGGTGCCGCCCGGATTTGCACACGGCTTTCTCGTGTTGTCGGAGTCCGCGCAGTTTCTGTACAAGACGACCGACTACTGGTATCCGGAGCACGAGCGCACCATCGTCTGGAACGATGCGGAGATCGGGATCGACTGGCCGATAGAGCGCGAACCCTTGCTGGCGGCGAAGGACGCTGCGGGTGTGCGTCTGGGCGTCGCTGAAGTCTACGCTTGAGGCGGATATGAGTCGGGAATTGACGATCCTCGTTACGGGTGTGAACGGCCAGGTTGGGTTCGAATTGTTGCGCTCGCTCCAAGGGCTCGGCCGAGTGGTTCCGTGCGACAGGTCCATGCTCGATTTGTCCGATCTCGAGCGCGTGCGAGCCTTCGTGCGGGAGCTGAAGCCGTCGCTGATCGTGAATCCCGCTGCCTATACAGCGGTGGACAAGGCCGAGACCGATGTCGAGGCTGCGCGACGTTTGAATGTCGACGTGCCGCGCGTTTTCGCGGAAGAGGCCGCGCTTGGCGGCGGCGCACTGATTCACTATTCGACCGATTACGTGTACGACGGTACGAAATCGGGCGCGTACGTTGAATCTGACGCTACGAATCCGCAGAACGTGTACGGGCAAACGAAGCTCGAAGGCGAGCGTGCGATTGCAGCGGCAGGATGCCCTCACTTGATCCTGCGTACGAGCTGGGTGTATGGCCGACGCGGCAAGAATTTCTTGCAAACCATGCTGAAGCTTGGCAGCGAGCGAACGGAATTGCGAGTTGTTGCGGATCAGATTGGCGCGCCGACCTGGGCGAAGACGATTGCCGCCGCTACGTCGCATATCGTCGCACAAGGTGCCGCGGCGAATGACAAGGACTGGTGGGCGCGTCGTTCCGGCGTCTACCATCTGTCGTCGGCCGGCGCCACGTCCTGGCATGGCTTTGCAGAAGCGATATTCGCGACCGCGATGGGTTCGCACGCGCCGACGGTCGTTCCGATTCCCTCGAGCGACTATCCGACGCCAGCGAAGCGGCCGGCAAATTCCAGAATGTCGCTGGACAAGCTGGCCGAGGTGTTCGGTTTGCAGATGCCCGATTGGGGCGATGCGATGCGGCTGTGTTTGGGTGAGTAGCCTGGGAAGCGTGGTTGCGAGCGTTGCGCTCGAAATCTCGAAGTTTTATGAACATGACTAGCTGAATGACGGATCCTCTTTACTACCTCCATATTCCGAAAACGGGGGGAACTTCGCTTATCTCCTTCCTGGACGATCAGTTCGCTCAGGAAGAGATCTGTCCGGCGCAATTGCTCCCGGACCTGTTCGAGCTCCCGCTGGAATCGATGGAGCGGTACAGACTGTTTCGCGGGCATCTTTGGCACGGCTTGGGCTCGTATATTGGGCAAAGCCTGACCTATATCACGATGCTGCGCGATCCGGTGCAGCGCACCGTTTCGTGGTACCTGCATGCTATGCGAGACGAAAACGCGTACAGGCACGAGCAAATGAAAACCGGGCGATGGTCGCTGCTGGATTTCGTTCGGGATGCGGAGACGAACTGGGATATCGTCAATACGCAGACGCTGTTTCTGGCGGCGGACCTTGACTATCAAAAACTGTCTCGCGATCCGGTTGGTTACGGACGCGTGGCCGTCAAGGAATTGGCGGCACGTGGAAACGATCGAAAATTGCTGGACCTCGCGAAAAAAAGGCTTGAATCATTTGCGTTTTTCGGTATCACCGAGCGAATGCGCGATTCAATGAGTCTTCTTGCGCACGAACTGAGGTTTTTTCCGAACTTCTGCGTACCCAGATTGAATACCTCGTCGAATCGATCAGGAATTGACACGTTGTCGGCGGCAGAGGTCGAAGCAATTCGCGAACTGACAGCGCTCGATCAAGAATTGTATGTTTGGGCTTGCCAGCTCTTCGAGGAGCGCATGGGCGAGATGATGAGCTCGCTGTTGATGGAGCGTTATCGATCGGAGGCATCGGTCAAGAAGTCGTGGCTCGAGCCTGTTGCCGAACAAGCCCGAACGCAAATCGGCGTGACCGTGCTTTCGGCGCCGTCGAGCGTGGCTGCCAATGAGCAGTTCTTCGTCCAGGTCGGATTGCGCAACCCGACGCACTACCAGGTTGCCAGTCGAACGCCCAATCCGGTGTACGTTGCCTATCACTGGATAGATGCGGACGATCGCCGGACCGTGGTATTCGACGGAGAGCGAACAAGCCTGCACGGATCGCTGCTGCCGGGCGACGAGCGGGAAATGCAGGCGTTCATCGTGGCGCCATCGAGCAGTGGGCGATATGTTCTGCGGGTGACCCTGGTTCAGGAAGGTGTCGCGTGGTTCGACGACAGCGATTCAAGGGCCTTTAGCGAAGTTGAAGTAATCGTCAGGTAAGTATTTACTTTCAGTCGTGACAGGTCGTTGTCAACCGGGCTTCACGGGCAGGGCGAACATTACGTCCCGTCGCGGGCGGCGGTAGTTCGCCGGATATAATTCGTGCCCAGCCCGGTTTGGCTTGCCGACGTTAAATTGGCGGTTCATCAATATCAATATAAGTGGCGGAGGGGCCTCCTTCGCACGCGGATACTGAATCTGGAGTGAATGTGATGTTAATCCCCGTCATCTTGTCCGGTGGTGCCGGCACCCGACTTTGGCCGGTTTCCCGTGAAGGGCATCCGAAGCCGTTCATGAAGCTCGCCGATGGCGAGAGCCTGCTCCTGAAAACGTACCGTCGCGCGGCGGCGGTGGTCGGCGGCAATGTGCAATCGCAACGCGGCGAGATCCTGACGGTAACCAATCGCGACTACTACTTCATGAGCAAGGACGAGTTCGCCAACGCGAAACTTGGCGAACTGCAGTCCGGCACGTTCATGCTCGAGCCAACAGGCCGAAACACGGCGCCTGCTGTGGCAATGGCGGCGCGTTATGTGGCGGAAAAGTACGGGCGAGATGCGCTGATGCTGGTTCTTGCGGCCGATCATCTGGTTCAGGACCAGGAGGGCTTTGTCGCTTCCGTTGCGAGCGCAGTCGAACTGGCGAATCGGGGCAAACTGGTGACTTTCGGCATCGTACCGACGAGCCCGGACACCGGCTTCGGCTATATCGAGGCAGGCGAGAAAATCGGAGATGGCCGTATTGCGCTGCGCTTCGTCGAAAAGCCGGACGCGGTGAAGGCCGCCGAATACGTTGCTGCGGGCAACTACCTGTGGAACTCGGGGATGTTCTGTTTCAAGGCGGGCGTCATTCTGGACGAGCTGGCTCGTTCTGCCGCTGACGTTGCACAGGCAACGGAGGCATGCTGGGCTGCGTTGCAGGCCAGCATGCCGTCGGCGCAGATGCTCGAAATTCCCGCCGAGTCGTTCCAGGCGGTTCCCGACATTTCGATCGACTACGCGGTGATGGAGCGCTCGTCTAACGTGGCGGTGGTGCCGTCCACCTTCGGTTGGAGCGACATCGGCTCGTGGGGCGCGATTCGCGATCTGGTCGCTCCGGACCAGGACAGTAACCGTGCCGTCGGCGACGCAATCTTCGTCGATACTCACAATACGTACGTGCAAAGCCCGGATCGCCTGGTGGCGGCCGTGGGCGTGGCTGACCTCATGATCATCGATACGCCCGATGCCTTGCTGGTTGCGCATCCTGATCGTGCGCAGGATGTCAAGCAGGTGGTGGCTTGCCTCAAGAAGCAAAATCACGACGCTTACAAACTTCATCGGACCGTTAGCCGTCCGTGGGGCACCTACACGGTGCTGGAAGAAGGCCCCCGCTTCAAGATCAAGCGCATCGAGGTCAAGCCGGGCGCGAGCCTGAGCCTGCAGATGCATCACCATCGCAGCGAGCACTGGATCGTCGTGTGCGGGATGGCGAAGGTCGTCAATGGCGATAAGGAAATCTTCGTTCGCACAAACGAGTCGACTTACATTCCTGCCGGGCACAAGCATCGCCTCGAGAACCCGGGCGTACTGGACCTCGTGATGATCGAGGTTCAGAGCGGGGAGTACCTGGGGGAAGACGACATCGTTCGCTTCCAGGACGTCTACGGGCGGGCTTGATGCAGGGAATGCTACGAGCTCTTTGGGCCTACCGCGGGTTCATTCTGGGAAGCGTCAAGCGGGAGTTTCAGTCCAAATACCGCAACTCGCTGCTGGGTGCGGCATGGACGGTACTCAATCCGCTTGCGATGATCGTCGTCTATACGGTGATTTTTTCCCAGGTGATGCACGCCCGGTTGCCGGGTGTAGATAGCACGTTTGCCTACAGCATCCACTTGTGTGCCGGTGTGCTGCCATGGGGCATGTTCGTCGAGATCGTCAGTCGCGCACAGAATACGTTCATCGAGAACGCCAACTTGCTAAAGAAGTTGAGCTTTCCCCGGCTCTGTCTGCCGGTGATCGTCGTGGTCAATGCGCTGGTCAATTTTGCGATCGTCTTCGGCTTGTTCACCGTCTTCGTGCTTATCACCGGCAATTTCCCCGGGTTGACGTACCTGGCCATCGTTCCCTTGCTGCTGCTGCTGATGCTGTTCGCCATCGGACTCGGCATTACGCTAGGGGTACTGAACGTATTTTTCCGTGACGTCGGACAGTTCTTCGGCATCGCGCTGAATTTCTGGTTCTGGCTGACGCCGATCGTCTATGCCATCAACATTCTGCCCAAGCGCGTCCAGACAGGCATGCAATTCAACCCAATGGCACCATTGATCGAAGCTTTCCAGGTCGTGATGGTTCAAGGCCGTTGGCCGGAATGGCCGCAGTTGTGGCTGGTTACACTATTGGGCGTTCTGCTGTGCCTGGCCGGCTTCAGCTTGTTCCGCAAACATGTGGGCGAAATGGTGGATGAACTCTGATGGGCACCATTACCGTTACCAATCTCGGCAAGGCATACAAGCAATACCCGACGCGCTGGTCGCGCCTTATCGAGTGGATCGACCCGCGCAACAAAATGCATCATACGCCGCACTGGGTGCTGCGGGACGTGAACTTCTCCGTCCGATCCGGCGAGGCGCTCGGCATCATCGGTATCAACGGTGCAGGCAAGAGCACGTTGTTGAAGATGATCGTTGGAACCACGCAGCCGACGATCGGTAGCGTGACCATGACGGGGCGCGTCGCCGCGTTGCTGGAACTGGGGATGGGGTTTCATCCCGACTTCACCGGGCGTCAGAACGTTATGATGGCCGGCCAGCTGCTTGGTCTTGGCGTTGACGAACTTCTCGCGCTGATGCCTGAGATCGAGGCATTCGCGGAAATCGGCGAGTACATCGACCAGCCCGTGCGCGTGTATTCGAGCGGCATGCAGATGCGTCTCGCATTCAGCGTCGCGACCGCCCGCCGCCCGGATGTGCTGATCGTCGACGAAGCGCTTTCGGTCGGCGACGCCTATTTCCAGCACAAGAGCTTCGACCGCATCCGGGAGTTTCGCAAGCAAGGCACGACACTCTTGATCGTGGCGCATGACAAGGCGGCGATTCAGGCAATATGCGATCGTGCAATTCTGCTGAATGCCGGGAGGCTGGAGATCGAGGGGCCCCCCGAAGAGGTCATGGATTACTACAACGCGATGTTGGCTGATCGCGCTAATCACTCCGTCAAGCAGGAAACCTCTGACGACGGAGCGGTGCAGACCATTTCCGGTACGGGCGAGGCCGTGATCGACGAAGTCGCGTTGCTGGACGAGTCCGGTCAACCCATCGAAGTTGTCGGCGTCGGGCAGCCAGTCGCGTTGCGCGTCAAGGTCAAGTGCGTGCATGCGATCCCCGAACTGGTGGTCGGGTACATGATCAAGGACCGCCTTGGGCAGACGGTGTTTGGGACGAATACCTATCACCTGAAGCAGGTGCTGATCGATCTGGCCCAAGGGCAGACGGTGGAGTTGTATTTCGACTTCACGGCCAACATTGGTGTGGGTAGTTATTCGGTCGCTGTGGCGTTGCATACCGGAGATATCCATCTCGCCAACAACTACGAATGGCGTGACCGGGTGTTGATGTTCAACGTCGTCAATATGAAAGTGGAAGATTTTGTCGGCGTAGCCTGGCTACGGACGACGGTGAGGAGTTTGCCGTAGTGGATAGCTTTTATCGTGCGTTTGAAGATCGCCATCGCGGCTCAAGAGATCTGATTAAAGGTCGATTGAGGAAGTACTCGCCGTTCGTTCAACCGCTGGCGGCGTTATACCCAGGGGCGAAGACATTCGATGTCGGCTGTGGCCGCGGCGAGTGGCTTGAGCTCATGGGCGAGGCCGGTTTTGCCGCGACGGGTTTCGATCTCGACGCCGATATGCTCGAAGCCTGCCGGGAGCGAAACCTGTCAGTGTTTCAGGGTGATGCGATCGAGCATCTCGCGACGCTCGAATCAGGTAGCCATGCATTGATTTCGGCCTTTCATGTCGTCGAACACGTGAGTTTCGAGCAATTGAAGAGGCTCGTAACCGAAGCTCTGCGCGTGTTGAAGCCCGGTGGCCTTCTTATTCTCGAGACGCCGAATCCAGAAAACATCTCTGTCGCGACCTGTAACTTCTACGTCGATCCATCGCACCAGAAGCCGGTTCCGCCGCTGTTGCTTTCTTTCGTCGCAGAATATGCGGGGTTTGATCGTGTCAAGGTCGTGCGCCTGCAGGAGCCCGCTGGGCTAAGCGATCCAAAGGCGGAGATTCACTTTCTGAATATCCTCGAAGGCGTGAGCCCGGACTATGCAATTGTCGCGCAAAAGGACGTCGGCTCAACCCATGGCGAATTTGACGCCGCATTCGACGTCGACTACGGACTTACGATCGATGCCTTGGCGCGTCGATATGAAGCACGGCTTGCGACGAGTGTTGCTCTTGTAGAGGCAAGACTGAAGACGGCGGAGGACGCGATGCAGCAATCCGAATATCAGTGGGGCAGGCTGACTGACCGGCTTCATTCGGTGACGGAGCAGTTGCAGATCGCCGAGGAGCAATACCGGCACTTTGAGGAGCGATGCCAACGCTCCGAGGAACGATACCAGCGGTCCGAAGAACGATACCAGCGCTCCGTGGAGCGATACCAGCGCTCCGAGGAACGATACCAGCATTTTGAGGAGCAATATCAGCACTCCCTGGAGCGATACCAGCTTGCCGATGCACAGCGCAAAGAGGTCGAAAGCCGGGTGCTGGAAATGCAAGCACGACTTCAGCAGGCCGAGGCCATGCTTCATCAAGCGCACACACAATTGCACGAGGTCTATGCAAGCACGTCCTGGCGAATTACCAGGCCGGTTCGAATCGTGGGGCTCATGCTAAAAGGGCAAGGGAAATCAGTTGGCAAGATCGCAATTAGGCGCTCCATCCAGCATGCCGCAAAGTTCGGGGAAAGCCATCCCTGGTTCAGGCGGCTCTCCGTATTCGCACTTGATCGGGTTCCCGGCGTCAAGCAACGATTGATTCCCATTGTTGCGGGCTCCGTGCGTCCGTATCCCAATCACGCCCGGCATGCTATGTCGCCAGAGGGATTGAGCCCGCGTGCACAACATGTCCATGCCGCATTGGCTTTTGCGGCGAAGAGCTACAAAAAGAAGGAAGAGGCTTGATGCGGATTGTTATCGATATGCAGGGTGCGCAGAGCACGGGTTCGCGCAATCGAGGCATTGGCCGCTATAGCCAGGCCATTGCCAAAGCGCTGGTGCGCAATCGCAGGGGCCACGAAATTGTTCTGGCACTTAGCGGCTTGTTCCCGGAGACGATCGAACCTGTTCGCGAGGCTTTTGCGGAGCTGCTGCCGTTCGAGAACATTCGGGTCTGGCACGCCGCCGCACCTGTGGCGCATGTCGAGCATTCCAACGATTGGCGGCGGCATACCGCAGAACTGACGTTTGAGTCTTTCCTGTGTGCATTGAAGCCTGACTTCATTTATGTCACAAGCTTGTTCGAAGGGCTTGAAGATGATGCGGTAACCAGCGTCCATCGCTTGCAACACGAAATTCCGGTTGCCGTCACGCTTTATGATCTGATTCCGTATATCAATCCCGACCCGTATCTTCAAAATCCGGTTGTTAAGTCATGGTATCTGCAGAAAATCGGGCATTTGCGCCGGACTGATCTGCTGCTCGGCATTTCGGAGTCCTCGCGACAGGAAGGCATTGCGCATTTGGGGCTATCGGCGGATTGGTCGGTCAATATCGGCACCGATGCCGATGATTCATTTCAGGCCATTGATGTTTCCCCGGAACGGGAATCGGCCTTACGCAAGCAATACGGACTGACGAAACCGTATGTGCTCTACACGGGTGGCATTGATCACCGCAAGAACGTGGAGGGCTTGATTCGAGCCTATGCGCTCCTGCCTGAAGAAGTGCGACGCGGCCACCAGCTGGCGATCGTGTGCTCGGTCCAGCCTGCTAGTCGGCAAGAACTCGAGCGCCTGGCGCAGCAACAAGGCCTAGGTAAAGGGGAGGTCGTGCTCACCGGCTTCGTGCCGGACGAAGATCTGCTGTTTCTTTACAACCTGTGCAAGTTGTTCGTGTTCCCATCGTGGCACGAAGGTTTTGGCTTACCCGCATTGGAGGCTATGCGCTGCGGGGCTCCCGTCATCGGCGCCAATACATCCAGTTTGCCGGAAGTCATCGGTTGGGATGACGCTTTATTCGATCCGCATTCCGACGTGGCCATTGCAGAGGCGATACAGCGTGGCCTGACTGATGCTGTCTTTCGTGAGGCACTCGTGCAGCACGGGAAAGAGCAGTCGCGTCGGTTTTCGTGGGACGAAAGCGCACGGCGTACGATTACGGCCATGGAGCAATGGCATATCCAGGGTAAGCAGCCGGCGTCTCAAAGCGAGTCGCGGCGCCTAAAGCTGGCTTATGTCTCTCCGTTGCCCCCTGCCCGTACGGGCATCGCAGACTATAGTGCAGAGTTGCTGCCCGAACTCGGGCAGTTTTACGACATCGATGTGATCGTTGACCCGGACACTGCAGGAAATCCCCAGTACAACGGGGTGACGGTGAGGTCTCATCAGTGGTTTCTGGAGAATGCCGATCAATATGATCGAGTGGTTTACCACTTTGGTAATTCACCATTCCATCGTTATATGTTCCCGCTCCTGGATGTCATACCTGGAGTGGTGGTTCTGCATGATTTTTTCTTGTCGGCCGTTGTCGCGGATATGGACGTCCAGGGATGGTTTCCGGGCTGCTGGTCGCAGGCGTTGTATGAGAATCACGGCTACGCGGGTTTGGCGGAGCGCCATCAAACAGCGGATACTGCCGATGTCGTCTGGAAGTACCCGTGCAGCTTGGGTGTCATTCAGCAGAGCCTGGGTTTGATTGTCCACTCCGATAATTCGAAACGCCAAGCCATGCGATGGTATGGCGGCGACGTCGAAGACTGGGTCGAGATTCCGCTTATGCGTGCCGTCGATGTCGATATCGACAAGGCTGCCGCGCGCGCAGCACTTGGTATTGGAGAAAATGACTACCTGGTCTGCGCCTTTGGACTGTTGGGCCCAACAAAGCTGAACCTTCAACTGCTGAGGGCTTGGTCTTCTTCGCCGTTGGCGAGGGACTCGACTTGTCATCTGGTTTTTGTTGGCGAGAATGATCCGGCGCAGTATGGGCAGGAGGTGTCTCGCCTGATACGTGAACTCGGTTCGAATGCCAATGTGCGGATTACGGGATGGGCGGATATTTCGGTCTTCCGTCAGTATCTGGCGGCCGCCGATGTCGGTGTGCAGCTCCGAACGCTGTCTAGAGGTGAAACTTCCGCAGCTGTGCTCGATTGTATGAATTACGGTAAGGCTGTCATTGTCAATGCCAATGGCAGCATGGCCGATCTCGACGAGGGCGCCGTCTGGAAATTGCCAGACACGTTTACTGAGCAGCAACTCATAGAAGCTCTCACCACCTTGCGTTCCGATGTCGGGTTGCGTACGAACATGGGGCGTATCGCAAGGCAGATCATTTTGGATCGCCATTCTCCAGCTTTGTGCGCCAAGCAGTATCGGGATGCGATAGAGCGGTTCCATAAGGCGGGATCGTCTCATCCCGGGCTACTGGCGCGCGCGATTGCGACGCAGGCAGGGGCGGCGGATGACGGGCAATTGCAGCAAGCCGCGGCGGCCATGGCCAAGAATGTTACGCCGCGCAATGGCAGGCGGCAGCTTCTGGTGGATATTTCGGTGCTTGTTCAGCACGATGCGAAAACCGGCATCCAGCGCGTGGTCCGCAGCCTGGTCAAAGAATGGTTGACGAATCCGCCCGAGGGTTTCAGGGTAGAACCGGTCTATGCGACAACTACGCAGTCCTATGCCTATGCACGGCGCTTTACGGCGCAGCTGATGGGATTTGAAGATGCGTGGCTGCAAGACGCGCCTATCGACTACGGGCCTGGAGACGTCCTTCTTGGCTTGGACCTGACGGCACATCTCGCGTCTGCGCAACGGATGTTTTACCAGAAGCTCAGGTTTCAGGGTGTGCAAGTCAAGTTTGTCGTGTATGACCTCCTGTGCATATTTCTGCCTCAGTATTTTGCACCCGGCCTCGCTGAAATGTTTGGTGAGTGGCTGGAGGTCGTCGCTGAAAGCGACGGCGCCTTCTGCATTTCCGAGTCAGTCGCGGGCGATCTTGCCAAATGGATGGGGCAACATGCTCCAGAACGCAAATCCCGCTTCGCTATCGACTGGTTCCACTTGGGTGCGGATATTCAAAATTCGATTGCTTCGACGGGAGTCCCTGCCGACGCCCCAGGTCTGCTCGCGAAGCTGCGAAAATCTCCGTCTTTTTTGATGGTCGGGACGCTGGAGCCGCGCAAAGGTCATGCCCAGATCCTGGATGCATTCGAGGAGCTTTGGCGAAAAAATGAACACGTCAACCTCGTCCTGATAGGTAAGCAAGGGTGGTTGGTAGACGATTTGGTCTCGCGGTTGAAGGGACACCGAGCACTCGGCCGTCACTTGTTTTGGCTGGAGGGTGTTAGCGACGAATATCTGGAGAAGATTTACGCCGCGTGCTCATGCCTGATCGCCGCCTCATACGGAGAAGGTTTCGGTCTACCTTTGATCGAGGCAGCTCAACATGGCATTTCTATCATTGCGCGAGACATTCCTGTGTTCCGGGAAGTCGCGGGCAATCATGCTTATTATTTTTCCGCTGAGACTGGCCAGGATCTGGCCGTTGAAATCAAGGCCTGGTTAGAGCTTAAAGACATCGGACGGGCGCCTTCGTCCGAGGGCATGCCTTTCTTGACCTGGGCACAAAGCGCGCAAGCGTTGGCGGAGCTTTTCACAAAAAGCGCATCACATTCGTAAGGAAAGAGCACACTATGAAGACAGCCATTATCACCGGCATCACTGGCCAGGACGGCGCCTATCTTGCGCAACTCCTTCTTGAAAAAGGCTACACCGTTTACGGCACCTACCGCCGCACGAGTTCGGTGAACTTCTGGCGTGTCGAGGAGTTGGGTGTTGCGAAGCACCCCAACCTCCATCTGGTCGAATACGACCTGACGGATCTGTCGTCGAGCATCCGCCTGCTGCAAACTACGGAAGCGACCGAGGTTTACAACCTCGCCGCGCAAAGCTTCGTCGGCGTATCCTTCGACCAGCCTGCCACCACTGCGGAAATCACCGGCATCGGCCCGCTGAACCTGCTGGAGGCCATCCGCATCGTCAACCCGAAAATCCGCTTCTATCAGGCGAGCACGTCCGAAATGTTCGGCAAAGTGCAGGCTATTCCGCAGACCGAGTCGACGCCTTTCTACCCGCGCAGTCCCTATGGTGTCGCGAAGCTTTACGCACACTGGATCACGGTGAATTATCGCGAGAGCTACGACATCTTCGGTTGCAGCGGCATCCTGTTCAATCACGAATCGCCCCTGCGTGGCCGCGAGTTCGTCACGCGCAAGATCACCGACTCCGTCGCCAAGATCAAGCTCGGCCAACTCGACGTGCTTGAACTGGGCAATATCGACGCGAAGCGCGATTGGGGTTTCGCGAAGGAGTACGTCGAAGGCATGTGGCGCATGTTGCAGGCCGATGAGCCGGATACCTACGTCCTCGGGACGAATCGTACGGAGACCGTGCGCGACTTCGTGCGCATGGCGTTCAAGGCAACCGGCGTAGACCTCGAATTCAAGGGCCGTGACGAGAACGAGACCGCGATCGACGCTGCGACCGGCAAGACGCTCGTCAAGATCAACCCGAAGTTTTACCGCCCGGCCGAAGTGGATCTGCTGATCGGCAATCCGGAGAAGGCAAAGAAGCAATTGGGCTGGGAGCCGAAGACCACGCTCGAGCAGTTGTGCGCGATGATGGTCGAGGCCGACTTGCGCCGCAACGAGCGCGGCTTCTCGTTCTGATGTGCCTCGGTCGCCGGCGACGGCTCGCCGGCTGCATGGGCCGTGATTTCGCACGGTCGTTTGCGGCAGCGGGTGAGCCGGCCGCCGAGCAGCTCAAAAAAATAATGCGGGAAGACACGCCGCGCTGGATGCACAACGAGGGGCAGGGGTGAAGGTAGGTTTCGGTACGACGGCATTGGCCCGTAGCATTGCGCACGGCGGGGTGGACGGCATTGGCTCGTACACGCGGGAGCTGGGGCGAGCACTGATTGCCAGGGGCGGGGTCGATCTCGTCCCTGCTGGCTATCGCACGTTCGTCGGCGATGACGTGTTGCCGGGCGCCCTGCCGCCCTTAAATCTCGGTCGTCATGCGGTCATGGCGACGCTGGGCGCTGTGGGCCCGTGGAAGTGCGCGGCCGAGGAGGAGCTTGTCACGGCGCACATCGACGTGTTCCATGCAACGGATCACCTGATTCCAAAGCTGTCTGCGATACCTGTTGTCGCGACATTGATGGACGCGATCCCGTTGTCGAATCCCGAATGGACGACCATGAAGCTGGCCACGCTGCGCCGTTGGCTGTTGCGGCGCTCGGGCGCGTGGGCGGATCATGTGATCACCATCTCCGATTATTCGAAGCGCGCGATTGCCGAACATTTCGACATCGCGCCGGAACGCATCTCCGTCGTGCCCCTTGGTGTGCACCCACGATTTTTTGAACAGATCGACCAGACGGCACGCGACGAAGTGCTGAAGCGGTTGAGCCTGCCCGAGCGGTTCTTTCTGTGCTTAGGGACCTTGCAGCCGCGGAAGAATCTCGAACGGGTCATGGATGCCCACGCCAGTCTGCCGGCCGCTTTGCGCCGCGAAGTACCACTGGTTGTCGTCGGACGGGCCGGGTGGGGGTGTGAAAGCCTTGTCGCCCGCCTGCGAGCGAGCGAAACGGAAGGCAGTGCCCGGTGGTTGCAGTATTTGCCGGACTTCGACGTGCGCGCCGTGATGCAATCGGCCAGCGCGCTGGTGTTCGCATCGCTGGGCGAGGGCTTCGGACTTCCGGTCGTGGAGGCATTCGCGTCGCGTCTGCTGGTGATTGCGTCCAATACCACCTCTGTGCCCGAAGTGGCGGCCGATGCCGCCATTCAGGTCGACCCCTGCAACGCAGGTGAGATCGCCGAGGCGATGCGCCTCGTGATCGAGGGGCCTCGCGAAGCTGACGTGCTCCGCGAAGCGGGGCTGGCGCGAGCGCGCGAGTTGACCTGGGAGGCATGCGCCGCGAAGACTGTGGCGGTCTATCAATCCGTTCTGGATGGTTCATGTCGCTTCTGACTCAATCTGCCTCGAGGCAATGCGGCGTAAAGTTGGGCGTGGATGTCACCTGGATGGTTGGCAACTACCGCGGCATGGGACGATTCGCGCGTCAGCTGATCGAGCCGGTTAATGCGTCCGTGCTGGGTCTCGCACCGAGCGGCGTGACGACGACGGACTGGCCATGCGTCAGCGATGGCCGCGGTTTCTTTCCATGGTGGGAGCAGGTCGAGTTGCCGCGCCTGTGCAAGGCGCAGAAGCTGGATTACCTGCTGTGTCCGTACAACACGGGACCATTGCGATCGACGGGCAGGACGCGCCTCATCTCGGTCATATACGACCTGATCTATCTGCAACCATGGCGAGTGCTGCCTCCGTCGCGATCCCTGTATCAGACGTTCGGGCGCGTGTACAGACGGCATGTCGTGCCACGGCTGGCTCGTCGCGCCGACGTCGTGCTGACCGTGTCCCGATTCACCCAGCGGGAGCTGGTGGATCAGTTCGGACTGTCGGAAGAGGACGTGCGCGTCATTCCGTGTTCGATTCCGGACGACTGGTTCGCACCCCCGCTCAGTCAGGCAGATCGCCAACCCTATCTGTTTACCGTGGCGGGCGAAGTGCCCAGCAAGAACGTCGATCGCCTCCTGCAAGCGTTCGCTTTAGCGCGGCCGACGCTGGACGAGGACGTCAGGTTGCGCATTGCCGGAATTAAATCGGCGCATCACGATCATTTTTTACAGCGGGCAACTGCACTGGGACTTGCGGGTCGTGTCGAACTGCTCGGGTATGTTTCCGACCAGGAGCTGAAGCTGCACTATCGCCAGGCTCGTGCGTTCATCTTTGCTTCGTTGTTCGAAGGGTTCGGCATACCGCTGCTGGAGGCGATGGCGTCGGGTACGCCTGTCGCGTGCAGCAACACGACGTCGATGCCCGAGATCGTGGGTGGGACCGGTCTACATTTCGACCCCTTCTCGGTTGCCGATATGGCCGAGCAGATCAGGAGCATATGCAGCGGTGGTGATACGTTCGAGACGAGGGTCCGCAGCGGAGTGGACCGCGCGCGTCTTTTTTCGGAATCGACCGTCGCTCCGGCGATTCAGCAATTCTGGGATCAGTTGTCGTGACCACAGACAGGAAAAAACTGCTGGTGCTGACGCCCAGACTTCCCTACCCCGTGATCGGCGGCGACAAGCTGAGGATCTATCATCTTTGCAAGGCGTTGTCGCGCCAATATTCGCTGACGCTGCTGAGCCTGTGTGACACGCGCGAAGACATGGACTGCGAACTGCCCGACGACGGCGTATTCGACCGGATCGAGCGAGTCTTCCTTTCGAAGGCGCATTCGTACATCAATACGCTGCTTGCGCTTCCCACGCGTACGCCGTTGCAGGTCGCCTATTACCGGAGTCGGGCATTTGCCGCCGCGGTTGAACGAATGATGCCGTCGCATGACGGCGTACTCGTCCATCTGGTGCGCTGCGCCGAGTATGTCCGCAAGTCGGACAAGCCGCGGGTTCTCGAAATGACCGACGCGATCTCGCTGAACTATAGCCGGGTCAAGCAGCTCAAGAATGCGCGGGGCCTCAAGTCGCATGTGCTCAGTCTCGAGGCGAAACGCCTGGGCGACTACGAGCGCACCATCGTCGACGACTTTGATTTGTCCGTGCTGGTTTCGCAGACGGATAAGGATTATCTGTTTCCCGGCTCGCGCGCCGAGAATGTGATGGTGTGCTCGAATGGGGTCGATCTGTCCGGGTTGCCTTATTCGGTGCGTAGCATGGCAAGTCGGGTGCTGATTTTCATCGGCGACATGCGGACGGTTCAGAACGAGGACATGTGCCACTTTTTTGCGCAAGAGGTGCTGCCGCTGCTGCGCAAGCGTGCGGATTACCGGTTCAGGATCGTGGGCTCGATTTCTCCTGCACTTGCCGAGCGGTTCAGGGCTTATGACGGTGTCGAGGTGACAGGGCGGGTTGCGTTGGTGGCGGATGCGGCCAAGGATGGCGCCATCGGCGTGTGCCCCATGCGAATCGGGGCGGGCGTGCAGAACAAGATTCTTGAGTATATGGCGCTGGGGTTGCCTGTTGTGGCGACTTCGTCCGGACATGAGGGCCTGCATGCCGAGGCTGGGCGAGATCTGGTGATCGCGAATACGCCGGAGGAATTTGTCGTTCGGATCGAATGGCTCGTGGTCAACGAGGCCGCGGCCGTTGAAATGGCGGCGCGTGCAAGAAGGTTCGTCGAGCAGGAGCACGGTTGGGGGCGAATGGTTGACCCGCTTCTTGCGCGGTTAGGAACTCTGCTCGCATGAGATGCGGCGCGCTCATCCTTGATGGACTAGCGCCAGCATCCTGAAATTTGTGAACCTGGTCGTTAGCAACATTGCCAAGTAGGCCGCTAGTCTACCAAGGGCAAAATGGGCGAATCGCATCGAGGCTGCGGGCGTGCTTCGGCACGTCGCACACTGGCAAGCCGGATACATGCATGGGTATTCGGTGTCCCCCAACGGGCAGCCTGGCTTCAATGAAACAGATGTTCGCCAGGCGGCCCATATGGCTGTTGTGTGATCATGACACTGCTTCGATCCACAGCCGCTGGAAGTCAATTGCGAGCATCCGGGTATCAGGGCTTAATCCGAGTGCGCTTGGCAGCACTGGCTGCGGCGGGCGAAATCTCGATGCATGCGTGCCGAGAATTTCTTGCTGCTCGGGCCCAGTGGTGTGGGCAAAACCCATCTTGCTGTGGCACTCGGATATCGGGCAACGCAGGCTGGGTTTCGCACCCGCTTCATCACTGCCGCCGATCTTCTGATGCAAGTGACGACGGCGTTGCGGCGTAACCAACTTGAGGAAGCCATCAAGCGGGTCACCAAGCCCTACAAGCTGATTATCATCGACGAAATGGGCTACCTTCCGATGGATCGCGAGCAGGCAAATCTGCTGTTCCAGGTGGTGGCCAAACGATATGAGAACGGCAGCCTGGTCCTGACGAGCAAATTGCCATTCGGCCAGTGGGACCAGACCTTCGCCGACGACGCCACGCTCACGGCGGCACTCCTCGATCTGCTGCTTCATCACGCACGGCTGTTGCGTCGCTTTTGGCGAAGAGAGCGTCGCGCGGCAGCGGCCGCCGAGTGTTCTAATATTCCACCCACGAACAAACTAGTGGTCAACTTTCCGCAGCAAGCCCGTTCAGATCGCGATTCTCGTCGGATCGCTCGTCCTCATCGAATGTGCGTGGAAGTTCGTGGGATCGTTTCCGCTCATCCCCTAGCCCCGACGATAAACAGCACCTGATTGCCATTGGGGCTGACGAGCGCGGGGCCGTGACCGAGCGCTTTCGCCAGATCTGCCTCGATCTGTGCGCCATGGTCAGCGTATCCGCGGCGGTCGACCCACACGGCTGAGAAGTCCTTATCGCGGATGGTCGCCACCTGCTGGTCGATGGGCTGCGTCGACAGTTGGCGCAGGAACAAATCGCCTTCCCTTCCCTTCATGCCGCCATAGCTCCAGCGAATCGCCTTCGTATTGAGGTAGCCAGCAAGCTGATCGTAGGCGTCGAGTTGATGCAGCGGCGGAATCTCCGGATAAGCCATATACGGGAGCTGGTAGACCATGCTTCCGGTAGGAAGGGCGCGCTCGACAGCCGCTCCGAAAGCCTTGTCACTCTCGTAGTTGGCACGGTAGGTATCAATCGGCGCAACGGGCGATGCCGGCGTCTGATCCCAGATGACCAGCGCGCACAACAAACCAGATAGCGCCATCGTGTGCGGTCGCTTCCATCCCTGTATCGCTCTCTGCAGCAGGAGCATAGCGGCTGAGATCGCGAAGAAAGCGACGAAGACGCTCGCGCGGTTCCACGCCCGTATCTTGGCCGACACCAGCATGGCAAAGAGGGATGACAGGCCGCCGATCGAGCAGAACAGGACAAAAATCAGCGCGAGCGCGGCGAGTAGCGAAACGGGCTCATGCCGGCGCGGTCCGATCAGCGTCAGCATGAGCGCGATAAATCCGACGCTGCCGATCATCCCCAGCGCGCCAGTCTGGTTTTCGTTGACGAGCGGGAACGTTTGCATGTACCGGTTCGTTATCCCGGCCAGAGTCGCAGAGCGGTGAGCCTGCCATGGAAGCAGCAATTGCGCGATCTTCATGCCGTAGGTCTCGGACTCTGACGGAATGCGATCAGCGACCTCACTGTTCATTCCGTGTGCGCGCTCATATGCAAGCGTAGGCGCGACGTTGGCCACGACGCCAGCAAGGAGGATGGCGCAGGCGATGATGCCGGCGCGGCCTGATGCGACGGATCGGGAGGCCAACACCCGGACGAGAGTTGCGGCGGCGATCGTCATTGCACCGAAGAATGCGTAGTAGACGCCGAAGCACGTCAGCACAAGCATTGCGGCTGCATGCATCAATCCCCTGCGGCCGGAAAACTTCAGGTCGCCCCGGTATGCCTTGCGCGCGTACCACGTGAAGATAGGCGCCACGAAATACCAGGTGTAGAACAGATGCATGACGCGCATGAAGTGGAACGGCAGCATCGTGAAAGCGAACGCGCCGGCAAAGCTCAGGGAGCGCCCCACTTTCAGGTAGCGCAGCACCGCATAGGCGAAGACAGCGTTGAGCGCAAACCCAGCGAGATAGAAGATGTTGTAAGCTGCGCCGGCACTATGGAATAGCTTGCCGATGGTCTTGAGCGCGAGCAGAGTGCCGGAGTCGGGAACCGGGTAGTCGTAGAGAGCCGAGCCAAAAGGGGCACCGAGCCTCGGCGAGACATACACCCAGCCGCCCTCGATGATGTGCTGGATCGTGCCCAGGATAAGCATCCCGTCGCCACCGTAGTAGAACGGGCTCCCAAGGATGTGCAGTGCCCGGCCTCCCGCAAAGTGCCAGCCAAGAATCGATGTGGCCAGCGCCAGCGCGACGCCGACCACGATATCGGGCCTGATATTCGATTTCTTGAGGGAAGCCACCCTTCCGATGCTAGCCATGTCCGATCCGGTTGCCAATGAGAGATCGGTATTCTAACTGACGATAGCCGGGCCATCTTTGGGCAAGGTGCCAGATCAATAGTTGTTCTTCTGGTTACATCCGGTCGTGGTGTGAGCAGAAGTCACCAGCCTGTTATTCGAGATGATGCGGGAGGTGTCGGCAGCGTTATTGATGTAAATCGTCGTGGCTTGCAGCGTGTTCCCATACGCCACCACGTTCGAAGCCCCGGAATAGTTAATCGAGATCCCGGCGTTGAAAATGGTGGAAGTGGAACCGATCGCGTTCCCCGAAATAATCGTCTGGAGTGGAGCTACGGCATTCGTGGACAAAATGCCGGTTCCACTACTCGGGGTGTAGTTGTAAATCGTAAGCCGCGGGAATGCTGACCACTACACCACTGGCGTTCGATCGCTGCCGCCATCAACGTGCACGACATCAATGCAGCCGAAGCGTTGTTGCACGGCCAGGAAAAAGGATGTGTACTCTGACGCCGGATATCAGGGGATTGAAAAGCGATGTCAGGCGAACCCGGTACGCTGGCATGTCGCGATGCGAGCGGGCAAGCGTCGACACTGGACCTGACCAATCGTCTGGACGCGACATGCAACCAGATTGAGCGCCTGAAGGCTGGCGTGCGCGCTAACGTTGAACATCCGTTTCGCGTGCTCAAGCAGCAGTTTGGTTATACGGTTATACGAAGACCCGCTACCGAGGATTGGTGAAGAACACCGCGCAGATCACGACCCTGTTTGCGCTGGGCAACCTCTGGATGGCGCGCAAGGCTTTAAGCAAAGCGTAAAACGCCCTGCGCATCAGGCCGTGAGTCTCGGCAAACGAAGGTCATCCTGCTTCAAAAGCCGGACGACCAACGTGCTAGCAGACTCTGCGGCCGATACGCCCAACCTGAAAAAAGATCGGCGCTCCGAAAACATGTTGTGCAAATCTTCCCTAGCTTTTATTAGTGAATGGGTAGCCGATGTATCCTTTACGGTGAGATCTGTCATGGAATTCAATTCAGGTTAGGCTGCAGGCGCAATAGAGTCCGATTCTTTAGTAGCGACCGAATCTGCATCGGCAGACCCGGTGCCGTTGATCCTCTCTCGTTCGATCACTAACGGTCGTTTCTGCGCATAAGTCAGAATTGCGCCGACGTACTCACCCAGCAAGCCGATGAAAAACAGTTGAACCGAGGAAAAAAAGAACAACCCGATGAGCATCGGGGCGCTTCCCATGCTGAAACTATTCCAGTACAGCAACTTCAACACCAGGTAGACGAGCGACAAACAAAGGCTTACGCCCGACAGGAAAAACCCGCCGATCGCTGCAAGCCTGAGCGGCACCTTCGAATGCGAGGTGATGCCAAGCATTGCTATGTCGTACAGCGTATAGAAGTTGTTCTTCGAAATCCCGCGTTTGCGTCGCGGTTGCACGTACGGCAACTGAATCACATCGAAGCCGATCTCGCAGATGAGCCCCCGGAAATACGGATAGGGATCGTCGATTTTCCTCAGGATTTCAATAATTTTCCGATCATAGAGCCCAAACCCCGTGAAATTTTGAATGAGCTTGACGTTTGCAATGCGCGTGACTAGACGGTAGTACATGCGACGCAGAGCAAAAAAGAGCGCGGACTCTTTCGACTCAGGCTTCACTCCGATCACGATCGGCGCGCCCGCAAGCCACTTCTCGACAAAGTCACGCATCAAATCGGGAGGGTCCTGGAGATCGGCTACGAGGAGAATGACGGCGTCGCCCTTGGCCTGCATCAGTCCATACATCGGAGAGCGAATATGGCCGAAATTTCGCGCATTGACGATCACGCTGACGGCCGGGTCAGTCGCGGCGATGTTGCGCAACTTGCTGACAGTCGAATCGGTGGATGCATTGTCGATGAACAGGTGGTCGTATGTCACACCAGGAATCGTCGAGAATACTCGGCGAGCCTCGTTGTAGACCGTCTCCACGTTCTCTTCCTCGTTGAAACAAGGGGTGACGACCGTAACATGCTTCATGGGAAATTGAAAACAAACTGACGGTTAAGGATGAATGCAAGCAGGCTGAGCGGAATCAGCATAAGCGCGTTTGCGACGTAAATGCCGGCGCCATGATCGAGCAGCAAACGTACGCCGCCGAGATTCACCAGATAGACGACACAGTAGACGCCCACGAAACGCCAGAAACGCGAGCGGGGAGCGCCGGAAAAAACCAGTCGCCCAACGCTCTGGAAGTTGAACATCACGCCACCGACCGTTGCGAGGCCAATTGCGATTGGGTAAACGACACCAACATAGGTGAGTAGGGCGAACAACGTGTATCCGAACGCGGTGTTGAGTCCGCCAACAATCAGAAAGCGAACAAGCTGAATGGCCGTGTTTCGCATTGGCTCGCCAGCGAGACGACGCTCGCTTCCCGTCCCGGCTACAAAATCGTCAGGCTTACTGTTGGAGTTGGGCGCTTGCATCAAGTGCCTTTCTGATCCGTTTCTCGACTGTCTCAGGGGCCAATCCGTGGCTCTCCATCAGATACGCATAGTTACCGCATATCTCGCTGAAACGATCCTGAATGCCGACCCGCACAAATGTTCCCAGATAATGCCCCATGAGCGTTTCAGCGACGAGTCCGCCAAGTCCGCCGTAGATCGAATGCTCCTCGAACGTGACAATCGCCTCTCGGCCTTTTGCCAGTCTGCGAAGTGACAATTCCGGGAACGGCTTTAGACAAGGTACGGAAACGACGTCTGCATTGCCCAGCGTTGCTGCCACTTTTTGCGCAAGCTTGAGGCCAGAGCCAGTACCAACAAACAGATAGGGAGCGTCGGTGTTAGTCGCCGCAATCAAATCGCCGTTTGACCAGTTGATGAGCGGCGCACTATGGATGTCACCGAGATCTGCCTTGCCGATCCGAAGGTAAGCGGGACCCGGATTGCGCATGATGCGTTCCGCGCATGCAGTCAATTCGAATCGGTCGCCAGGCGAATAAATCGAAATGTGGGGTATGGCACGCAACGCGGCGATATCTTCGGTGGACTGATGGCTTGTGCCAAGCTGAGCGTAAACGACTCCAGCCCCGTCGCCGATAAAGGTAACAGGCAAATTCTCATAGCAGACATCAATCTTGATCTGCTCGAGCACGCGGATCGGTACGAACGCTGCCAGGCCATAAACGATCGGGCGGAACCCCGCCTTCGCCAGCCCGGCCGCGACGCCAACCATATTTTGCTCGGCTATGCCGCAATTCAGATACTGATCGGGGCACGCGTGTCGAAATGCATCGAAGAGCGCGTAACCGTGGTCGCCTGTCAGCAGCAATACCTTGGGGTCTTGTTTGGCTGCAGCTACCAATGCGTTCGAGAATGCATCTCTCATTGCCGGCCTCCCAGCTCAGACACGGCAGCTTCATACGTCTGTGGTGTAAGCCGTGTGTAGTGCCAGATGTTGTCGTGTTCCATGAACGAGACGCCTTTCCCCTTAACCGTCTTGGCGATTAGCGCCTTTGGGCGGCCATTCTTCTTATCTTTGAATTGCTGGTAGGCGGCGCCGATCGCAGCTTCGTCGTGGCCGTCGATGCTCAATGTGTCGAATTCGAAAGCCGCGAACTTCGCGGCGATGTCGCCGAGTCCAATGACCTCGTCGGTCGAGCCCATGGCTTGAAAACCGTTCACGTCTACGATTACGACGAGGTTGTCCAGTTTGAACTGCGCAGCGAAAAGGGCCGCCTCCCAGATCGTCCCCTCGTTCAATTCGCCGTCTCCAACAAGCGCGTAGCACATTTGCTCCGACTTGTTTCTCTTCGCACCTAAAGCGAGTCCGACACCAACAGACAGACCATGCCCCAACGAACCGGAAGTGACTTCGATACCCGGCACGTGTGCATCTGCCAGCCCCTTAAGGTGGGTGCCATTTCCGAAATACCGGGCGATGTCCTGAGCCGCTAGCCAGCCGATCTCATGCAGGCAGGCATATTGCGCCATAACGCCGTGCCCCTTACTGAGCACCATGTAGTCGCGCTGTGCGGCGCGTGGGTCGTTCGCATCGAAGCGCAGATGGTCTCGATAAAGCACAGCAAGCAACTCCACGATCGAAAACGCGCATCCGATATGGACTGTCGAGCCCGCAAATGCCATGCCCAGTATGGTCTTGCGCAGGTGAGTTGCATCGAATTTCTTCATGCTGTGACCGCCATGCGGTTCCAGTTGATCGTCTTGAGTAAGGCGCGTTCGAAGGGCGTTATTTCTTCGACATCGAGGGCGCTGCGCGCCTTTGCCGTAGCCGGAACGTACCTCGGGGCGGGAGCGTCTGTTGGAGGTATGCGCGGTATCGCACGGGTGTTGGATCCGCACAGCGACTCGATCATACGTGCCAGATCAATGATCGAAATTTCGCGTTCGGATCCTACGTTATAAGCATGGCCGCATTCGCCGGAATGCAACATCCGAAGGAGCCAAATGCAGGCGTCAGCCATATACAGATAACTGCGCACCGGGCGCCCGTCGCCGTTGATCGTGATAGGGCGACCAGCCAGCGCATCGCGAATGAAATTTCCCGCCGCAAATGGCCCGTCAAGCGGAATGCCCGGACCAATGAGAGCGTAGATCCGTGCAATTGTCACGTGCAGGTTGCTGTGGCGTCCGTACGCCGACGCCAGCCATTCTGCCGCACGCTTACCTTGACCATACGCAGCGTCCACGTCGAGCGGATCGGGTGCTCCGCTAAATGTCTCCGGCATGTGGCTAAGCACTGGCGGCTGAGTGCCGTATATTGCACCGCTCGAGGTGAGCAGAAAGCGAGATGCGCCGTGCGCTTGAGCGAAGTCCAGTGCATTTCGCGTGCCGATTACATTAGTGTCGAAAACACGCAGTCTGTCTGAGGCTTTCGCGGGATCGGCAACGTCGGTTGCCGCATGAATGCATAAGTCAATTGACCCGACGTCGGTCTTGAAATCTGTCACGTCGCCTTTGACGAGCGTAACATCGGTGCCAGCGAACAAATGAGGCGCGTGGGCGCGCGCCTTGTCTGGGTCGCGGCTCAGTGCGACGATCTCGATTTCGCTGCCTCTTACGCGATTGGCATGCTGTACCACCTCAAGCAGCCAGGAACCGATAAAACCCGTTCCTCCGGTGATAAAAAGCCGCGCGCGATCGAACGCGGACCAGACCGCGGCGGTCTGGTCGACGATCAAATCGAGATCCTCAGTGGGTAGCGGCTTTCGCATATCGTATTTCAGAAGTTGACGCCCAGAAACGTCTCAATCTTTTCAGCGACGAAGTCGAGCATCTCTTTGCTGAGGCCAGGATACACGCCGACCCAGAAAGTACGATTCATGACGATGTCCGTATTTGTGAGTTCACCGCTGACGCGGTACTCCCGGCCGATCATGTAAGGCTGACGCGTGAGGTTGCCTGCAAAAAGCAGTCGCGTACCGATTTTGTTCTGATCGAGGTAATCCAGCAGGTCCACCCGATTGAATTCGGCTTCCGGCTTCAACGTAATAGGGAAGCCAAACCATGAGGGATCGGAGTTCGGCGTCGCGTGGGGAAGAATCAAAAATTCCTTGCAGCTTTGCAGACGGTCGTGGAGGTATGCGAAGTTCTCGCGTCGAGCCTTTACAAAACCTTCTAGACGATCCATCTGTGCAAGCGCACACGCTGCCTGCATGTCTGTGATTTTCAGGTTATAGCCCAGGTGCGAGTAGGTATATTTGTGGTCGTAGCCTTCTGGCAAATTGCCAAGCTTCCAGCAAAACCGCTTGCCACAGGTGTTGTCTTTGCCCGGTGCGCAGTAGCAGTCGCGACCCCAGTCGCGGAACGATTCCGCGATCAACTTGAGCTCGGGGTTGTTCGTGAACACGGCGCCGCCTTCACCCATGGTGATGTGGTGTGCGGGATAGAAGCTGAGCGTGCCGATGTCGCCGAACGTACCTACGAGTTGGCCGTTATAGGTTGCGCCCAGCGCGTCGCAGCAATCTTCGATGAGCCAGAGATTGTGCTTTTTGCAAAGGGCTGCAATGACCTCGAGATTGTAAGGATTGCCCAGTGTATGGGCGAGCATGATCGCTTTCGTCTTCGGCGAAATGGCTGCTTCGATCTTGCTTGCGTCGATGTTGTACGTACCCAGTTCCACGTCGACAAAAACGGGGACTGCGCCGAACTGAATGATGGGATTGACCGTGGTGGGGAAGCCCGCCGCAACTCCGATCACTTCGTCACCGCGTTTGATCGCCCGGTCGCCGAGCTTCGGGGAGGTCAGTGTGGAGAACGCAACGAGATTGGCGGACGAGCCCGAGTTGACGGTAATCAGGTAATTCACGCCGAGATACGCCGCGAGCTTTTTTTCGAACTCGTCGTTGAAACGCCCGGTCGTTAGCCAGCCGTCAAGCGATGCTTCGACCATGAGCTCCATTTCGCGGGCGCCTATCACTTTGCCGGAGGGAGGGACCACGGTTTTTCCGGGCTCGAATTCTGGCCGTTGCGTCGCAAGCGAACCGTATTGCTGCACGAGTTGGATAATCTGCTCTCGGATCTGATCTTTATTCATGGCGGGTAGTCTTAAGACTGAGTGTATTCGTCAATTTGGGCCAAACTGACTGCTCGCATATCTTCACCGCGGGCGGCGGCCTTGTACCAACTGACGATATTGTCGATCGTCCGGTCGAGATTCCACCGGGGGCGCCAGCCAAGGCGCGCACGCGCTTTCGAGCAGTCGAGTTTCAGATAAGTGGCTTCGTGCGGGTGCTCATTGCCGTCCAGTTCCCAACGCGCATTGTCACCCCATTGTGATGTGAGCCGCTCGACGATCGCCTGAACCGGCTGAGCATCCGAATCGTTTGGGCCGAAGTTCCACGCTTCGGCGTGACGCGGCCCCGCGGTATAAAGGCTTTCCGCGAGGACCAGGTAGCCACTCAGTGGTTCAAGGACGTGTTGCCATGGCCGAATCGCGTTTGGATTGCGGATGCTGACCGTCTCTCCATCAGCGATTGCACGCATGATGTCGGGGATGAGCCGGTCTACTGCCCAGTCCCCGCCCCCGATGACATTGCCGGCGCGGGCGCTCGCGATCGCGACGCCGTGTTTATCGTACGCTGCGGGATTGAAGAAAGAACTACGGTAGGCGGCAGTGACCAGTTCGGTACAGCCCTTGCTGCTGCTGTAAGGGTCGTAGCCACCCATTGCTTCATTCTCGCGGTAGCCCCATTCCCATTCCCGATTCTCGTAGCACTTGTCGGTGGTGACGATCACGACGGACCGCACGCTTGGCACATGTCGAACAGCCTCGAACAAGTGCACGGTACCGAGAACATTCGTCTCGTAGGTTTCCACCGGATTCACGTACGATTCGCGCACGAGCGGTTGGGCTGCCATATGAATGACGACTTCTGGCGCAGCCTCCCTGATCGCATTGAATAGCGATTCGCGGTTGCGGATGTCCCCAATGATCGATTCGATGCCGTCACCGATCCGCGCGAGCGTGAACATGTTCGGCTCTGTCGAAGGGGCGAGAGAATAGCCCGTGATTCTGGCGCCGAGCGCCTGCAGCCAGAGCGTCAGCCAGCTGCCTTTGAAACCGGTATGCCCCGTAATAAAGACCTTTTTGCCACACCAGAATGCACTGTCCGTCATCACCACACCTTCCAAGGCGCCTTGCCGCTCTGCCAAAGCTCTTCCAGATAATTTTTGTCCCTCAACGTGTCCATGGGCTGCCAGAAGCCTTCATGCTCGTACGCGGAAAGTTGACCATCATTGGCGAGTTGCTCCAGCGGTTCGCGTTCCCATATGCATTGGTCGTCCGAGATAAGATCGATTACCTTCGGGGAGAGCACAAAGAATCCGCCATTGATCATTCCGCCGTCGCCCTTCGGCTTTTCCTTGAACGAACTGACCTTGCTTTCCTTGATATCCAGTGCGCCGAAACGGCCCGGCGGATAGGTGGCGCTGAGCGTGGCAAGGGTTCCACGCTGCCTGTGATATTCCGTGAGCGTATTGATGTTGATGTTGCTAAGTCCGTCGCCGTACGTGAAGCAAAAGGCTTCATCGTCCTTAACGAAATCTCTCACCCGACGCAGACGGCCACCCGTCATCGTCGATTCTCCCGTGTCGACTAATGTGACCTTCCAGGGCTCGGCATATTGCTGATGAACCTTCATTTCATTCGTACGCATATCGAACGTCACGTCCGACATATGAAGGAAATAGTTCGCAAAGTACTCCTTGATCACGTAGCCCTTATAACCGCAGCAGATCACGAAATCATTGACTCCGTAAGCCGAGTAGATCTTCATGATGTGCCACAGAATCGGTTTGCCCCCGATCTCTATCATCGGCTTTGGGCGATTGGCCGTGTCTTCGGAAATTCGAGTCCCAAGTCCGCCTGCGAGAATGATGGCTTTCATCGAAATCCTGTGGTCTATCGGTAGATTCTGAAGGCAGTGATCTGGCTTACTGGTCAACGCGACAGCAGTCGCAGAACCACGCCGCGATGCGCTGCGCGCACTACGCGGCTATTGGGGGCGTCATTCCGATTGTTCCGCTCGGAAGATCGCGGAAGACCTAGTAAGGTCCGTGCATTATATTGTTACACCCCAACGTTGCATAGCAACCGAGGAATCGCAAGGGGGCCGGATCCGGGGGCAATGATCCGTTACACTAGATGTTCTGCGTCACAATCGAGTGCAGAGACCGTACTAGCGTGTTCCTTTACCGGACATATTCGTATTTCCTTCGACTAGCCTTACCTGGAACCAACACCGATGCATGTCGTGGTCACGGGCGCGAACGGCTTCGTGGGCCGCGCCCTTTGCCGAACTCTTGTCGATAACGGGCACCGCGTAACCGGTATTGTCCGCCGTGCCGGCACAGCGCCGGCGGGTGTCACCGAATCGGTCCATACATCTCCAGATTTCACTGATATCGACGCCCATTGGCCCGGGAAGTCCGGCGCCGTCGACTGTGTCGTGCATCTCGCCGCCCGTGTGCATGTCATGAACGAAGTGGAGACCGACGAGACACAGCGCGCATTCGATCAAACCAACCTCGAAGGCACCCTGCGCGTCGCGCGCGCCGCGCAACGCAATGGCGTGCGGCGTTTCATCTACGTCAGCAGCATCAAGGCGATCGCCGGCAGCGCGAGCACGCGCGAACCGCTGCGCGAAGACGCGCTCGCACAGCCGGACGACGCTTATGGACGTTCTAAGCTGGCCGCGGAACGGGCACTGGCAGAACTGCGGCGCGAGACGGGGCTTGATGTCGTGATCGTGCGGCCGCCGCTCGTCTATGGCCCCGACGTCGGAGCCAACTTCCGCAAGATGCTCGACGCCGTCTGGAGAGGGACGCCATTGCCGCTCGGCGCCGTGGATGCACGGCGCAGCCTGCTCTTCGTCGACAATCTGGCCGATGCGCTCATGCATTGCGCATCCGACGCGCGCGCGGCGAACAGTTGCTTTCATCTGGCTGACGATGGCGCGCCTTCGGTTGCCGAACTGCTGCGGGAGATCGGCAAGCATCTTGGTCGCCCGGCGCGGCTTGTACCGGTGCCCGTGTCGTTGCTCAAGCTCGCTGGCCGTCTCACGGGAAGAGCCGCACAGATCGAGCGCCTCACGGAAAGCCTGGTTCTCGACTCATCGGCGATCCGGCGACAGTTGTCTGGCTGGCAACCGCCATACACGCTGGACGAGGGACTACGCGCGACGGCCGACTGGTACCGCGCATGGCGCATGGAGCAGGGGCGCGCATGAGGGAGGCTCTTGACGTATTCGGAACATCCGCGTGGACCGTGCTACTCACGGCTGCTGCGTCGGCTCTTGCAAGTTTTCTGATCCTGCGCTGCCTGCTCTCGACCGGCCTCGCCTGGCGTATTGCGACCGACGTGCCGAACCATCGCTCGCTTCATGCCAAGCCGATTCCGCGCGTTGGTGGTTGGGGGATCGTACCGGTCGCGCTCGCAGCGCTTTTCTGGCATGTGTCGGACACGTGGTTGATCGCCGTGGCGGCGGCGGCGCTCGCCCTGGTGTCGCAGATCGACGATCGTCGCGATTTACCCGCGCGCATCCGGTTTGCGGTCCATTTCGGGGCAGTGGTCGCGCTGGTCGTCATCTGGCCTGCGGATGCGCCTTGGTGGCTGCTCGCAGGCATCGGCTTTCTGATGCTCTGGATGATCAATCTGTATAACTTCATGGATGGGGCGGATGGCCTCGCGGGCGGCATGGCGCTGTTTGGTTTCGGCGCCTACGCGGTGGCGGCTCTGGCCACGGCGCATCCGTCCTTGGCGTTGGCGGAGGCTGGTGCCGCCGTCGCCGGCGCATCGCTCGGCTTCTTGTTCCTCAATTTTCATCCTGCGAAATTGTTTCTGGGTGACGCCGGTTCGATCACGTTGGGCTTCCTGGCGGGCGCACTCGGCTATTGGGGTTGGCGCGGCGAAGTCTGGCCGCTCTGGTTCCCAGCCCTGGTTTTTTCTCCTTTTATTGCGGATGCGTCAATCACATTGCTGAAGCGTCTGTGGCGTAGGGAAAAGTTCTGGCAAGCGCACCGGGAGCACTACTATCAGCGCATGGTGCGCTCAGGTGTCGGTCACGCCCGCACGGCAATCTGCTGGTATGCCGTGATGCTCGCGGGCGTCGTCATCGCGCTGTGGGCGCTGGAGAGGCAAACATGGCAGCAATGGCTGATCCTCGCTGCGTGGTACGCCGTTCTTGGTTGCTGTGGCGCGGTCGTCGATTTGCGCTGGCGAAGCTTTCAAAAATCTTGCGTCGACTAGCGACACCCTCTTGCGCATTGGGAAAAGACGTATTTGTAACGCTGTTGAGACGTTTGTTTCGCATGCGAAACTCTCCCCGCGCATCGCAACCATTAAGATGAGAGCGCGGTGACGCCAATTTGGTACACGATCAAGGTTGCGGGCATAATATCTGCTGCGGCGCCGCGGCATGGAGCGGGTCCCCTAAGGCAGCAATGGCCAGGTTTGTTGCGCGTGGTATGGAGATTGGCCTCCAAAGAGATCGTCACCGATTTTTAAGGGCCGAGCTTTCCATAATCTGACGCCAAATAATTTCGAGGTTTGCCGCCAATGTTGCGATCCAAGGCTTCTTGGTTGTCGTTCGGTGTTTTTTTCTTCGACATGCTGGCCGCCGTGGCCGCGTGGCTTGTCGCGTATGTCGTTCGCTTCAACGGTGAAGTTCCGGCTTCCTTTCTCAAGGGCGGATGCATTGCGCTCCTCTGGGTGCTCCCCGTCTACGGCGCGATGTTTCGCACCTTCGGCTTGTACCGTGGCTTGTGGGTATTCGCGAGCCTGCCTGATCTGATGCGCATCGCGAAGGCGATCATGGTCGGCGCGCTCATCGTGATGATCGGCGCGGTCATGTTTCAGCCAAAGCCGATCATTCCCCGCTCGGTCCTCGTGCTCACGCCAATGCTGCTCTTCCTTGCGATGGGCGGTGCTCGGGCGATCTATCGGGCGAGCAAGGAGTTCTATCTTTACGGCGGCCTCGTTGGCCGGGGCAAGCCCGTGCTGATCCTCGGAGCCGGAGGGGCGGGCGCGAGCCTTGCCCGCGAACTGTCGCGCTCGGGCGAATGGCGCCTTGTTGGCCTTCTCGACGACGATGTCGCGAAGCAGGGCCGCGAGATCTATGGGTACAAGGTTCTCGGCCCGATCAATGACATTGCACGCTGGACCGAAACGCTCAAAGTTGAGCACGTCATCATCGCGATCCCGTCCGCGCCGGTGGAGACGCAACGACGCCTCGCCACGCTCTGCGTGCGCCTTGGCGTCAAGGCGATGGTCTTGCCTTCGCTCACCGCCCTAATGCCCAGCCAGGGTTTCCTGTCGCAGATCCGGCAGATCGATCTCGAAGACCTTCTTGGCCGTGACGCAGTCAACATCGACACCGCCCACGTTGAGGCGTTGCTGCGAGACCGTGTGGTGATGGTCACGGGCGCGGGCGGCTCGATTGGTTCCGAACTCTGCCGCCAGATCCTGAAGTTCCAGCCTGCGCAACTCATTGCGTTCGACCTTTCCGAGTATGCGATCTACCGGCTCACCGAGGAGATTCACGAGCGCTTTCCTGAACAGGCACTGATCTCGTTCATCGGCGACGCGAAGGACTCGTTGCTCCTTGACCATGTGATGTCGCGTCACGCCCCGCATATCGTCTTCCATGCGGCTGCGTACAAGCACGTGCCGTTGATGGAGGAACTCAACGCATGGCAGGCGTTGCGCAACAACGTCCTTGGCACGTATCGCGTTGCAACCGCAGCGATTCGCAATGGCGTACGCCATTTCGTGCTGATCTCGACTGACAAGGCCGTGAATCCGACCAACGTCATGGGCGCAAGCAAGCGTCTCGCCGAGATGGTGTGCCAGGCGTTGCAGCAGACGAGCGAGCGCACGCAGTTTGAGACGGTCCGCTTCGGAAACGTTCTGGGTAGCGCTGGAAGCGTCATCCCGAAGTTCCAGCAGCAGATCGCGAGAGGCGGCCCGGTCACTGTCACCCATCCGGAGATCACGCGCTTTTTCATGACGATTCCCGAGGCGGCGCAGCTCGTGCTGCAGGCATCGAGCATGGGGCAGGGCGGCGAGATCTTCATTCTCGACATGGGCAAGCCGGTCAAGATCGTCGATCTGGCGCGTGACCTGATCCGTCTTTATGGCTTCGCCGAAGATCAGATCCGTATCGAGTTCAGCGGCTTGCGTCCTGGCGAGAAGCTCTATGAGGAACTGCTGGCCGATGACGAGATGACCGCACGTACGGCGCATCCTAAGCTGCGCATTGCGCGGGCGCGCGAGGTGCCGGTCAATCTGCTGGACGAATTGCTGCCGTGGCTGATGCAGCACCGGGTTCCGGGCGACGATGAAGTGCGCCGAGACCTACGGCGCTGGGTTCCTGAATATCAACCGGCAAGTGTGTCCAAGCTACAAAGTGTGGGTGGGACGTCGGTGAGGGCCGCCAGCTGATTCCTCAAACAGAACTGCAAGAGCTGCGCCAGACATTGATCATTTTCCGCCAATGGCGACGTAACGAGTCGCCATCTTGAGCGCTCGTTCTCCGACACGGCGAATAGCGATCTGGCGTTCACGTACCAGGTAATCGACGATCAGGTCGACACAACGTTCGACCGTATGGTCTTGCGTGCGCAGTGTGAGATCTGAATGGACTGGCGGGCGATAGGCTGAGCTGATGCCGGTGAACTGTGGAATTTCACCGCGGCGAGCGCGTTGATAGAGTCCTTTTGGGTCGCGCTTCTCACAAACTTCAAGTGGGGTATCGACGAACACCTCGACGAAAGACGCATCTCCGATGATTCGCCGCGCATTCTCTCGATGCTCGGGCTCGGGGGAAATGGTCGCCGTGATGGCCACAAACCCCTCATTGCAAAAAAGTGCTGCCACGTGGGCGATGCGCCTGAGGTTTTCGCTGCGCTCGCCGTTGCTAAAGCCAAGATCTGAATTGAGGCCCATGCGCAACTCGTCGCCGTCGAGCATCGTTGCTCGCACTGCAAACGTTTGCAGTCGACTGACCAAAGCGCGCGCGATGGTCGACTTGCCTGCTCCCGACATGCCGGTGAGCCAGATAACAACTCCTGCGGACGTTGCTGTATTCACTGCTTGTTGCCTCGATCGATAAGCCGATTTGTCCGAAGCCCATTGTAACTTTCGAAATTTTTTTTGTAACGGTCGTGTAATAAGCTGCAACAAATTCGCAGGCGTCTAACATTGGCAGACTTGCGCGGCGCGAGTCGAATCCTGGCTTGATAGATGTTTACTTACCGCTCGCGAAGCATCTCCGCATGGCATTATTGGAACACTCAAGGGAAAGAATATCGTGAAATCGGCAATCATTACGGGTATCACCGGCCAGGACGGCGCGTACCTGGCGGAGCAGCTTCTAGAAAAGGGCTACATCGTCTACGGCACCTACCGTCGGACGAGCTCCGTCAATTTTTGGCGTCTCGAGGAACTGGGCGTCGCCCATCATCAAAATCTGCGCCTCGTCGAGCACGATCTGCTGGACGCGGGCAGTTGCATCCGACTGGTGGATCGCGCTCAGCCGGACGAGGTCTATAACCTCGCCGCCCAAAGCTTCGTGGGCGTCTCCTTCGAGCAGCCTGCGCTCACCGCACAGGTGACCGGGGTCGGCGCGCTAAATCTGCTCGAAGCGCTGCGCATCATCAATCCGAAGGCACGTTTCTACCAGGCCAGCACGTCCGAAATGTTCGGCAAGGTGCAGGCCATTCCTCAGACGGAATCGACGCCGTTCTACCCGCGTAGCCCGTATGGCGTCGCGAAGCTCTACGCGCACTGGATCACGGTGAACTACCGCGAAAGCTACGACTTGTTCGCGTCGAGCGGCATCCTCTTCAATCACGAGTCGCCGCTGCGCGGCCGCGAGTTCGTGACGCGCAAGATCACCGATTCGCTCGCGAAAATCAGCCTCGGCCAGCTCGATGTGCTCGAACTCGGCAACCTCGACGCGCGCCGCGACTGGGGCTACGCGAAGGAATATGTCGAAGGCATGTGGCGCATGTTGCAGGCCGACCGGCCCGATACCTATGTGCTCGCAACCAACCGCACGGAAACCGTGCGCAATTTCGTCAACGCGGCGGCCAGGTGCCTCGGTTTCGACATCGAATGGGAAGGCAGCGCGGATAACGAAATCGGACGTGACCGCAAAAGCGGCAAGACGATCGTTCGCGTGAATCCCGCGTTCTACCGTCCGGCGGAGGTCGATCTCCTCATCGGCGATCCGCACAAGGCGCACGAGGAGCTTGGCTGGGCACCGAAGACTTCACTGGAAACGCTGTGCCAGATGATGGTCGAGGCTGATGTTGCGCGCAACAAGAAGGGGATGTCGTTCTGATGGCTTCAGTTCTCATTACAGGAGCCGAAGGCTTCACGGGGCGTTACGTTGTTGATGCATTGCGCGCTCGCGGTCATCAGGTCTCGAGTCTCGTTCGTCGCTGCGACGTGCCCACACCCGATGTGTACGCGTGCGATCTGCAGGATCGCGCAGGGCTTGCCGAGGTGGTCGACCGTGTGCGGCCCGACTGGGTCGTGCATCTCGCCGCGATCTCGTTCGTCGGGCACGGCAATCCTGGCGAGATCTACGCGACCAACGTCGTGGGATCGCGCAATCTGATCGAGGCGCTCGCAGCATGCGAAAAGAAGCCTTCCGCCGTGCTGCTGGCAAGTAGTGCGAACATTTATGGCGCGGGCCCGCTTGGCCTGCCGATCCCGGAGACTGCGCCGTATCATCCCGCGAACGATTACGCGGTGAGCAAGGTCGCGTTCGAGTACATGGCGCAACTCTGGATGGATCGTTTGCCGATCATCATCGTGCGTCCGTTCAATTACATCGGCGTTGGCCAGTCGCCAAGCTTTCTTGTTGCGAAAATGGCGGATCACTTCCGTCGGCGTGCGCCGGTCATCGAACTGGGCAATCGCGACGTAGCTCGCGACTTTTCCGATGTGCGCTGGGTGGCCGACGTGTATTGCAGGCTGCTAGAAAAGGCGCCGGTCGGCGAAGTCTTCAATGTGTGCTCGGGCCATGCAGTCACGCTCACCCACGTGCTGCAAACGATGTCCACGATCACCGGTCACGATATCGAGGCGCGGACCAATCCCGACTTTGTGCGTCAGCACGAGGTGAAGTCGCAGTGCGGTGATAACCGGAAGCTGTTGAACGCCATCGGCCAGTTCGACGCGCCAACGCTCTACGACACGCTGAAGTGGTTGTTGTCCGAGTAGCGATTCGTCCGGAAGGCGGCGCGGCCAGGGGGCGGCGAGGCCTCCAGGCGGGCGGTAAGCGCCCTCATGTGCCGCCAGCAGTGCCACGCCTGGCGGCCAGCTGGCCGCCGGCGCGCCAGCCCGAAAATCACGCAGGCGCCATTGAACTTACTCAAACCCCAGCGGATTCCTCTCCTGCCAGCGCCAGTGATCGACACACATGCGCTCGATCCCGAACTCCGCCTTCCACCCGATGAGCTTTTCCGCTGCAACCGGATTCGCATAGCACTCAGCGATGTCGCCGGGCCGACGCGCCACGATCTCATACGGCACGGGCCTGCCCGATGCCTGTTCAAACGCCTTCACGACATCCAGTACGCTATAGCCGCGTCCAGTACCCAGATTCACGACGAAACCCTCGCCGCGCGAGGCAAGCGCGTCGAGTGCCTTGAGGTGGCCCTTCGCGAGATCGACCACATGGATATAGTCGCGCACGCCCGTGCCGTCCGGTGTCGGATAATCGCCGCCGAACACGCGCAGCTTCTCGAGCTTGCCCACCGCGACTTGCGCGACATAGGGCATGAGGTTATTCGGAATGCCTGCCGGATCCTCGCCGATCAGCCCGCTTTCATGCGCGCCCACCGGGTTGAAATAGCGCAGCACTGCAATACGCCACGACGGGTCCGAGATCTCGACGTCGCGCAGAATCTGCTCGGCGATGAGCTTCGACTGGCCGTACGGATTCGTCGCCGAGAGCGGAAACGTCTCGTCGATCGGCGAGCGCTCGGGCATGCCATACACCGTGGCCGAAGAGCTGAACACGAACTGCTTGACGCCATGCTGGCGCATCACGTCGAGCACCACGAGCAGTCCGTCGACGTTGTTGCGGTAATACTCGATCGGCTTCGCCACCGATTCGCCCACGGCCTTGAGCGCAGCGAAATGGATCACGCCCGTAATGCGGTGCGCCTCGAAAATGCGTGAGAGTGCGGCCGCGTCGCGCACGTCGGTTTCGTAGAACGCGACCGGCTTGCCGGTAATCCGTTCCACGCGCTTGAGCGATTCACTGCGGCTGTTCACGAGATTGTCGATGGCGACCACGTCATAGCCGCCATTGAGCAGCTCGACGCAGGTGTGCGAGCCGATGTAGCCCGCGCCGCCGGTGACGAGAATGGTGCCCTTTGAATTCGTCGCAGTCATGCCGTGTTCGTTCCCGTGAGATCCAGACTCGATCAAAAAGTCGATCCGGTAATTTCCCGGATCAGTTCCCGGTAGCGTTGTACCACAACGCGTTCATCGAATTCTTTCTCAATTTTTTTTCGGCCGCGCTCCGCCATCGCGGCGCGCGCCGCCTGGTCGAGGTCCAGCATGCGCGCGAGGCTGGCGGCGAGCGAGGCGGTGTCGCGCGCTTCACAGAGCAGGCCGTTCACGCCGTCGGCGACCACTTCGCGGCAGCCGGGCACATTGGTGGCGACGATCGGGCGGCCCATCGCGCTCGCTTCCATCAGCGTGCGCGGCACGCCTTCGCGGTACGAGGGCAGAACGACACAGTCCGCATCGGCGATATAGGGACGCACGTCGGCCGTCTCGCCGAGATAGTCGATCACGCCTTCGCGTTCCCACGCCGCGACCTCGTCGCGCGAGATGGCGCTCGGGTTGTCTACGCCTACCGGGCCGAGCAGCCTGAACCGCGCGTGCGGATAGCGCGCGCGCAGCGTGCGTGCAGCTTCGACGTACTCGCCCACGCCCTTGTCCCAGAGCAGCCGGCCGATCAGAACGAAAGCAAACGCTTCGCGCTCGGGCAGCGGCGTGAAAGGGAAATCTTCGAGATCGACGCCTTCGCCGTGCAGCAGCCTCGCGCGCTCGGGGTGCGCCAGGAGGTTGCCTTCCTTGAAGGCGGCTTCATCGTCCCGATTGAGGAACCACACTTCGCGCGGGAAGCGGAACGCAAAGCGATACAGCCGCTTGGCGACCTGCGCGGCGCGGCTCTTCTGGATGAACACGTAGCCCAGGCCCGTCGTGACCGCCACCGAGGGCGTGCGCGCGAGCCAGGCAGCAATCGACCCGTAGATGTTCGGCTTGATCGTGTAATGGAACACGACGTCCGGCTTGAGCGCGCGATAGTGGCGATAGAGCGCAAGCAGGGTGCGCAGGTCGTCGAGCGGGTTCGTGCCTTTCGATGCGACCGGCAACTCGACGCATTGGCAGCCCATGGCGGCGAGCGGCTCGAAGGTACGGTCGCGCGGGGCGATCACGGTGACCTGCGCGCCGGCACCGGTCAGCGCACGCAACAGGCCACGCCGATAGGTATAGATTGCCCAGGCGGTGTTGCAGACGAGGGCGACATGCAGCGCACGCCGATGGGTGGCGGACTGGGGCGCGTTGGCGGCGGCAGCGGTTCGGGCGGGCGAGGAGTTCACGAAGGCGGGAGCGTCGATGGCGGGCGATGGCGTCAGCGGCCGGGGCGCACATTTTAGCCGACGGGCGTCGAGATCCGCCCGAGCCGGGCGCCGGCAGGCTGAACGATTCCCTGCGCCTCGTGCGCCGTTGGGCTACACTGCGCGCCGCGCCTATTCCCAGCCTCGCTCGACCCTCAGCCATGCTTCGTTCCCTAGCCGCCCTCCTGATCTTCCAGTGTCTCGGCGAGAGCGTGTCCTACGTGTTCTCGCTGCCCGTGCCCGGCCCCGTGATCGGCATGCTGCTGCTGTTCGCCTTCGCGATGATGCGACCCGCCGCCGTGGAGGCCATCGAGCCGACCGCGCTCGAATTGTTGCGCCATCTATCGCTGCTCTTCATTCCGGCCGGCGTCGGCATCATGGTGTCCGCACAGGCGGTGAAGGGCGAGGCGCTCGCCGTGATCGCGAGCCTCGTCGTGAGCACGACGCTCGGCATCGCCGTGACGGCGCTCGTCACGCGCGCGCTGCTGCGCCGCCAGCGCCGCGGCGATACGGCCGGGGAGGGCACATCGTGAACAGCCATCTGCCGATTACGAAGCTCGATGCCATCTGGGTCTATCTCGCCGCCACGCCGCTGCTCGGCTTGACGGTCACGCTCGTCGCCTATCTCATCGCCATCAACATCTACGCGCGCGCGAGGCACAATCCGCTCGCGAACCCGGTGCTGATCGCCGTGGCGCTCGTCGTCGCCGCGCTAAGGATCACCGATACGCCATATCGCACCTATTTCGAGGGCGCGCAGTTCGTGCACTTCCTGCTCGGCCCCGCAACGGTCGCGCTCGCATTGCCGCTGTATCGCCAGTGGGACAAGCTTAAGCGCGGCGCGCTGCCACTCCTCGCAGGTCTCGTTGCCGGCTCGCTTACGGCGATCGTCTCGGCAGTGGGCGTTGCCAAGCTCTTGGGCGCCTCGCATCAAACGCTTGCCTCGCTCGCGCCGAAGTCTGTTACAACGCCCATCGCCATGGCCGTCGCCCAGAAGGTAGGTGGTATTCCTTCTCTCACCGCCGTGCTCGTCATTTCAACGGGCATATTCGGGGCCGTGAGCGCGCGCTGGATCCTCGATTTCGTACGTGTGCGCGAGCCTGAAGTGCGCGGCTTTGCGATCGGCGTGGCGTCACACGGCATTGGCACCGCGCGTGCCTTTCAGGTGAGCGAGGAGATGGGCGCTTTTTCGGGGCTCGGCATGGGCCTCAACGGTGTGTTCACCGCGTTCGTCGTGCCGGTTGCGCTGCCAGTGCTTCTGCGGTGGTTGGCTTAGCGTTCCCGCCATCCGGCTTGAAACCGACCATAGACATGAGCAAGCCGCTTAGTCCGTCATGGCTAAATGACCGGGCAGCGAACAACCAGGCGATCAACTTTTTTATCTTGTTTTTCTGTATCAATTCACTCTAAAAGTGCTTCATTCGACGGTATATTTTGCATTGGATGCGGATGTACCGTGCAGGCGCATAAACCACGGGATCACGGAGGGTTACCCTATAGTTGATGCGCAGCAACAGCTGGCTAGGGAGGGAAAAATGCGAGATGCATTTGGGTCATTCGCTTCTGGGCTACGCGCAATTCTCCTCCGAGGCCTGGATCGCTTATGCTGGCGACTCTCAATGCTAGAGACCTATTTAGCACTTCCACCAGGGCGAGAAAGATTTGTTCCGGTGGCCTTCATGACACGCGACCGCACACGCGATGTAGGAGTGAAAAGGCATGACCTTGATGAAAAGCCTTGGCCGTTCGATCGGCCCGATCCGCAGACTGCACGATAACCGTAATGCACTAGCTGCGGCACTTCAATCGGCAGAAGAGCAAGTTCGCAAGGCAGAAGAGCGAGTTCGCAATCTGGAAAATCTGGTGGAGGCCACGCGCCGCACACCCTTCTTCGCCTATTACACCAACTTCGACGCGCTCGAATGCATGCGCCGCCACGAAGTGCATGACCGAAAGCCCACACCGGGATTCCAGACGAATTGGCTTGGCGTGCTGGTGGACCCCAAGATTCTCCCCTTCCTGGCAGATCAGGGTGGCAAGCTGGACCCGTTCCCGCTGCCAGCCAACTGGCATGCAGACATCGCGGAATGGGCCTCCGCGTTGCATGCGGTGGAATTGGCGCGCCCTGACACCTTCAATATGATTGAACTGGGCTGTGGATGGGGTTGCTGGATGAATAACGCCGGCGTGGTGGCAAAGCGTACCGGCCGCAAGGTGCATGCTATCGGCATTGAGGCCGACGAAGGCCATATTGAGTTCGCCCGCGAGGCACTGGCACGCAACGGGTTCTCACAGGACGAATACACGCTTCACCGCGGCATCGCTGCAGCCACCCATGGGACCGCACTATTCCCGCGTCAAGAGCACGCTGGCCACCATTGGGGGCTGGAACCGGTCTTCGGTGCTACGCAAGAGCAGCAAGACCAGGCCGTGGCCACCGGTAGCCACGACTTGTTGCCGATGGTTTCCTTGGAGGCGGCTATTGGCGACCGAGATCGAATCGATCTCCTGCACATCGACATCCAGGGCGGCGAGGCGGACCTAATCGAATCGTGTATGGACATCCTCAACGAGAAGGTGGCCTACGTTCTGATCGGGACTCACTCGAAGCACATCGAAGGGCGCCTGTACGACATTCTGAAGCCCAGCGACTGGTTGATTGAGATGGAGCGTCCCGCCTTCTACCAGGTGAAAGACTGGAAACCCGAGCTGAGCGTGGATGGCGTGCAAGCTTGGCGTAATCCACGTTTCCTTCCGCTGTGATCCCGTCACTAGAAGGCAGCCCTAGCAACGCTGCATGAGCAGCACCTTGACTACTGCTAGCGCGCCGATGGATGCCCGCGGCGGCGCGTCGATGAAAGGCTCTACTGGATCGACGTGCAGGCAATCTTCTCGCACCTTGCCTGCACGGGATCGATGCCGTGATCTGCGAACCTGCCGGCTCCAGGCCACTGGCTAGCTGGAATTTCAGCAAAGCCCGAGCTTTTGAGTCAGATGCCAGCGACGTTCACCTGATGCAGACAGCCGCAACCAGGACAGTCGAAGGACATCGTGCGCGTACCGTCGTCGCGCTTCAGTTCCTTGATCTTCATCACTGGCTCGCGGCGACCGGCGCGGACGCGGCGGCAGGAGCCGATGCCTCTTTCATGTACTTCATTTCGCGCATTGCGGCAGCCCTCAAGCCGGGATGTTCTGAAATGTGCGGGAGTCCACAGAAGACAATGACTGTCATGGCCAGATACAGATGTCCGGTCTCCGGCTCAATAGAAATGTCCGGTTTTTTGCGAGATTTGCTTCCGTCTTTCCCGGGTTTAATCTCCATTCCGTGTTGAAGGATAGCGTCTGGAGCAGC